>DYKI01000216.1 GCA_020722705.1 Chthonomonas calidirosea | reverse complement strand
TACGCAATCGCACCGCCGTCGGGAGGGTCATCGTCCTCGATGACCGGGATTACGCGATCGCACCGCCGTCGGGAGGGTCATCGTCCTCGATGACCGGGATCATGCAATCGCCCCTCCGTCGGGAGGGTCATCGTCCTCGATGACCGGGATTACGCAATCGCTTCGCCGTCGGGAGGGTCACCGTCCTCGGTGACCGATATTCCGGACCGGCGAGGACGGCGTCCCTCCCTCATTGTCCTCATTGACCCGCGTTTCGGACGGCGGGGACGCCGTCCCTCCCGAAAAGGCTCCTCGGATGTTCAGCCTCGGAGTTCGGCGATTGCGCCCTGAGCCCAATCGGGATCGCCGAGCATGGCCCTCCCGACGCAGGCGATGTCACCATGCCCTTCTGCGATCACCTGTTCGCAATCGCGTCCCGAGGACAGCCCTCCTGCCACAAGGACAGGCACGTTGGTAGCGGCTCGGGCCGCCTGCCCCATGCTGCGATCGGTCCCGAACGCATGCGTCAACACGCGGTCCACGGATAGGTCAACGAAGTCCGAGTGTGCTTCGGTCAGGCTGCGGACCATGGCGCGCAGCTCGCTCTCTCCGAAGCCTTCTGCCGTATGGGTAAACACACTGATCCTGGCCCCGACCGCAGCGCCGTCCCGTACGCAGTCCTTGATGCGCATGACGATGTCCATGAGCATCCGCATACGGTTTTCGATGGATCCGCCAAATGCGTCGGTTCGATGGTTTCGGATTGGCGAAACAAACGAGTCCAGCAGGTAGCCGTGAGCGCCATGGATCTCGATGAAACGGAAGCCGGCCTCATGTGCCCGTACCGCAGCCTCGATGAACGCACGCTGAATGTCGAGGATTTGCCCGAGGTCCAGTTCGCGAGGTTCGGGCTCACCAACTGACGGCGCAACAGGTGACGGTCCAAGCGTCACGCCCCCGGTCAGCGCCGGATCGGCCTGCGGGCCGCCATGCACAAGCTGAATGCCGGGCAGGGCTCCTTCTGCAGCGATCGCGCGAGCGATGGACGCAAGACCTGGGACGTGGGCATCGTCGTATGCGTTTAGGCCATGTCTCCAAACGCGGCCCAGCGGGTGAACACAAGTCGCCTCCACAATGATCAGACCCACGCCGGCTCGAGCGCGTCTCGCATAATGCTCCACAAGATGATCGGTGACAGACCCTTCCCCGGCGATGACCTCCGGCGATGCGTGCGGGGCAAGGCGCACCATTGGCGGCATGGCGATGCGGTTACGGACCTCAACAGGTCCAATGCGGAGCGGCGTTAAGCTGAGCGGCATGGCTGCACTCCTCTCGATCGGCGGTCCGGGTACACCCGGGCGTTCCTAAGTAAGTGGTACCTCATGAAGCACTCCAGGGCTCACGAAAAGCAGTTGGATGGATATCTCCCGCATCGGCGTCCCAATCATCTGAGACAGCGCCTGCGCATACGATCGCATCTGGCTGTAGTATCCTGGCGCGCGCGCCTGGATGGCGTCTGCTCCAATCTGGTCCGACTTGATGTCTGCAATGACAACGCGCGGCCCTGGTGCGTCAGACAGGCGGATGACAACACGATCCATTCGGCCCCGTACCAGGGCGTCCCCGATGCGCGCGACGAACGGGCGTTCGCGCCAGAGGCTGAGCGGCCATGGCGGTTTGGTGAATGCCTGCACCACCGCCTGCCGTGTCAGCATCTCTCGGAAGGCCGGAATGCGGGCGCGTATCCAGCTCTCCGGTTCGTGCGGCAGGGCTATGCGTCCGATCCGGACCAGGTCTTCGTCATCGGGGACACCGTGCTCGAGCCATTCGATGCCTTGAAACCACGCATGAATGAGCACGCCATGGCTGATGGCGGATGTATCTAGGCGCAGCAGGTCGCGCGCTGTTGCGGTGCCGGCCTCATCCAGCCTCGATGGGGCTGAGTCGGGCCAAATGCGGCGTCGCGAGGACTTGGCGAACGTCACGGGCGAAAGCACGGGGCGCATGGGCTTGTCGGGCCGCTGTTTGAGTGGACCGTGACGCGTGGGAAGAGCCGAACGCCAATCGGCGTCTCCACGCTCAAAAAGGACGTCACCGGGACCGTCGCCAATGCACCCCAGCACGGATCTGATGAGCGAATCGGGCCGAATCGGGAGTGAGCGCTCCTGTCCTTGCGGCGCGGATTCGCGAGCGGGCAGCAGTATGTGCAGTGCGTGGCGTGGCCTCGTCATTGCGACGTACAGCAGGTTGAGGGCATCGGCTACCTCGCGCTCGCGATGCTGCAGGAGAGCGCGATCCAGGTCGCTGGACACCGAGCGAGCAGCCTCGGAGGGGCAGGCAACAACCCGCACTGGCGCGTCCTCACCATGCTCTCGTATTTCGATGACCGGGGGACGAACTGCGTGGATGGGCGCATGGAGTTCGGGCAGGACAACGATATCGAACTCCAGACCCTTGGCCTGGTGGATTGACATCACCCGGATGCGCTCGTCGCTGCGTTCGCTGACGGTCTGGGCGAGGACCCACCGGACGAAATCGGATGGCCGCTGTGTAGTCTGCGGTTCATACGTTGCGGCGGCTTCGGTCAACTGGGTCAGGCGTCGCCCCGTTCGTTCGTCACCCATCGGTGCCAGAATGCGGGACCACTGAGCGATCACTTTGGCGTACCCTTGCGCAGCAAGCATCCGACGCACTCGGAGCGACACGCGACGGCGCATGGCCGGTGTCAAATCCAGGAGCCCAAGCGCATCACGAAGCGGCGACGCGGCAACATGAAAGGCCTCGGCAGTGCTGTCAGGATGGTCTGCCAGCCGGAGAGCGGACAGGATGATGGCAACGGCAGGGTCGTCGGCGAGCGCACCGGGCCCATCCAGGCTGGCCGCAATGCCCAGGGACTGCAGGCCGAATGCGATATTCGCGGCTGTGCGGTTGCGGCGAACAAGGACACCAATGGTTGACACGGTGTCATGGCGGGCGATATCGGCGATGGCCGAGGTGACCCATGCCTCGAAAGGCCGAAGCCCAGCAGGCGGCAACGTTTCGTCTGTCTCGTCGTCCATGATAGGGGTCATCGAGGACGATGACCCTCCCGCGTCCGAAGGGGGCCGGAAGGGCGAAAGCGGACGATCGGCAGCGCCGACGGGCGTGTTCCGACGCACCACCGTGTGGCCGGGAAGCGCAAAGTGCGCCTGGTGAGCAATGTACTGGCTCTTCCATTGAGCGAGGAGATCGGGGTACGGCAGAATGCCGTCCCACCGCTCGATGTTGCCGAACACCTCGTTGACCAGATCGAGCACGACTTGCGAGCTTCTGTAGCTCGTCGAGCGCGTCTCCCAGACTACACCGGGCACTTCCCTCTCAAGACGATCGAAGATAGCCGCACAGCCGCCGCGCCACCCGTAGATCGCCTGCTTGGAGTCTCCGACACAGAAGATGGATGGTCTCGGCGATTCGGCTTCGGCAGGGATCAGCAGCCGCTGGAGCATCGCCCACTGGGGCTGACTGGTGTCCTGAAACTCGTCGAGCAGCACATGGCGCACGGACAGGCCAAGCCTGAAGTGGATATCGGTGGGTTGCGCTCGTTTGGTCGCTTCCAGCAGCACACGAGGAAGCTCGTCAAACAGAAGCATGTCGGCCCGGCGCAAGAGCCCGCCGTAAATCTGCGAGTAGCGGTCAAGCAAGGCCCGTGTGGCCTTGGAGCGGGCGAGCAGACGAGCGATTATATGGTGCGCCGCCGCCTGTGTCAGAGTACGCAGTGCTCCTATGGCCTCGTCGGGTATCCGAACGCGCATGTAGGTGGGATTGAGCTCGGAGCGGAGGGAGGGCGAGGCTCCTGCCGAGCCGGTCCTCACCATTGAGGGCGCGGCCGCGGGAGGGACGGCGTCCCTGCCGGCCGCGATGTGGGTCATCGGGGACGATGCGGGAGGGACGGCGTCCCCGCCGTCCGCGATGTGGGTCATCGGTGACGATGCGGGAGGGACGGCGTCCCTGCCGTCCGCGATGTGGGTCATCGGTGACGATGCGGGAGGGACGGCGTCCCTGCCG
>DYKI01000046.1:17309-24778 GCA_020722705.1 Chthonomonas calidirosea | reverse complement strand
GGCGACGCCCCCCTTGCCCCCGCCCGCTCGGGAGGGCGAGGCTCCCGCCGAGCCGCACGGGAGTTGCCATTGATATACCGCAAGCGTCTTTGGAACCCCTGCGGAGCGTCGGTCGGTCATTCAGGGCAAATAAGCGAACCCCGCACCGGTGAGCGCCGTAGTGCGTGTATCCTGAGTCGTGCGCCGGCCGACGCTGCCGGCGAGGAGGAATCGCGATGCTTACCGGCCTGCGTCCCATCAGCCGCGCCGACATTGATGCCATTGTCTGCCTTGCCGAAGCGGTGCGGCTTGTGGACGACCCGGGTGACGCGGTGACAAGAGAGATGGTCGCAGCGCAGTTCGACATTCCCGGCCTCGACATCACCGAGTTCGCCTATGTCCTCCCCGGCACCGGTGGAGCGCTCGTGGCTTCGGTGTCGGCAGTGCCCATGCCGACGGCCGAGGACGAGACCGTGCATATCAGTTGGACCGTGCATCCCGATCACCGCAAAGAGGGCATGGATGAAGCTCTTCTGCGCTTCGCCGAGGACTGCGCCGTGCGGGCGCGCAGGCTCCCGCATATGCCGGGCCGCTTTCAGATCGGGCTGCGAGTTCACAGACCGGACCGCATCGAACTGCTCGAACGGTTCGGCTACGCGGCGACACGCTGGTTCCTCGAGATGGAGCGAAGCCTCGATGGAGACCTCCCCGAGCTGGACGGGCCGGCCGGCTATGCGGTGCGTCCTGCGTCGGAAGACGACCGCGACGATGTGTTCGCCGTCCTCTACGAGAGCTTCCGTGACCACTGGCACCAGGCCAACTTCACCCGTGAACAATACGAGCATTTCTACGCTGCGATGGCGCATGCGCCGCTGGCGACGTTCATCGCGCGCGATGCCGACGGGGCGGCGGCGGGAGCATGCATCGTGCGAGTCAGCGCAGAGCGGAATGCGCACCGTGGCACGTCCGAGGGCGAAATCGCAGTGCTTGGGGTGCGGCGCAGCAGCCGAAAGCGCGGCCTTGGACGCTCCCTTCTCGCTCACAGTCTGGCGTGGCTCGCCCAACAGGGGCAGAAGATTGCCACCATAGACGTTGACGCCGATAGCCAGACGGGCGCCAACCGGCTGTATGAGGATGTCGGCTTCGTAGAGCGGCGGCGCTCGGTGATATACATGAAGCCGATGCCCTGAGGGATCAAACGGGCACAGGAAAGAGACATGATCGAGACCTCAGAACGCCTCCAGGCCCAGCTTGCGTTCATTCGCGAGATTGACCGGGTCAAGGGCGTCTTCCGCCAGACGGTTCTGATGGACCGCTCGCGCAAAGAGAACGATGCCGAGCATTCGTGGCACATCGCGCTGATGGCCGTTGTGCTTCAGGAGTATGCGCCGCAGGGCCTCGATGTGCTGCGCACCATCAGGATGCTGCTCATTCACGACCTCGTGGAGATAGACTGCGGCGACACCTTCTGCTACGACACCGCCGGCATGGTCGGCAAACATGAACGGGAAGCGCAGGCCGCCGATCGCGTATTCGGCCTCCTGCCGGATGACCAGGCCGCAGAGATGAAGGCTCTGTGGCTGGAGTTCGAGGATCGGCAGAGCCCCGAATCACGGTATGCCAATGCTCTCGATCGGCTCCAGCCCATGCTGCACAACTATGTGACGGAGGGCGGCGCGTGGCGCGAGCACGGCGTCACCGCGGACCGGGTCCTCCGTCGGAACCGCATTATCGCCGACGGCGCTCCCGAGCTGTGGCAGTGGGCGCGCGCGATGATCGCCGACGCCGTAGACAGAGGGTATCTGGAACCCGGTCCGAACTACGGCTGCGAGATGGAGCAGGGATAATAAGGCAGATGCGCTTGAGGCGCCGAATCACGCAATGAGCTGCTCCACGCGTCGGACCATGTTCTCGGACAGATCCTGCCACGATGCGATGATCGCATTATAGAACGGCTCGTCGTCGCTGTCTGCCGGACCGCCAGCCGCATCGAGCCTCCGGATCACCCGCTCGAAGCCCCTGCGCACTGAGACCGTGTACCGATAGCCGAGGTCCAGATGCGCTTGGGCGTTGTCGAAGACGTTGCAGTACTGGAAGTTGGCCGCGCAGACTCGTGCATGCCTGCGCGCGATACGAGCGAGCAGATCGGTCGGAATGTGCACAAGGTCCGGCAGAGCTACGCCAAGAGCCTGCCAGGTCTTGCGCCGATCCCGACCATGCCCAGCAAGCGGCGGTGGGACGCTCTCATTGAGCATGCCCACTCACTTCTTGGGACAGCGCACGACGAGATGACCTGCTGCTATGGCGAACGGTCGGAGGACTGGCAGGAAACCGACAACGCACAGGAGCTGCAGTGCCGGATCGACAGCATCCAGGAGACGCTCAAAACGCTGGAAAACGCCAGGTGACGACATGCCTCGGCAGCCTGCGCCGGCACGGTACGGATTGGACACATCACGACACAGGCGCGGCGAGCGGCTGCAGCCGTAAACGCACGACAGCCGCTCGCCCCTGCGTCCTGGCCCCGACCCGGGCGCTCAAGTTACTCCCCAGCCGAGCCCTATCCTCCCGGCCGCCGGCAACACGGTTCCGTGACCGGCGCCCGTCGTCATGCATAGGCCAGCGGATGGCCCATATGCGATAAACCCAAAGCCTGACTGCACGCAAGACCCGACGACAACCAACACGAACCGGGCCCGGGCTTTTGCACACTCCAGTTGACACGACCGGCCCCAACATATCCTTTTGACATGCGGCAGACTCTCATTTATAATATGGCATTAGGCTGTGGTTGCCGTCGGGGGCGGGGCGCCCTGAGCGGAACCCACCCGCCAAGGAGGGCCAGACGGCATGACGTTGCCAGGCGCTCCAGTGGATCGCAGCCGGTAGAGCAACACTCTCTGGTTTTCACATTGGAGGAAGTCATGGTGAGTGGCAAGGTAGTTGCGGTGATCTTCGGCCTCGTGTTGATTGGCACCGGTATCGTCGGATTTGCCGCCACGACGGTCGCGCCTGATGAGGTTGGGTTGCGTCCCTGCGGCTCAAGCGGAGGCGATTTCCCCAACAGCCCCACGGATCCTCTGTGCCCGCTTGTCGTCAATGCCTGCAACGATCCCGACGGATGCAGCGCCTGTGTGTTCAGCCCCTGCATGTTCTACGTCCACTATCCTCAGAAGCGCTGTACATGGTGGGCAAGACTACATGGCTGTACCGACAGCACCTACGACTGGTGTTATCTGGTGTTCTACGTGCCGAAGGACGAGTGCGGCACGTTTGACCCTTCTCAGCATCCCGGCGAGGGTGATCTGATGGGGTGTGAGGCCCACTGCTCCCAATCAACCGGGCACCCGTGCAACCCATGAGCCGGAGACGAGAGGCCGCATTGACGGCGCTGCGTTCGGGGGCAAGGGCAGCGGCCTGTGCCGCACTTGTGGGGCTCAGCGTTCCCAGCACAGCTCAAGCCGCCCCTGAAATCGAGAGGCTCATCAAGGCCCTGGCACATCGCGCGGAGACACTGACGTGTGTGCGCGGCGATATCGCGTTCAGGGTTCATCGAACAGACGCTTACTACCGCCTGACCGGTGCGCCGCCCTCGTCGCCGGACGATCGAGCCGGCCGCGGCACGTGGGCTGCCGACCGCCGCAGCGTGTACGTGGAATACGTCGAGGACAAGGCGCGCCCGGGCAATCCGAGCGGGCGCAAGATAGTCGCCTGGGCCGACGGTCAGCGGCGCGTTCGAATCGAAGAGAACCCCGCCTCCAACACGCAGGACGTGTTCCTCTCCTCGAAGCCGGGTGTCCCGGACAATCCGCTTGAGTACGGATACACGCATCGAGGCGCGTGGTATGCCGACATCCTACGCGCGCCGGGTTTTCACGTCGTTGGCTCAGGGCGGGATCCTCTGTTCGGCAGGACTGTCACCGTCTGCGGTCCCATCGGTCACGGTCAGCAGATCGAGATTACGTTCGCAACCGAAGCCGGCCCAATAGCCATCCGGGCCGAGCGCCGCGACAAGAACGAGCGCGACCGATCAAGCCGAACAGTATGGAGTGTGCTCCAGACGAGCACGCGGGCCGGGACCGTCTTGCCTACCCGGTATCGCTGGGAGTGGTATCTGATCGAGAAGACGCGTCCGGTCCTGCTCCAGGTCCGCGACGGTGAGCTGGTATCCTCCAGACTGACGGCCGAGCGCTCCGAGCTGCTCAGTGTGCCGCAGTTCCGATCAGGAGCCCTGGTCCGCGATGAGGACAAGCAGTGCTACTATCGCGTGGCACAGGACGGTTCACTCGAGTTTGCGGGCAACATGGGTGACCGCGGCCCTCTGGATCCGATCGGGCTCGGACCCGCCGCGTGGCTCTCCATTGTTGGTGTGGGCGGGGCCCTTGCCGTCGGAGGCACGGGCCTCGCTCGACGGTCGGTAAGGCGCCGCTAGTTTCCTGTCCTCAGCCGACGTATCGCGCGCTAGTCGCTCCGTGGTGCGGAGCGACTAGCGTGCTCTGCCGTCGCCGATCTCTCCCGCATGCCGGAACCGGCATATGCTACAATACGCCGCATCAGCATCCCCGATGTGCGGGAATGCCAATACTTCGGAGGAATGCCGCCCGTTGATTGACACCAGTGACTTCCGCAACGGCCTGTCCATCATTCTGGACAATGAAATCTACACAATCGTCGAGTTTCAGCACGTCAAGCCCGGCAAGGGCGGAGCGTTCGTGCGCACGAAGCTCAAGAACGCGCGGTCGGGCGCCGTCATAGACAAGACCTTCCGCGCAGGCGAGAAGATGGAACAGGCACGGCTCGAGCGGAAGCCGATGCAGTATCTCTATAATCAGGATGACGAGTACTACCTGATGAACACCGAAACCTACGACCAGATAGCCGTAAGCAAGGCGCTATTCGGCGATTCCGTGAAGTACCTCAAGGACGGAATGGAAGTGACGGTGATCGAGCATGACGGTACGGTAATCGGCGCAGAGGTGCCGTACTTCGTCGAGCTCGAAGTCGCCGAGACGGATCCCGGCGTGAGGGGCGATACGGCCTCGGGCGGCTCGAAGCCTGCCACTCTCGAGACCGGCGCCGTCATCCAGGTTCCGTTTTTCGTGAACGTCGGCGATAGGGTCAAAGTGGACACCAGATCGGATCAGTATCTCGAACGAGCGAAGTAGGGTTATACACGGCAGGGTTGCGACATCAAGGCCTGATCGGCGGCGGGCGTCGTCGGTTCGACGTGCGTGCTGAGGCTCCGATCGGCATCCTCAATCCCGGGTTGCGTCGGCGCGACCCAGGCCCAAAGCGAGGCGGTTGGTTTCGATGCGAGTAGGGGATACCGGACGCACCTCAACAGCTAAGCTCGAACAGGCCTTTTTCGACTGGACGAAGAAGCTCCTGCAGCTCGCGGTCGTCGCGTTGATCGCGCTGGGGGGCTATCTGATCTATGGGCTGTTCTCGGGGGGCGTCGGCAACTGGTCATCCCTCGACGCGGCCACCCAGGCGAGAATAGCCGCCAACATTCAGGGCACGATCAGATACCTGAACGTGGCCCTGATCGTTCTGCTCGTCAGCTCCATCATCCTCTACTATGATGAGGAGTCTCTGGGCTACGTTCTGGTGGTTATCGCCCTGCTGCTCTACTTCGGCGTGCCGTACTTCGTCGATTCGCAGATGGCGGGATCGGTCCAATCCTGGGAAAGCGCCGGCAACGTGCCCATGCTTGCGCTCTACGGCGAGGCGCGAATCGCGGCGCTCATCCTCATCGTTCCGGGCGTCGGCCTGACGATCTACGACATCATCCGACGTGTTCTGGAAGGCAGTCGGGGCGACCGCGTTGACCTGACGGCCATGCAGTATGGCGGCGGCACGAAGGAGATCGCCCCCGCCGGAGAGGCCCTCATCGGCGCGCTGGCCGCATGCTGGCAGCTCCCGTTCTGCCGCGAGTCCATCAGGGTTCGGTGCCCCATCTACCATCTCCGCAGACGCTGCTGGCGCGAACAGGTTGGCTGTATGTGCGAGGAAGTGAGCATCAGACAGTCGCTGGCTCACATCTTCGACCAGGCTCCCAGGACCGGCAACCTCGACTTCGCGACGGGTCTCGAAGTGGCGGACAAGCAGGCAACCGAAAGCGCGGTGCCGACCGGGCCGAGGCCCGACCTGATCCGTGTGCCTGAGATACGTAAGGACCAGGTGCGCATCCCTTACAATCGCTCGATGCCTGCCAAGCTTAAGCGCGAGCGCTGCCGCAACTGCATCATCTACAACGAGCATCAGCGGCATAAGTATCAGTTGCTCTCTCCGCTCGTGGTGCTGGGCGTTCCCGCCATCGCCTTCTGGAAGCTGGAAGCGTTGATGGAGCAACTGAAGGCATTCTTGCGCACTGCCGATCGAGTCATGGCGAACCTCTCGTTGGAACCGGGAGTACGCGACGTGGGTCTTGCCAGTGCGACAGCGACCAGCGACGTGGCCAACTTCATCATGCTTGGCTGCCTCGTGATCGTCGCTACGACCATGGTGCTCCGTCTCCTCGAATACGTCATCTTCACCCTGAAGGCTTGAGGGGGTGGGGTGAGAACGGTCAAGAGCGATGGGTGATCTTGTCGAACAGATCGTGGACCTTGTCGCGCGGTCGTCTGTCGGCGGCGTGACCGTGCGCAGTCAGGGACTGCGCATTGCGGTGCGAAAGGCTTCACTGCCTTCGGATCAAGGTGATGGGCTTCGAGCGGCCTCGCACCCAGCGCCCGATGTGAGCGGAGTTTCGGGCGAGGCCGCAACCCATGGAGCCGCGGCGGATACGGCGAACCAGGCCGATGCCTGGGTCATCCGCGCCCAGCGCGTCGGGGTGTTCCGTCACGCCGATCCGCGAGTCACTCCCGGCATGCCTGTGGTCATCGGCCAGGCTGTCGGAACGATCATATCCATGAACCTCCCGAGCGAAGTGCGCGCCCACCGCGGCGGCATCGTCTCGGGTGTCCTGATCGAAGACGGTTCGCCGGTTGAGTACGATCAGCCGCTCTTTACGATTGCGGATGCCGGCCAACTGCCCGGCGACCGCTCATCAGCGCCCGGCTGGACAGGCGGCGGCCCGTCGGATCGGCACACCGCCGATGTGGAGGGTCCATGAAAACCGGCGCAGTTCGCTCGCGAATGCGGGCCTTGAACCTCATTGAGCTCCTGGTCGTTCTTGTCGTGATCGGGGCCATCGCCGTGTACATCTGGCCACGATACATAGGCGGCAAGTCGTCCGGACCGGCGAAATACACCGGGCCGGTGACGCAGGCGCGGGACACGGTCTGCCGAAGCAACCTCAGCCAGCTTCGAGCGAGCATTCAGGCGCTGTCAGCCTCCGATCCCGAAGGCAGGGCTCCGCAGTCCCTGGTGGATCTGGGTCTTCCCGCAGAGATGCAGCGCTGTCCGACGGGCGGGGAACCGTACCGCTACGATGCCGCGACAGGTCGTGTCCAGTGCCCTCACCCTGGTCACGAAAGCTACTGATGCCG
>DYKI01000046.1:0-17209 GCA_020722705.1 Chthonomonas calidirosea | reverse complement strand
GGGAGGGCGAGGCTCCCGCCGAGCCGCACCGTCGCCCACGGCCAATCGTAGCGTGGTCCAACGGGCCAGTCTCAGACAAAGGGCAGAAAGGCCAGAATGTTCCGTAAGGTGCTCATCGCCAATCGCGGCGAAATAGCAGTCCGCGTCATTCGCGCATGCCGCGAAATGCGCATCCGTTCCGTCGCCGTCTATTCCAGCGCCGACCGCGAGTCGCTGCACGTGCGCCTTGCTGACGAGGCGGTATGCGTCGGCCCTGCCGCCAGCCGCGACAGCTATCTGAACGCACCGAACATCATCGCTGCCGCCCACATCACCGGCGCCGAGGCGATCCATCCTGGCTACGGCTACCTCAGCGAGCAGAGCGCGTTCGCCGAGGCGTGCGAGGCATGCAACGTGACCTTCATCGGGCCGCCTGCGGCTGTCATTGAGCAAATGGGCGACAAGGCTAAGGCTCGCGAAATCGCACGCAGCGCGAAGGTACCCATCATTCCCGGCTCGGAGGGCCCTGTTCGCGACGAAGCCGACGCGGCGCGGGTCTGCGACAAGGTCGGCTACCCGGTCTACATCAAGGCCGTCGCAGGCGGAGGTGGTACGGGTATCCGTCGCGTGGACGATGCAGACGATCTGGCCCGAGGGCTGCAGATGGCCATGTCCGAGGCCGATGCCGCCTTCGGTAAGCCGGAAGTCTACATAGAGAAACTGCTCGAGGATCCGCGCCACATCGAGGCCCAGGTGATGGCAGACTCATACGGCCATGTCGTCCACCTCGGGCTGCGCGAGTGCTCGGTTCAGAATGTGCGGCATAAGAAGCTTATCGAGGAGGCCCCGGCAGGTGAGATCGCTCCGGGTCTGCGCACGCGCATCGCCGAAGCCGCCGTGCGTCTGGCTCGCGCCGAGGGCTATCGGAATGCCGGAACAGTGGAGTTCCTCGTGGACCGAAAGGGCGGGTTCTACTTCCTCGAGATGAACACGCGGCTGCAGGTCGAGCATCCGGTGACCGAGCGCGTGACGGGTTTCGACATCGTGCAGGAGCAGTTGCGCATCGCCGCAGGCGAGCCTCTCTCGATTGCTCAGAAGAATGTGCGCATGAATGGGCACTCCATAGAGTGCCGCATCACCGCTGAGGATCCCGAGCAGGGGTATGCGCCGCAGGCGGGCAGGATCGAAAGCATTCGATGGCCCGGCGGTCCCGGCGTCCGCGTGGACACCCACGTCTACGCCGGCTATGAGGTGCCGCCGTATTACGATCCCATGCTCGGAAAGATTGTTGTCTGGGGGCCGACGCGGGCCGACGCCATCGCGCGCATGTCCCGCTGCCTGCATGAGATGCAGATCGTGGGCGTTCCCACCAACCTCGACCTGCAGCGCCGCATCGTGCAGAGCCCCTTCTATCGGCGCGGCGAGATCACCACCTCGTTCATCTCGCGTCACCTTTGAGTGCGTGGGGCGCCCGATCCGTCCGGCGCCTCATCCTCGTGCTTGTCGGGAAGCGCATCAACACACAAGACAAGGGGGCCCGGGTGAGGCATGAACGCGTCACATGGAAGTGAACAGCAGATGTACATATCCCTAATCGGAACCAACGCGGCGATTGTGAGCGTACTGCACACCGAGGATCGCATGGGCCACAACCGGCGCGGACGCGATCGCAACAACGGCCTCAGAGGCCGACAGGAGGAGATGCTGTGGTTTGTCGCGTGAAGCCCTTCGCGCGCGGGTTCACCCTTATCGAACTGCTCGTAGTCATCGCGATCATCGCGATACTGGCAGCCATTCTTTTCCCCGTCTTTGCCCAGGCGCGCGAGAGCGCCCGAAAGACACAGTGCCTATCCAACATCCGCCAGATCGGGATGGGCGCGCAGATGTACAGCCAGGACTATGACGAGATGATCATGCCCGTCGCCGTAATGCAGGGTGCCGTCGTGTACTACTGGTGGGCATCGTATAGCGGCATCACGAACTCACGTGATGAGACGCAGGGGCTTCTCTATCCCTATATGCGAAACAATCAGATCAACGCCTGTCCATCGTTCAGCAACGACACCAGGCCGACCGTCGGGCACACTGGATACGGGTACAACTACAAATACCTTTGCCCCTACACCCAGACCGGTCCGTTCCAGTTTGACGTCCGGCCCATCTCGTCTGCGGCCGTGATGAGCCCCTCCGAGACCGTGTTCCTGGCCGATGCGGCGCGCATGAACTACCGCATCAGCCCGCCGAGGCTCGAATCCCAGCCGTTCCTCGACCCGCCCTCCGCAGCGGTGCCCGGATTTCAGGGAAGGCATCTCGACTCCGGCATGGTGGCCTGGGTGGACGGCCATGCGAAAACCTTCAGACCGGTCTATCGCACCGGGATATTCGGAGCCGGCTACGATGCCGCGACGTTTCGGGCGAACCGCATCGGCGAGATCGATTCCGATGGCGACCTGACGACGGACGAGCTCTTCGACCTCAAGTAGGGGCAGGTCCCTCAACCCGCTCGGCTCTGCCCGAAGTCGCCGGCGGGCAATCGGAGTGAACGCAGCCAACGGGCCGGCCGGATGCGCCGGCTCGCTGCTCTTGCTTCGACCGGGCGCGGCGGCGGATTGCGTGGCCTCCGGCTCATGACGGCAGCATCGCTCTCCAACTGAGTCGGCGCGGGTAGATCGGACAAAGGCTACAGACGGATATGCGTGACGGCCTTTGCGAGTAGAATCCGGGCATGTCCATCAGGAGCGACGGGACCATGCCATACACTCCGTCTCCGCGCATCGAGGCCATGCGCAAGCGCTGCGTTGATCGGTTCGACGAGCGATCCTTTGGCGCTTGGCGCGACTATTTGTACCTCGAAGGCTGGATGCGCGCGGCAGGGGCAAGCCTTCCGGTGCGCAACGCCGAAGCGCTGGCGAATGTGATCGAGCACATGCCGGTGCATGCCGATTCCGACGACCCGCTCGTCGGCGAGCACGGCAACGACCATGCGATGGTCAACTTCAGGCCGCATTGCGGGCCGGAGGTGGTCGCCCGAGCACGTGGGGCCGGACTGCCCGACGGTCACGTGGCCATGATGGAGCAGTGGCTCGCCGCTGACCCGTTCCGGTGGATGGAGCTTGCCCCGGTTGCCCCGTGGCCGGAGCCGTTGCGTCTCCTGCAGGAAAGGTCGGTGGTGCAGGTGTGGGGCACCGACCTGAACCACAGCATCCGCGACTACGAGAAGGTGCTTCGACTCGGGTTCGCCGGCATTCGCGCCGAGGCGGATGCCGCCATGGCGGGCCTCAAACCCGAGGAGCCGCAGGCGTCTCAGCGTATGGCGAACCTGACGGCCTTCCGGCGGATTGCCGATGCCGCCTCGGGTCTCGGCAGGAGATGGGCCGCAGCGCTCCCTCGCGGCTCGCAGGAGGCCCGGATATGCGCTCGTGTGCCCGAACGGCCCGCGCGGACGTTCCGTGAGGCGGTTCAGGCGCTCTGGTTCGCCCATATGATCACGGTTTGGGAGGACGGGGTCAACGCCAACGGCATTGGGCGCATTGACCAGTTCCTGTGGCCGTACCTTGAGCGCGACCTCAGCGCCGGTCGGATCACGATGCCCGAAGCAGCCGATCTGCTAGCCGCGCTGTGGCTGAAGCTGTATCAGCCCTACGATGTGCAGCAGATGATGGTCGGCGGCCAGAAGGCCGATGGCGCGGATGCCGTAAACCCGCTGAGTTTCCTGGTGCTGGATGTTACGGAGGCCATGGGTTTCGTGCGCTGTCTCTCGGCGCGACTGCACAACGGATCGCCCCGCGAGTTCGTCGCGCGCTGCGTGGACCTGGTTGCCAGGGGCGGCGGCATACCCTTCTTCTTCAACGATGAGGCTCTCGTGCCCGCCCTGTCGCAACGCGGCATTTCCCTTGAGGATGCCAGGGGATACGCTGCGATCGGATGCATCGAGATCACGATCCCCGGCAAGGCCAATCCCCATGCGGTCAGCAACTGGATCAACCTGCCCAAGGTCCTCGAAATCGCCCTGCACGGAGGGCGCGATCCGCGCGACGGTGTGCAGGCAGGCCCGCCGACCAAGCCGCTGGACGAATGCGCGACGTTCGACGATGTGATGGCATCGTACACAGCGCAACTGGAACACTGCGCCCGGTGGGCGGCCTATGGCTCCAACTCCGCCGAGATCGCGCACCGCTCACAGTATCGCCTGCCATACCTCTCGCTGTTGACCGACGACTGCATCGCGCGCGGCCTGGATATCATCGAGGGGGGCGCCCGCTACAACTGCCACTCGAGCGCCGCGATGGGCGTGCCGAACGCCGCCGACAGTCTCGTAGGTCTGCGGGATGCTGTCTTTGCGAACGGCAAGACCTCGCCTGCCGAGATGATGGATGCGCTGTCCCGCAACTTCGCCGATGCCGAAGCGCTGCGTCGGTTCCTATGGGACCGTGTGCCCAAATACGGCAACGACTGCGATGAACCGGACCGCATGGCCGCCGAACTGGTTCGCCAGTACGTTGAGATCATGGACCGCCTGCGTTCGCCCGGCGGTGGCCGGTTCTTCACGCACCTGTTCACCTTCACGCTCATGCTGCCCATGGGCAAAGCTGTGGGCGCCACGCCTGACGGACGCCGGTCCGGCGAGCCGCTCGCCTACAGCGTGTCGCCCGGTCAGGGCCGCGACAAGAGCGGGCTCACGGCGGTCGTTCGGTCGCTGGCCGCCCTGCCCCACGACCAGGTGGCGGCGAGCAGCTCGGCCATCCTGGAAGCCGATCCCACGCTCTTCGAAGGCTCCGGGCGCGACGCGTTCATTGATCTTCTCCGGACCGCCGTGCGTCTGAAGGTCGGGCAGCTCCAGTTCAATGTCGTGAGCGCCGACACCCTTCGCGCCGCCCAGGCCGATCCCGATCGCTACGCCAACCTGTGCGTGCGCGTGTCAGGGTTCAGCCAGCGCTTCAATCTGCTCGATCGTGAGATGCAGGACCACATCATCGCCAGAACCAAGCACCGAACCTGAGCGGATCGCTGCCGGCCTGAACGGGCAAGCTACACGATCGTCCTCGCTGCGTCCGCCCACACAAGCAGCTTGTTCGGGTCTCCGACCGTCTCGACATCGCACAGCTTGAGCACATGCGGAGCCGACCTGGCGGCCAGATGACGCGCGCGCAGGTCGGCCTTGACCTGATCGGGGCTCCACGCGAACAGGACATTGGTCGGGTGCGAGTGCACCTCGAGCGCGACGCCGGCACCGAAGCACTCGACGACGGGCTCGACCGGTGTCCAGGGGCCCACGTGGAACAGCCTCAGGTTCGGCAGTCCCTTGATGACCCGACATTTGGCCGACAGGTCCTCGCAGCCATGGTAGTAGACTTTGCCGAAGAGCGCGGCCACCTCGGCGTTGTACGGCTGCACGAACTCGGCGTACATGCGCGGCGACAGCGATGCGGCCGACTGGGCATGGACATAGGCCCACGAGTCGCGCAGTCGGTTGCCGGGCTCCGGGCAGGCGTCATAGTGCATATGGAAGCTCCAGCTCGCTTCGGCGTCCACAGCGCCGGCGGCCTCACGCGCGCGATGGTAGCCCACGACGCCATCGGTCGCGATGCGCATGAGTGCATGCACCAGATCGGGCCGATCCACCACGTCGTAGAGCAGGTTATCCATGCCGCGCATGCGCACCACCCACTCGAAGGGGCCATAGTGGATCTCATCGGTGTGGAACTTCACCGGTAACAGGCCGCCCGTCAGTTCAATCGCCTGTTGTCGCAGTGAGGCGGCTTCATCCGGCAGCTCCTCGTAGGCCGGCAAGCGCAGCCGATCCAGATCGCGCTCATCGCGGATGGGGGGTATCGGCTTGTAGGCGCCGAGAGGATCGGTGCGGACCGAGGGCAGCGCAACGCCCCAGAGCCGATCATCGCCGGGCGGATGGGGCATGTGGAGCCAGACCGTGGGAAGGACGGGTTCGTCGTCGGGGATGTATCGAGCTTTCCACAGGCGCGCCCGAAGCTGGACCTCAATATGTCGGGCGAGGCCGG
Source organism: Chthonomonas calidirosea (assembly GCA_020722705.1). Lineage (GTDB taxonomy): Bacteria > Armatimonadota > Chthonomonadetes > Chthonomonadales > CAJBBX01 > JAAYVH01. Next base: position 11,213 of record DYKI01000046.1, on the reverse strand, counting down.
ATTCGTGCCTGAACCATGCCGGATCGGCGATCTCCCGCTCCCAGACGTGGGTGTACATGGCGTAGCTGACGAGAGCCCGCGGCGGTTTGAGGGCGTGCATGGCCACCCACAGGGCGCGCCGCTCGAGCTGCTCGCGGCTCCTCGACAGCTCGAGGACCTCGTGGGCAAGGTCACGCAGCGGCGCAGACGCGCTCATCTCCCGCTAGCGCCCGCTTGGCCGGGAGAGGCCGGTGAGCTTGACGTCGAGCTTGCCGATGGCTTTCAGGCGCTCCATCAGGGCATGGCCCGGCGCAGCGGAGTCGCCCCTGGTCACAAACACGCGTACCGGCGGATCGCCCGATACGCCTCCCTGCCCCTTCTGCAGCGCCGATGGGCCTTTCGAACCGGGGCGGAACGCTTGACCCGGGGCCAACCTTCTCTTCACGGTTCGGTAGATGTCCGCGTGCTGGGTCTCGCCGTCCGGCGTGTCCTTCCAGAAGTAGCCGCGGAAGGTTCCGGTGTCTATGACGGCGCCGTAGGATGCGTCGGCCGCCAGGTCATACCATCGGGGTGCATCACCGGGTCCCCCGGGCACATCATCCTTGGCCGAGCCGGCGATGGCCGATGCCGGATAGACGAAGTAGGACTCGAGGTTCCATGGCCCGGCATCCAGGTTGGTCACGTGCAGCACCCTGACATCGAGCCAGCTTTCGCCTGAGAAGCAGTCCATACGAACGCCCATGCGGAACGCGTGCGGCATGGCCGTGCGCGGTGCGTAAACCCCCTCCTTCTGCGCCTCCGTGCGCGCAGCGGCACCCTCGGAACCCCCTTCCATCTCGACAAGTCGAACTGTCCGCACCGGACCGACAAACGCCGTATCCGATCGTATGCTGGACGGCTCGACCCACAGCGGCTGGCCGTTGGTCTGATGCGCGAGGACCGTGAGCCGACCGATGGCCGTTCCATTGAGGCGCACCGTATCTATGAGGTTTCGGCCAGACGTGCCTGCGTCCAGCTCAAGTGCGCCACGGAACGTGAACGGAGCGTCCTCCGACGGGGCTTTTTTCTCACTGCGCACGCCGCCGGGTCTCAGATGGAAGACCGAAGCGGTCCGCGCAGGCAGACTGGGTGCGACGAACGCAAGCTCAGTCCCCGAGGGGAGCACGTCGGTCTGAGCGGGAACCGGTTGGCCCGTGACGGTCCGCACCGCCATCGGTATCCGACTTCCTGGGGGAAGCGCGACGGATACCGGCACGTTCCTCAGCGGCGTGTCGCCGGCATTGACCACGACCACGCATGGGCCCGGCGGCTCGGTCCCGATCAGCCTGGCTGTCTTATTGTCGTCGAGGCGGCGCTCGACCAGCGCGCTCGCCCGGTCAACCTCGACGATCACCAGCGACGGCCCCTTTGCGCGGATCGGCAGTGTCCGGCTTCGACCGGGCGGGATCGTCAGCCGGTGTGATGTGCGCTTGCCCTGGACCCACACATCGGCAATGCAGCGAGCCTCGACTGAGCCACGGTTTCGGAACGTCACGCCGTTCGAGCCGATATGCGCCGAGACCTCCGACGTTCTGCCGACGTGCAATGCGACGGCCCGATGGTTGAGCTTTGCTGCCATGGAGGTCAGCTCGGGCCACGGCCGGTCGTTCACATCAACAAGACCATAGTTGCTGTCCTCGGGGAACGTCGAACTGATGCCGAGCTCAGGCTCGTCCACCCACATGAAGTAGTCCGAGCCGACCATGTAGGGCATGGCGAACAGAGCCGTCTGGTAGATGGCGTAGGCGCGTGCCTTGTCCCGCTGTGTGGGCACCCTCTGGCCGGCGCCGTGGCGTGAAGGAAGTCCCGCATCGAGCGCCGGGAAGCTCCACTCCGTGATCATGAGGGGGCGGCCCGATTCGCGGTGATAGCGGGCCATCGCGGCAGGCATGTCCGTGGTTCGATTCCGTTCGAAATCAACGTTGCCATAGAAGTTCACCGAGACGATATCGAGCTGCCGTCCGGCGATGTCCCAGATGGGCGGCGCAAATCCGGCGAACCGGCAGCCCAGGATCATGTGGTTCGGATCGGCCTGACGGATTGCGTGACAGGTGATGGAGAAGTAGCGCTCTGCGATCAGCCGCACGAACGCGTGACGGTCTTTGAGGGCCTCGCCCGACGAAGGAACCGTATTCGATGCGGCGAGCGCGTCCCACGATGCGAACGAAGCCCCCCACGCCTTATTGAGGGCCTCGACACTTCGGTGCCGCTCGCGCATCAGGCGGACGAATGCGCGCTTGGCCGGGTGATCGGCGGGCTTCTTCATGGTTTCGTCAACCAGACCGGTCTCCGATCCGTTCTTGCCGAACCACTCGAGCTCGTTGTCGAGGAAGTAACCCAGCAGCCAGGGATCGTTTCGATGGGGCGCGCACTGTTTGCGGGCCTCGATGGCGCAGAACTGGGCGAATCGTGGATCGAACACATCAGGGAAGCCGGTCCACGTGGTCCGCGGTGCGATATCCCCGTAGGCCGTGAACGCCGTTCCCAGCGAAAGGAACACGGTGTGCGCGAGGCCTCGATGGCGCGTCGTTTCGCTATGGCCCGCGCCGAGCGTATTGAACCCCCATGCCTTGAGCCGGCTCACCGCCGAGGCGGCCCACTTCTCCTCCGAGCCGAACTTGGCCTGGACATTGCGGCTGTAGGGGGCGTATCCCAGCTTTTCGCACCAGTGGGCGTTGTAGTTGACATGGTCGGTTCCGACGACATAGAACGCATACCCGAGCGGATCCACCACCCACCATGTGCCGCCGATCTTCTCGACGCGGAAGAAGCCGGTGGCCTTCGACCGAAGCGACGACATGGGCGCCCGAGTATATGCGGGCGGTTTTGGGGGCTCGGGCGGCTTGGCGACGCCATGGACATCCGCTCGATAGGATGCATAGGCTGCGGTGATCCCCGAGGCTGCCAGCATAGGCCGCCCGATTCGCACGCAATCGCCGGAGAAGGCGTAGCCGATGCGGTAAGCCCGCTGGGAGCCCATTTCCTCGATCGAGCCCATGATGCCATCCGGACTTATCTCGATGCGCAGGCGGTAGTCGCGGCCATACTCCCAGGCGAACGAACCCTCTTCGGTGGTCTTGCGCAGCGTCGTCGCTCCCTCGATGTTGGCCAGCCATCGGCCTTTGAGCATCTCATGCATCTCGAGGCTCCGCGTCTTGCCGGAGGCCTCAGGTCCTTCGACGAGCGAAAGCTGCCAGTAGTTGGCATCGTCCACAGCGACGGCGATTCCGGCCGTTTTCCACAGCGTCCCCGTCGAGCGTTCAGGCCGCATGACCGCTTCGAAAGTCATCCGGCTTGCATAGGGCGCGGAGGCAGGCAGGGCCGTGCTGCGCATTCCGCCTTCGCACACGAGCCGTTTGCCGCGCACCGACCAGCCCAGGCCGCCGAACTCCCAGCGTGCCCCATAGAGCACGCCCTCCGGGTAGGTCGCGAAATCCTCAGAAATGACCTGCGCCGAGGGGCTGTGCAGAAGCCCCAACATCGCCATGCACACCAGGGCAACCGAGCGCATACCGTTCCTCCCGCAGCCGGCCTCTGTGCCGGACCGAATGTAGCCTTCGCTACCGGCATGCGCGGGTCCTGCCGCTGGTGATGTGCTTCGAGACTGAGAGAGACGCCGCGATCGGCGCGACACAGGCGTGGTGAGGGCATGATCGGGCGCCTATGGCCCACGACCGGCAGGACGGCATGCGGTATGATGATCGAGCAACGACCCGGACCACGGGGACTACCGAGACGGATCGGTCGGAGCGCCCGCGCAAGCTGCATCGTCGCGCTGCTCCGCTCCGATGACCGCGGCGCAGTTGCGATCGGTTCCGGGCATCGTAGAGGCGCATGCTCACGTATCTGAGGATGGAGAGCATTCAGTTGTGCCGTCGGCGCGTGCCGTCGGTCGAAAGGAACAATCCCTATGCCGAAGTTGCTCAAGATCGTTCTGCCGTTCGTCGCCGCGGTATTCCTCACGATGGATGCCCGAGCCCAGCTTCACTTCTCCACGTTTCTGGGCGGATCGGGTAACGACTATGTCCATCACGTTCTTACGGATGTCCTCGGCAATGTCTATGTGACGGGCCGAACCAGTTCGACCGATTTCCCGACCACACCCGGCGCCTACGATACGGTCTACGGAGGCGGCGACCATGACGTGTTCGTGGCCAAGCTCGACCCGACGGGTTCGACGCTCATCTGGTCCACCTTCCTGGGGGGCGCGGCCGACGACCAGCCGGCCATGCTGGTCCTGGATTCGTCCGGCAACGTGGTGGTCATCGGCACGACTTCGTCGGCCGACTTCCCGACGAGCCCGGGTGCGCTTCAGCCGGCCTGCGCGGGCGGATATGACGCCTTCGCCGCAATCCTATCGGCCGACGGTACCACGCTGACCTACGGCACCTACCTTGGCGGGTCGGGCAAGGAGACCACGGCGGGCGCCGTGCAGGACGGGTTCGGCAGGCTCATCGTCGCCGGCACGACGTCCTCGTCCGACTTTCCGACGACGTCGGGAGCATTCCAGACCGTCTACGGGGGCGGCACCGCCGACTATGGCGACATGTTCGCCGCCATGCTGGCAGCGGACGGCAGCGCGCTCGTGTGGAGCACCTACGTCGGCGGGGCGCATGATGACGAGTGCCGTGCGTTGGGCTTCGACGACGATGCGAATGTCGTCCTCGCCGGATGGACGGCAGATGTGCCGGGCGAACTCGGACCCAGGTTCCCGGTCACTCCTGGCGCCTACGACACCACCTACGACGGTGATCGCGATACGGTTGTGACGAAGATCTCCGGCGACGGAACCGCCCAGATATGGGGCACATTCCTTGGCGGCCCAGCGAAAGATCAGGCCAACAATCTGCGCATCGCCGGAGCCGGCATCCTGGTGACGGGCGATACGGCCTCGACCACGTTCCCGACCACTGGCGGAGCATTCCAGACCGTGTTTGGCGGCGTTCGTGATGTGTTCGTGACCAACCTCAGTCGCAATGGCGATGCATTGATCTGGTCTACGTTCCTCGGCGGATCGCAGGAGGAGGGATACGGTACCGTCGGCGTTGATCCTGCGGGAGATGTGATCGTCGGCGGCTACACGCTGTCGGCCGACTTCCCCGTAACGCCGGGCTGCTTCCAGCCTGCGCTGGCCGGACAATCCGACTCGTTCCTGTCCAGGCTTACGTCGGACGGATCAGCGCTGGGGTATTCGACGTTCTTCGGCGGGACGCTGACCGATCGTGGCGGAGCCGGTCTCACGCTGACGGGCGATGCATTGCTCGTCGGATTCACCGCGTCTCCCAGCTTCCCGATCACGCCCGGAGCCTTCCAGACCGCCGTGGGTGCGGGTTGGGCCGGCTACGTGGCCAAGTTGACCCCGTCGAAGATCAGCACCAAGATGTACGTTCCCGATCGAACGGGCGCTGTCGGCCAACTCGTCTATCTGCGCGGATACGTCTACCATCTCGACAACACGCCGGTCGTAGGCCGCACGGTTGACTTTGCCGTGGACGGCACCGGCGTCGGTTCGGCCGCAACAAGCTCCACAGGTCGCGCGACCCTCGACTACTACATTGCCGAAAATGGGGGAGAGGGCACACGACCGCTGGCGGCCACGTTCGCCGGCGACGCGACCTACAACGGTTCGAATGGGACGGCGGCGTTGACGGTCTCGAAGGGCACGCTCACCATCTGGGTCCTATCCCGAAGCGTTGCGCAAGGCACGAGCACGTACCTTCGGGCATGGGCGCGTCGCGTCGGCGACAATGCATGGGTACCGGGCAAGCCGCTCGCCTTTTCGCTGGACGCCACTCCGCTCGGAGCGGCGACAACCGAAGCCACGGGGCGGGCGTCGGTTCTCTATGCTTGCCCCTCAGACGCCACGCTCGGCGACCACGCGATCGGCGTGACGTTTGCGGGCGATGCCGCATACGGTCCGGCATCGGGCGCCGGCATCTTGACCGTCATTCCGTAGAATCCATCTCATAGCCGAAACGCAGAGGGACCCCGCCGTGGTGTCGGGGTCCCTTCTCACGCACGATGGCGACGGCGACAGGGCAGTTCGGGCGCCCTACTTCCAGCCCGTCATGCGGGCGAGGCGATCGCAGTAGGCAAGCATGTTGGACCAGCTCACATCGCCGGGTATCCCGTGGTCGCATCCCGGGATGTAGCCGCCCGATCTGGCGACCGGCTCGACCCGGTCCATCTCGGCGTCGAGATCGGCGCCGCCTCTGGCCATCGCCCGTTTGTCAACCCCGCCGACAAACGCCATGGCCTTCCCGAAGTGCGCGCGCATCGCCACGATATCGTTGCCTGCGGCGACTTCCATGGGATCGCATACGTTGACGCCGCACTCCATCCACACCGGGATCAAGTCGCCGATGTAGCCGTCGGAGTCCACGTCATAGATCGGCACGGAGCAGGCGCGCAGGAGGTCGCCCCATTGCCGCCAGCAGGGAACGAGGAACTCACGGCACATATCGGGACCGATCATGGGCTTCACCTTGTAGGCCATGTCCTCGGAAATGTGCAGGTAGTCGAACGGCACGATGGAGAGGACCCGTTCCAGCAAGCGGGATGCGTAGTCGGTCCAGAACTTGACCATGTCGCGTATCATGGCCGGATCGTCCTTGAACGTGATGCACAATCCCTCGAAGCCGAGCCACTCGCGCATCTGCCAGAAAGGCCCGTGCAGGCCGATCCCGATGGGGTAGTCGCGTTCGGCCAGTTTTGGAGCAAGCTCGGATAGGTCCGCAGGGACGCGAGACGGGTCTTCGGCGTCGTAGCGCGCCTTCATGGCCTCCCAGTCTTCCCAGGTCTCGACAGGGCACCGAATCCAGCGACGCGTCACGAAGTCCTTTGCCGCACGAAGATAGCTCACGTCGAACTGGCGCGAAATCTCGCAGACGTTGCCTTTCCAGTCCTGGACGACGAGCGAATCCTCTCGTTCTTCGATCACCTTCTCTTCGAACTCCGGAATCATCGTGTGGCGTATCCACACGCCGGGTCGCGGTCGGGCAGGCGGGGTCTCGATACCGATCCGCTCGCACACGTATCTGTACCAATCCGCGCCTTCAGGGAGACCCTGACTGCGCCATGCACGCAGCGTCGATTCGCGCGGGCCGCCGGGTCTGAACGGGATTCGGTCAGGCTTGCCGAACAGGAGTGTCTCCAGGTATCGCTCGCGGTCGTTCATTGCCCACCTCCGGGTGAGGAGTTCGCCGGGCTGCGGCTCTGGTCCTGCGATCTCGCGCGGTGCCGACATTGAGCCGACATCGTCTCGGTGGCATTCGCCCGTCGTCGCCCTTCCCTGGTGGTTCCAACGGGCGGCGCGAGGAACCGGCGTGGGCCAATCGGGGCGTTACCTTCTTCCCCTGCGTCATGCCGGTTGCGGCCCGTCAGTCCTTGAGCGCCCACGGATACGCTCACGGACCGGCGAGCCGCTCCGCGCTATTTCATCTGCCACCGGTCCTTCGGCTCGATGACGGATCGGACGGCGTCGCTCGTAAGCCACCGCTTGGCATCGGCATTGTCTCGGAGGTATGCATCCCAGAATGCGGTGGAGAGCGCAAGGATGGCCCTGTGGTGGTTTGGGTTGCGCTTTGCGTTGTCGCCCGGCAGAGCATGGTCGGTGAATGCCGAATGCTCGGCGTCATGGAGGACCAGCTCGTACTTCCCGCCCTTCGGAAGGGCTGGGAACACGGCGAGGCGGGATTCGACGGTGGCATTGCCGATGGGGGCCGTGTCTCGCGTGCCGGTCATCAGCATCCAGGGGATGGCTGCCTTGCCGAATGCCTGGGCGGCTTCTCCGCGCCTCGGGCTGCTGGGGCTGAAGGCGATTGCGGCCCTGATGCGCTTGTCGGTGTAGATCGCTCCGAGCGCGCCGAAGGTCTGACCGCTCACGGCCTGGGTGGTAACCGCTCCGAATGAGTGGCCGGACATGCCGACGCGGCTCATATTGAGGCGGCCCTTGAGGGGATGGCCGTCCTGCCGGTTCCATGCTTCGAGCCGGTCAAGCACGACAGGCACATCCTTCACGCGCAAGAGGAAGTTCGCCGACGAAGCCGCGCTGTGCATGGCCGACATCCGCTTCGCGATCGGCTCACCTTGCCACACGCTGTCGTCGCTGCCCGGATGCTGCAGGAATACGGCCACGTAGCCCCTCCGTGCCCAGTGCTCGCCCAGGTATTTGCTGCCGTGCCGCGTCCCGCCGAGGCCATGCGAGAAGAGCACAACAGGCGCGGAGGAAGCAGCCTCGGGCAGATAGACCAAGACGGGCAGATCACGTTTGCGGCGATCATCGCGAACCGTAAGATCGAGGGTGCGCACCGGTTCCGTGCCGGCAACCTCGAGCGGATGATATGCTTCGGGGCCGATCCCGGCAACGCATACAGCAAGAAACACACAACTTCGCACAAGGGCCATGGACATCGTTCGATCCTCCTCCGGTCTTTCATCAGGTTGCGACGCAGGCCGGCCGGTAAGGTTCACGATCGGAGCGTGGTCCGCAGGATGGACGGTTTGCTTGCCTCCTCGTCGTGACGGTCCACAGCCGCGCAGGCATGTGGGGCTTTCACCTTCGCCTCACCGACACGCTTGGCAAGCCCCTATCCGGCGTGCGGTTCTCACCCAGACCGTAGGAGCCACGGACGTCACTTGCGGATCAGCCAGACCTCGCATAGCCGTGACTGGACCCGCCAGTTCAGATGCGGCTCGAATGTCGGATCGAAGGTGACCGTGATGTCGCCGGTCCGGTACAGACCACGCGGAATGGGAAACTCCTTGATCGCGCCAAGGTCCTTGCCGTAGACCGTCGGGACGAGTCGCAGTCCGTTCACTCTCGGGAAGCAGTCGCCGTAGCCGGTTGTCCGCAGGACGTAGTCGGCCTCGTGATCCACTCCGGCGTAGCGGATTGCCGCAGGCCAATCCTCGTAGCTGATCCATGATTGGCGCGCACGCGCATTGGGGTGATCGCCGACCCAGTGCATGAAGCTGGCGTTCATCATGTGGTCCATGTCAAGAATGGGCGCCGCGATCCGCTCGTTGCGCACCTCATGGGGCGACTTGCCGACGTTGCCGATGTCGTCATAGAAGCCGCCGGGACCCGGCTCCTCCCAGCGGGCGATCTGCTCGAGCCGCGTCACGCGAGCGGCCTCGTCGGGCATGGCCTTGACCTTGGCCAGTTCATCTTCGATCCACCAGCGGTTGTTGAGCGGGTAATCGAGGAAGTCGAGCACGGCTCCCCGCTCCAGCCCGCTGGCCTGATACTTGGTGACGCTCGTCTGCAGACCGATGGACTTCCACAGGTCCTCGCAGAGCTGGATCACCCGTTCGCGGAGGTCGGGGGACGTTCGCGTTTCGGCTTGCTTGAGCGCGTCCAGAGCTGCGGCGATGGCCTTTTCGGAGCCTGCGGACGATGCCGTGAGCATGGCACTGTTGGCCTCAGCTTCGATCGCCGTTTCGTACAGGAGGCGTCGCTTCGTGTACAGGTCATAGTTGGCGCGCAGAAGGCAAAGCTGCCATCGCCAGTTCGTGCGCAGCTCCGGATGACGCTCGTCGAGCGCCGACCACAGAGCAAACGCGGCATCCACACCGCCGTTGGTGGCCAGGGCTCCTTCCCAGTTGCGCTCGAGGGCGAAGATGCCCGATGCGGCGGCTTCGGCCACGTCCGGTCCGAAGAACAGACGGCAGTATTCGCGGATGATCTGATTGAGGTCGGCGTCCGGGGTCCACCCCAAACAGCTCCAGATCACCTTGTTCACATCGTCATGCACGCCGTCGGAGTAGGTGACGAAGCCGTCGGTGAAGCCGCCCGTGTCCCGGATGATGCGGGCGTGAAACACGGGTCGCGGGTTGACGCATTCCCGTCCGAGGGTGAACGCGAACGCAGGGTCCCAGTAGGGCACCGGGAACTGGCACCGCACGCTGTGGGTGATGTCCGGGTAGTCGCGAATGCGATACTCCCCTGGCAGGCGAGCGCGGATGTCGGCCAGAGGGGGGCTGGAAGGGCCGGCGGCGATGCCTGCCAGCCATTTCGGGCGCTCCGTCTCGATCCACCGGTAGACGGCATCCTGCTTGAACGGATCGAAGCCCTGCATGGACAGCCAGATGCGCGCGTCGGGATGACTGGCGGCAAGCCGCTCATGGAGGTCCTTGAGGTACGGTATGACGAGCTCGGGCGGATTGCTGCCCGGGTCGCCGCCGGGCACGAAGACGTCGGTGAGATGCGGCAGTGCCTTGAAGAGCCGCTCATGCTCATCCAGCGCCGCCGTCCGCTTGGCCGCATCGTTGAGATCGAAGCTCGCCGGCATCCACAGCCAGTGATCGAGACCATACCGTGCGCAGATTCGGCTGATCTCGATGTTCATCCGATCCCGTGGGAAGCCGCTCACCGTCGGACGCTCATCCTGTCCCGGTATGTTCTCGATGGCGTTGACGCCGAACAGCGCCAGCTCGCGGATGTAGCGGTCGTACTGCTCGGGCTTCCACGCGTCATACGAGTTGGCGGTCGCCCGGTAACCGAGCTGGTGGCCTCGAATGGCGCGAACGGGCGCTTCGTTCACGTCCAGGGGCGAAGGCAGGTGGGCGGCTCCCCGTCGGCACTCCATGGCGCGCAGGAGCTTGCCGACGCCGAACAGGGCTCCTCGCGGGTCGGCGCCGACGATCCAGAGCGCCGGTCGCGCCTGCGCACGCACGTCGGTTGCGATGACAAAGCCCTCCGGTGCGGTTGGTGTCGCACCTGCCGGCGGCCTGAGGCCATCAAGCAGCGGGTTCTGACCCGAGACGATTCCGATGGCCCATCCTTCCTTCGGCCATGACGAGGACACCGGCAGCCTGAGGCCGGTTCGTCTCTCAATCTCCTCGGCAAGCACAGCGGCCGCTGTGCGCTCCACCGGTGGGGCATGCCCGACGTCGCGGACGACGACAATCGCCTTGCCGAGGTCGAGCGGATCGGCCGGCAAAGCCTCGGCAGACGGACAAACGGCGACGAGAAGCGCCATCGAGAGCGCCGTGACGACGAGGATGGCGCAGCCTGCGGTCATGGGTGCCTCCTGTGTTCGGATGGTCGGGGGTGTGTGGCGCATTCTACCACGCACGAAGAAGGAGCGTCCCGAAGGACGCTCCTTCGTCACACGATCCGTCCGATGCGACATGTCGGACCGATCAGGCCTCTTGCTGCTTGCGCAATCTCCTGTATCGCCAGAGCCCCAGCG
>DYKI01000215.1 GCA_020722705.1 Chthonomonas calidirosea | reverse complement strand
AGGTGTACGTCCCGGACGAGGCCGTGGAGGCGATCCGCGACCTGGAGCGTGCCCGAGACGACGCCAAGCGTGCCGAGCGGGTGGCGCGACACCAGTGGAGCAAGTTCCTCTTGCGTCATGATCGGCATGGGGAGGGAACGACCTGGACGCGGCGACCTCGGGACTGGATCCGCAGCCAGAAGTTCGCTTATCCGGCGCAGCAGCGGGTGTTGGAGGATTACTTGAAAACCGTGGAGGATCTTCTCTGGGTTCCGTGTTCGATGGTCGTGTCATTGACCCTAACCCACAACCCTACCTATTCGGAGGAGAGGAAGAGCCCTTGGCGGGAAAACGGTTCGGGGAATCCTTGTCCCACCCTTGAGGCCGAGCTTGCTCGACGCCCGTTCGTAGACGAAGGCAGCCCCACGATGCATCAGGTCATGTCGGTAACCAATCCACGAATATCAGGCTGATCCACCGTCGCCAACCATCCCGCCTAGGACTTCTCCTCTCCCCGAGGAATCGTCCCCATGGAATCCAGACGAAATCCAAATTTCACCCTTGACTGGTCCAACCATATCAGGTGGGTGCTCCGCACCCACGCGAAGCAGCATGAACGCGATGCCCCGTGGCGTACGCGCTTTCCATGGGCACGATCGCCAAGGCGCTATCTGCTTTCCGTCGCCTCGTCGGCCAAGTCGCCGTCGGTCAGGCCGAGAACTGCGGGATCTTGAGCGTTTCGCCGTGCTTCTGGGCCGACATGTGCGCGTAGTAGCCGGGGACCGTCATGGAAAGCGCGTCGATGATGTCGACCGCGGGCTTGCGGCCGCGCAGAATGGCATCGATGAAATCGTCGCCGAGGTAGCCGTGCGAGCCGCCGTGTCCGCCCGGCTGGACCCCCGGCGGCAAGGCATATTTCTTAAGCTGCAATCCTTTGCGCAGGGCTTCGTCGTAGCGTTTCTTGCCGGTTGCGTCGCCGACGAACGACTGGTTGTACCCCGCATACTCGCCGCGCACGCGGCCCGCCTCGAGGTATTCGCCTTGCGACGAGCAGACGATCATGCGCGACAGGCCCCCCTCGGCGGTCCGGAACAGACCGACTTCCGAGGTGAAGACGTTCCCGATCGCGTTCGGGACGCGCCGCGACGGGTCGAAGTGGGGCGTCCCCTGGCACGTGACCTCGACAAAGGCCTTGTGGGTCACGCCGACGTAGTAGGCCGTGGCGTGCGTCGGGTACCACATGGGGCAGCCGTTCTTGCGCCAGTCCTTGTACGAGCCCAGCGCCGGCGCGTCGAGCGAATGGGGATGGCAGTACTCGCCTTCGGAATAGACCAGCCGTCCGAACACCCCCGCCGCGTAGAGTTTCTTCATCGCGTACAAGTCGTCGTGAAAAACCGACGTCTCGAACATCGCGTAGACCAACCCTCGGTGCTTCCGGCAGGACTCGAACAGGCGATGGGCGTCCTCGAGGTCCCCCCAAAAGGCCGGAACCGCCGTGGCCACGTGCTTGCCGTGCTCCAGGCAGAGCATCGCATGCCGGGCGTGCGACGGCGCGTCGGTGGCGCAGAAGATGGCCTCGATCGAATCGTCCTTGACCATCGCTTCGAGCGATGGGTAGGTCTTCTTGCACTTGGCCTTGCGGGCCATGTCGGCGCAGCGATCGGGAAACAGATCGCTGACCGCGACCAACTCGACATTGGGATGATTCTGGAGGTCGAACGCCAGGCCGAACTGGCATACCCCGTGACCGACGATTCCAACACGGACTTTGCGGTCGCTGAAGGGTTTCCACTGCGTCGTCCGGTCGTAATCGGTCTTGGTCTGGTCGAAGCCAGGGATCCCCTCGCCCGCCCAAGCCGAGCCGACCAAGGGGCTAGCCGCCGCGGCCGCCGAAGCGGCCAGCAACGACCGTCGAGAGAGTCGTGCCATCGCAAAATGCTCCTGTGCCAAGAGGAGAGACTTGCCCGTCTCCCACGTGTCGCCACGATTCTCCCACACCCGCCGGGCGGCCGCAAGCGACCCCCGGCTTCCCCCCGGTCCACGGTCCCGTGTCGCCGGCGCCGCGAAGCTCACTCCCCCAAGGTCGACTTGCGCCGCAGGATGTGATGGTAGTGCTGAGCGAACCGATGGGCCTCGTCGCGCACGTATTGTAGGAGGCGCAGGGCGTACGAATGCCGCGCCAGGCGAAGCGGCTCGGCCGAGCCCATGACGAACACCTCTTCCTCGCGCTTGGCCAGGGAGATGACCATGGGCGGCTCGATTGCCAACGCGTCGAAGGCGGCCAAGGCCGCGTGCAACTGGCCCAATCCGCCATCGACCAGCAAGACGTCGGGAAACACCTCGCCCTCGTCGCGCAGGCGATGGAAACGCCGCGCCACCACCTCGTGGATCGAGGCGAAGTCGTCGACCCCTTGGACCTCGCGGATTCGGTAGTGCCGGTAGCCGGGCTTGAACGGCAGCCCATCGATAAACTGCACCAGGCTGGCCACGGTCTCGGCGCCGGCCAGGTGGGCGATGTCGACCCCTTCGATCACCCGGGGCGGCTGGGCCAGGCGGAGCGTGCGCTGGAGCCCGGCCAGCCCCTTCTTGGGGTCGATGTGGAAGACCTCGGGCTGGACGTGGGTGTCGAGTTCGCCCCGCTCGTCGAGCGTCTCCAAGAGGTGGATCTCGTCGCGCAGCCGCGCCGCCTCTTCGAACCGCAACTCTCGGGCCGCCGCGGTCATCTCCTCGCGCATCTCGTCCAGCAGGTCGTGCTTCTTGCCTTCGAGAAACTTCTCCAGCCGCCGAATGTCCTTGCGGTACGCTTCCTTCGAAATGCGGAGGTTGCACGGGGCCGTACACTGGTGGATCGAGGCCAACAGGCACGGCCGGAACCACCGCCATCGCTCGTCGCCCTCGTCGATGTCGAGCGTGCACGTGCGGAAACGAAACACCTTCTGGAGCACTTGGATCGCGCCGCGCAATCCCGCGGCGCTGGCGAACGGGCCATAGAGCTTCGTGCCGCGGGCGCAAGGCTCCCGGGTGAAGGCCACGCGCGGGAAGTCCTCGTCGGTGTGGATCTCCAGGTAGGGGAACGTCTTGTCGTCCTTGAGGTCCTGGTTGAACTTCGGCTGGATGTCCTTGATGAGCCGGGCTTCCATCAACAGGGCGTCGACCTCGCTTTCGGCCTCGAGGAAGTCGATGTCGCGGATCTCCTGCACGAGCTGCGCGGTGCGGCGGTCCTCGGCCGCGGCCTTCAAGAAGTAGCTGCCCGCGCGCGAGCGAAGGTCCTTCGCCTTGCCCACGTAGATCACCCGGCCTGCGCCGTCCTTCATCAAGTACACGCCGGGGGTGTGAGGAAACGATCGGACTTTTTCCGCCGCCTGCGAGTTGTCGCGCGGCTGGTCAGACATAACCGTCGCCCGAGGGTTGCGTGGAACGATCCTGCCCGGTTCATTATACCGCGGACCAAGCGGCACGACGAAGGCCGGCTGTTGGTGTACAAGGGCCCGCTAGACAACGACTTGGGCAAACCAGAGCGAGCAGGCGTGCGAACTTGCTCTCTGGTTCGCGCGATCGGACCTGGAAGTCCCCAGCCTGTCGACGGTTCCGCCGGCCCCTCCCCGTGGCTGCTTACTGACAACCTCGATGTTCCAATTGTCCTGAACCCCAAGATGCCTGCGCCTTGGGGCCGTGGCGACAACGCCAGAGTCTCTGTAGCACTCCGGGCACGACCGGGCAGCAATGACCACGCCGTGCAGTCGGCGCGCAGGCGGTTGCGTGCTATCTGCGTTCCCTGGCGTCTGAAGAGGTGCCCGCATGGCAGTCCATTCGCGTCTTTGCGATACTATCGCCAGACGGTTCTTTGGGCGGGGGGCGGCGGTTCGCGCCGGGCAGCGGTCACCGCAACGTCGATGCCGGGCACGCCTCGGCAGGCATCTTGCTGCCGAACCGCTGGAGGAGCGGCGATTGCTTTCGGTCGGGTCGCAGGAGATCGATCTGTTCAGTGCGGCGCCGGCCTTGTTTGTCGAGAACCACGGTCAGTGGCTCGACCCGTCGGTGCGCTATGTGCACCAGGGCGACGGTGCCAATGTGGCCCTTACG
>DYKI01000045.1:22959-24832 GCA_020722705.1 Chthonomonas calidirosea | reverse complement strand
CCGGGCGGCAAGCCCGGGGGAAGCTTCCCGTGGGCGTACCATCAGTTCGCTCTGCTCTCGTCCAATGTATGGGACGGCTGTATCTCCATTTCGAGCTACGGTATCCCGAAAGCCTGGGGGCGGGACAGCACCTACAGACCTCGCTTGGTCAACCATTACGTGTATGGATCGTGGGACCCTAAGCCGGCAGGCGGGTTCACACCGCTTCTGACGACGCAGACGTGTCCGCCGTGGCAGCCGTAGGCATCCTCAATGCATGGCGAGGAGGGAGAACATGAATCGGAATAGCATGTGGCTCGCCGCACTGCGGGCATCAGTGACAATCGGTGCCGTGATGTCCGCTCTGGCCCTCCCGTGCGGCGCTCGCGCCCAGGAAACGCTCGGGCTGTCGGAAGCCGATGTCATGACGCTGATCTACAGCGACAACATCCCCGGGTTCCGGCAGGTTCAGAGGATGAAGGGCCAAGATGGGCCTCAGATCATGCTGGACATGCCGAGCGACAAGTGGGGTCCCTGCAGTTGGATTGCGGCGCAATGGGAGTCGGGCGATGGGCTCACCACACTCGAGATATCGCTGTCCGTGTGCGCTTCGCGCCGGGCTGCGTATGCGACTGCCGAGCGGTACGTGCTCGGGAGCCCCACGAGGGTGCGGGAAGACGGGGCCGACAGCCGTGTCGGAGACCGGAGCTGGTCCCACACATATCAGGGCGGCGCGATGGTATCGGCGCTTATCGGGCGAACTCTGGTCTTTCTGAACGCTGTTCCGATCAGGCGACGGACCGGCGCGGACTCCCCGTGGGTGGCCACGCCGTTGGACGCCTCGATCGAGGACATCGTGAGGACTCTAGCGCGGGGGATCGAATGGAACATCAGGCAGCGTCCCGAGATGCTCGTTCGATCGGACGGCACTGAGCGAAGGCCTGTTGTCGCCTCCGGGACGGTGTCGCCGGGAGACCCCGCGCTTACCTATCGCGGAACGACGTGGGCGCGTCTGTCGGACCTCTCTGCCGCCGGCGCCGCCGTCGAGTGGAACCCCGGGAGCAATCGAGCGAGAGTCTCCTACCGCGGACGCACGCTCGAGCTCAGGGCATGCCACAGCGACGCTCATTCCGCAGGACGCCGCATACGGTTGGGTGCGACGGTCCTGCTTGGCACGGACACTCCCATCGTTCCCCTGCGCAAGGTGGCCGAGGCGCTGGGCATGAAGGTCAAAGCCACGAAGAAGACGATAGAGATAGGGTGATGCGCCCACGAAGCGGCGACCCGGCGGTTGTTCGATGTGCAGGATGCTGGACAGGAGGAGCGGGCTGCCCAGGGGATGACACGTATCCGCCCGATCTCGGACATGACTGATGGACACGGGCGTCCAGCCAGGGTGGGGCTGGACGCCCGTTGGGAGGTTCCGAGCGATGCGTCTGAAGGCTACTGGCGTCGGAGCGGTATGACGCGCACCTTGCGCAGACGCAGCCTGACGACGTGGGCAGGTTCGACGAGCCGCACCATGGCCAGAGGCGTCGCGACCGCGAGCACGGCGAGCGCCAGCACGGCTTCAACCGTGGGCGCAATGATCGGCCTGTGAAGGCCGATCGTACGAGCAAGGAGCCACTGCAGCCCGAACAGACCCACCGCCACAGCCAGCGAGACGGTCAAGGCGCGCAGCTTCGAGCGCCCCGAGACCTCGGGGTCGCGAAGCAGGCTCAGGCCTACGGGCATATCGAGCAGGCCAGGGCGATAGCGCTCCCAGACACGGCGCGCTACGGCTCTGTACAGGGTCTTGCTTGGGGTCCTGCGGTACATGGGTTGCTTCACTCCTTACGCAACATTAGACGGACGACCGGCCCGACCGTTTCACCTGCGTTGGGCAACTTCGCCA
>DYKI01000045.1:0-22859 GCA_020722705.1 Chthonomonas calidirosea | reverse complement strand
GCCTCGTATCGAAACCCAGGGCGGTGGGCGTGATCCGGCGGTTGTTCCCGTTGTGGCGGTGGCGCGTCCTGGGTTTCGACACGGACGGCGCGGACGGGAGGTGATCCAGGAACCTGAGGGCGGTGTCCCGCGCCGTCCTGCTCAACCACCGGATGTGCGTCGTGCCCAGCAGTCCGTCACGGCGAAGGTGGCGGGAGGCATCGGCGTGCCGTATAATGGCCCCTGACTGGTGCTGTCGGTGCAGCAGCGCCGACAAGCAGGAGGAGCACGATGATCATCCCATTGGCCTCAGCGCTTGCCGCGGTCACGCTTGCCGGGTTGGCGATGCCGGGACCTGACGGGCTGCCCGAGGATCTGCGCAGGGAAGTCAAAAACATCACTCTTCTGCCCGAAGGCAAGTACTCGCCGGTGACCCGATGGGATGCGGTTAAGGGGGCACAACACGAGGCCGGGCGGTCGGTTCCGGACCCCGACGCGCGGTCCGGGCGGGTATGGGAAGCCAGGATCGGGGCAGCAGAGCGCGGCAAGGCCGTTCTGTATGGCCCCTATCGCGACGTTCCGCGCGGCGTCTATGTGGCCTTTGTTCGCGCCAAGATCACCGACGATGCTGGGGAAGAGCCTGTAGCCGACCTCGATGCAGCGGTCGGCTATGGCCAACATGTCTGCGCCATTCGGCATCTGGTTGGTTCCGATCTGGTGCCGGGCAAGTTCAGCCGTGTGCCGCTGGCGTTCGAGTGTCCCGGCGGAAAGCTGGAGATCCGCGTGCACTGGCACGGCTACGCGGGCATTCGCCTCGATACCGTCGAGCTGTACCGCGTTCAGGATGCCGGCCCGATCCCCATGCCGCCACGCGCACGTGAGGCCGTGCCCTCCGGGGAGCCCAGAGACCTGCGCCTTGAGGCTGCCGGGCAGATCATCGGGGAGCCGTTCCCTCGATCCAAGCCGCCGGCGAAGACGCTGACCGTCTGCGATATCACGCGCGAAGCTCCCGACGTCCAGTTGTGCGCGCTTGTCCTTCAGGGGCTCATCAACAGAAGCCGCCCGAGTGTGTACTGCCTGTACAACGGCAGTGACAGCCAGTGGCTGAACTGGATGCGGCGCAACAAGTGGGTGACGGCGACCAAGCCCGTTCGGTCGTGGCGCGATCTGCTGAGCCGGCATGCGAAACTGATCCGCGGGATGGTGGTGACCGATCCGGCGCTGCCGGCGACGAAGAACGTTGCGAACATGGTGGCTGCCGCCGAGAACTGCATTGTCGTGTCGCCGCGCATGCTCCCGTACGTCAAGCTGCCGATCCATGCCGACCTGCGTGGTCGCTGGAAGACGAGCGCCGAGGCCTATCAATGGGCGCTGGACACGCTCTGGCCGAAGCTCAACCACGCATTGGCGGCGTGCTCCTATCCCGATCATCTCGGACTCCGCGATTATCTGACCCAGCACAAGGCGTTCATCTTCTGGATATCGGGTTCCATTGACGGCGCACGGCCTTACGCGAATCCGACCGACGAGGCCAAGGTGGCCGAGAGGCTCCTTGCGAGGATGCCGGCCAACTCGCCTTTGATGAGCTATCCGTGGGCCGGCAAGGATATCGGCATTGGGGAGGGGCCGGGCGTGACCCTCTTCGCCGAGTTCGCGAAATACCTGGTGGGTTCCGTCAACTGTACGAATCTGAGCGTGCACTCGGGCATACGAACAGGCTCACTCAAGCCGAAGGAGCCGCAAAGACCTCGTCTGGACCCCAGCAAGGTGTACGTCAGCTTCATCATGTCGGACGGGGACAACCTTCCTGTTCTGACGGTATCGAACTTCCCGCAGCTCTGGGCCGACCCGGTGAGGGGTAAGGTGCCCATCGGCTGGACCGTCTCGCCGGCAGCCTGGCTCCTCATGCCGGATGTTCTGAGCTACTACTACTCGACCGCAACCCCCGCCGATGCGTTCCTTGGCGCCGTGTCCGGCATCGGATACACCTATCCGGACTCCTATGCGGCCCGTTACGCCAAGGACGACCGAGCCGTAGTCTTCGACGGCTTTCTGGACCTGACCAACCGTTACATGCGGGAGAGTGGCTTGCGCAATATCTGGATCATGAACGCCTCGAAGCCGGAGCTGATCCGGCGGTACGCCGAGCGCATTCACGGCCTGGAGGGGCTCTATCCCGACTATGGCCGCCGTGTGTCCGAATATGGCAACGCGACCTATCCGACGGGCCCGAATGTTGGCGTGTTCCACGCGGTGACCGGCTGGAAAGAGAACGCAACACGGGCGGAGAAGGTCAACCAGATGGTCGAGGAGATCAAGTCCATCACACCCTCGGAGCGTCCCGCATTCCTGCATGCCTTCATCTGGAACTGGGGCGCCGAACTCGGTGTGCTGCAGGATGTCATGCGGGCTCTGGGACCGCGGTACGTCGCCGTGCGGCCTGACCATATGTCGCGGCTGTATCGGGAGGAGCTGTCGAAGCATCGGCTGCTCATCAGCGCCCCAAGGTCCATCTCTGCCGTCGAGGGGGTCCGCGTTTCGGCCGAGATCAAGCTGCGGAACGTGAGCAGGCAGACCGAGCACGTTGCGGTCTCAGTGATGGGAGGCGCAGCCGATGCGCGTGTTGAGCCGGAGGCGACGGAGCTGAAGCCTGCTGAAGAGACCACCGTTGTCATATCGGGCGTGCCTTCAGGCTCGAACATCACTCTGGGCGTGCGCACATCGGATGGTCAGCGAATGACGACGGTGCCGGTTCATGTGGTGCCGGGTTCCGAGTGGTTCGGCGCTGCGGCGAGTGCGAGGGCGTTGCGCTTCGTGAGGGTCTATGAGGCGGAGACTCTATTCCACAGCGGCGGCAAGCTGGTACCGGATCCGGGCGCGACGGGCGCGCATGCTTGGCTTATCGAGCCGGGATCCGCGCGGCCCGGATATGTCGTCTTCGGTCCCTATATGCATGCCGATGCCGGCAGGTACCTCGCGGTATACAGACTCAAGAGGGCCGGCGATGAGCTCGGGCAGCCGGTGATTGCCGACACCTCGACCGGCACGGGAAGTCGGATTACTTCATCGGTATCGGTTCCGGCGGCCGATCTGCCGCTCCGGGCGTATCGCTGCGTCGGCGTGGAGTTCGATCACCCGGGAGGCGACATCGAGACACGCCTTCTTTGGCCCGGCGACTGGGATGTTGCGCTGGACTGGGTTGCGATCTGGCGCATCACCGAGTAGGCGCGCCTGTTTCGAAGCGTCTACTCGCGAAGGAGCCTTTCGACCGTTTCATCCACGTCATGCTCGCGTGAAGGATCGTAACCGGTGCGCGACCACCGGACGTTCCCCTTCCTGTCCACAATGAAGATGGTTGGGATGCCCGCTTGCGGCGACAACCACGCATTCTTGAGGTCGGGCGGGTTGGCCATGCCGACCGCATAGGTGATCCCGAACCGGCGCACATAGTCGGGAATGCCCTGCCCGTCGTCGCTTTCGAGCGCAACGCCGAGGACCTCGAAGCCGTCGGCCTTGTGCTGTTCGTACAGCTTCTGGATGTGCGGCGTGCTCATGGCGCATGGGCCGCACCAGGTTGCCCAGAACTTAACCAAGACGACCTTGCCCTTTAGGTCGGCCAGACTGCGCTTCTCGCCTGACGGGGTCTTGATCTCCATGGGCGGTGCCGGTCCTTCAGGCAACAGCGCATCGCCGCCCGATGGAGCCTTGGGCGCCAACACGGTGAGGAACAAGAAGAACCCAAACGCCGCCAGTAGGATCGTGATGACAGGACGTCGCATGTGCAATACCTCACAGGCCGGGCCGCTTTGATGAGCGCAGCCGGCGAAACGTAGTCTACCCTCGATGTCGGATGGAGGGGAACGCCGACCGCGATCGGCGCAGGCCGGCTCCGGGGCGAAGCAGGCTCAGGGCGCGGTGCTATAATGCGGCGGGAGTGCCAACACGTATGCAATCTGCCGACCTTCGCAAGAGCTATACTGACTTCTTTATCGAAAAAGGCCATCTTCACCTGCCAAGCGCTCCGCTTGTCCCCATAGACGCTCTCGGGGCCGAAGACAAGAGCACACTCTTTACCAGCGCGGGTATGCAGCAGTTCAAGCCGTTCTTCACCGGAGAGGCGACGCCTCCATCGCGCCGCATAGCGACCGTTCAGAAGTGCGTGCGCACCGGCGACATTGACAGCGTTGGGGACCACTCGCACTGCACGTTTTTCGAGATGCTCGGGAACTTCAGCTTCGGCGACTATTTCAAGGCCGAGGTGATTCCGTGGACCTGGGAGTTTCTTGTCGGTCGTCTCGGGCTCGATCCAGACCGGATGTGTGTCACCGTCTATCTGGACGACGACGAAGCCTTCGATGTCTGGCACCGGACCGTCGGCTTGCCGTCGGACCGGATCCACCGGCTGGGCGGCGACAAGAACTACTGGCCGGCCAATGCCGTGACCGACGGTCCCAACGGTCCTTGCGGTCCCTGCACGGAGGTTTTCTACAGGGTCGTGCCGGAATCCGAGATGACACGGGATCCGGACCTGACCCCAACCGAGCGGTATAAGGTGGACGATGCCGCGGGCCGGTGGCTCGAGCTGTGGAACAACGTGTTCACCCAGTTCAACCGCA
Source organism: Chthonomonas calidirosea (assembly GCA_020722705.1). Classification (GTDB taxonomy): domain Bacteria; phylum Armatimonadota; class Chthonomonadetes; order Chthonomonadales; family CAJBBX01; genus JAAYVH01. The sequence goes on along the minus strand of DYKI01000045.1, from coordinate 18,264 downwards.
CGACAGACGCTGATGGAAATCCGCGGTTGGATCCGCTGCCGTCGAAGAACAACGATACCGGAGCCGGTTTGGATCGGATCGTGTGCGTTCTGCAGGGTGCGAGCAGCGTCTTCGACACCGACCTCTTTGCGCCGGTGATCCGGCGGATCGAGGAGCTGACCGGCAAGCGCTACGGCGGCACCATGGAGCCTGCCGACTTCGCCTTTCGAGTGGTTGCCGAGCATGCCCGCACCATGGCGTTCTGCATCGCGGACGGAATCCTGCCCCTGAACGAAGGCCGGGGCTACGTCCTTCGCCGAATCATGAGAAGGGCCGTGCGCTTCGGCAAGACCAAGCTCGGAATGGAGGAGCCTTTCCTGCACCACGTGGTTCCGGCTACGCTCGAGGTGATGGGCGAGGCCTATCCCGAGCTCATCGAGCGTCGGGAGCACATCCTCCAGACCGTGCAGAGCGAAGAGGAGCGCTTTCGTCGAACGCTCGACAACGGCATGCAGCGCTTTTTCGAGTTCACGGGCTGCGCGGCTCAGGCCCGTGCGCAGGGCGGCTATAGCCTCACCCTATCCGGACAGGACGCGTTTACGCTGTACGACACCTTCGGCTTCCCCATTGAACTGACGCAGGAACTGGCCGCCGAGAACGGTGTGGCGGTTGATCTGGAAGGCTTCAATGTTGCCATGGAAGAGCGGAGGCGGCAATCGCAAGCGACCTCAGGAATGGACCGCGACGTTTTCGCCACGATCGGCAGCGCCCTCGCCGAGCTTCAGCGTTCGCTCCCTGAGACCGAGTTCGTCGGCTATGTCGGCACCGAAGTCAACGACGCGAAGGTCCTGGCCATCATCAGCGACGGCGAGTTGGTGGACTTTGCCGATCATGGCAGGACGGTGGACATTGTGCTCGACAGAACGCCCTTCTACGCCGAATCCGGTGGCCAGGTGGGCGACACCGGAACACTGACGGGTGACAACGTCAACGTCGAGGTCCGCGACTGCATCAAGGCAGCCGGCGTGCGGCTGCACCGCGGCCATGTCCAATCCGGACGGATCAGTGTTGGAGCGACGGTTGCGGCCGTCGTGGATTCGAAGCGGCGGTCGTCCATCCTCCGCAACCACACGGCGACGCATCTGCTCCATGCCGCGCTGCGCCAGGTCCTGGGAACGCACGTCCACCAGAAGGGCTCGCTGGTGGCGCCTGATCGGCTTCGTTTCGACTTCACTCATGGCAAACCTGTCACGGCAGCCGAGGTTCGTCAGGTCGAGGACATTGTGAACGAGCGCGTCATGAGTGATCTGCCGATTACGGTGCAGGATGGGGTGCCGTTGGCCGATGCTCGCCGCAAGGGGGCGATGGCGCTTTTCGGTGAGAAGTACGGCGACCGCGTGCGCGTTGTGGAGGTGCCGGGCTTCAGCGTGGAGCTTTGTGGCGGGACGCACCTTCAGCGGACTTCACAGGTTGGCCTGTTCAAGATCGTTTCCGAGACCGGAGTGGCTGCGGGCGTTCGGCGCATCGAAGCGCTGACCGGCAAGGGCGCATGGGAGTATGTTAAGGACCTCGCAGATCGGTGTCGTGACGCAGCCGCCGCGTTGCGCGTTCCGGAGGCGGATCTAGTGCAAGGCGCCGCGCGCGTGTGGGCGCAACGTGCCGAGCTCGACAAACAGGTCCAGCAGATGCGTCGAGAAGCGGCACTCGGCTCCTCAGGAGGCTCACGTGGGGAGTATGCTGTGCACGACGTTGAGGGCGTGCAGGTTGTCTTAGGATCGGCAGCGACGGCGGATGCCCGGGCTCTCGGCGCTCTGGCGGATCGCGCCGCCGGCGCCCACCAGTCGGCCGTCATCGTGATCGGCGGCAGTGACGAGTCCCGTGTCTTGTTTGTGGTGAAGGTGACTGCCGATCTGGCTGCGCGTGGAATCCATGCAGGGCGCCTCGTGAGTGACGTTGCGGCCATCGCGGGAGGCAAGGGCGGCGGACGGCCCGAGTTTGCCCAGGCCGGGGGCAAAGACCCCGCAAAGGCGCAGGCCGCACTCGACGCCGTATGCGACATAGTGGCCGCTCAGGTCAAGGCCGCTTCGTCAGGGGGGAAGTGACGTGATACGCGTTGACTTGTCCGCGACCGACGTCTCGATCGAGGCGGGGCATACGGCGCAGCTCGATGTGACCATCACGAACCGACAGGACACCGAGGACAATGTCGCGATCGAGATCGAGGGGCTCGATGTCGAATGGTACGCCTTGCCCGTGCCATCGGCGCATGTGGGGCCCGGGGAAACCGGTTCGCTGAGGGTTTTGTTCAAGATCGGCCGATCAACCGACGTCGCCGCGGGAACGTACCCGTTCATCGTGCGCGCACGCGGCATGGAATCCGGGATCACGGCAGTCCATCAGGCGACCCTCACCATCCAACCGTTCAGTTCCTTGCAGCTCGAGTTGGACCCGAAACGGGCCACGTCGTCGCTGTTCAGCCGCGCACCGGTCTTCGATCTGCGCGTTACGAACCTCGGCAATCGGCCGGAGACACTCGATCTTTCGGCATCGGACTCCGATGATGCGTGTGCGTACGAGTTCGAGAACGATCGCATCACGGTCAAGCCCGGCGGCACCGAGGTCGTGGGGCTCGCGGTGGAGCCACGGTCGCGCCCGGTGGTCGGTTCGGCCCGGTTGTACCAGTTCACCGCGACGGTGCGTTCGTCCTCGGACGCATACGTCTCGGCCAGCGCCCATGGACAACTGGAACGTAAAGCAGTCCTCTCGACGGTTGTCGCCTCGATGCTCCTGACGGCGGCAGTCGTTGCCGCGGGATGGTGGCTTCTGCGACCGAGACCGGTCATGGTGCGATCCTTCGTTGCGGAGCCGGGCGAGGTCGTTGCAGGAGATCCGGTAACACTCTCGTGGGACATCGCGAACGTAGGGGATGGGACCAAGATCGTTCCAGGCAATCTCCCGGTTCGGACGTCGGTCGGTACAGTGACGGTGAGGCCTGAGGTGCCGACCGTCTACAAGCTTCTGGCACGGGGTGGCGGCCTTGAGATCACGCGTGAAGCGGCCGTGGTGGTCAGGCCAAGGCCGCCCACGCCTGCGGCACGCATACGCGAGTTTGCGGCGAGCGCCAAACGCATCCATCAAGGTGATGTCGTCACACTGTCGTGGCGCGTTGACGGGGCCACTGCGCTGGTTCTCAACCCCATCGGCGAGCTCAATCCGCGAATGGACAAGAGCCGCCAGGTGATGCCGGAGATCTCGACGACCTATGTGCTCAGTGCGCAAGGCAAGGGCGGCGACGTTGTCACGAAGTCGGTCAGCGTTGAGGTGGTGCCGCAGAACGTCTCCCTCGCCGAGATACGGGGCTTTCGCGCAGACCCAAGCAAGATCGAGGCAGGTCAGACTGCGACCTTGCGATGGAGCGTTGACAACGCCGCCGCAGTTGGCATAGACAACGGCATTGGGGATCAGCTCGAGCCGCGAGGCCAGTTCGAAGTGACACCCGCGGTGACCACGACCTACACCTTACGTGCATCCGACGCGCAGGGTAACGTTGTGACCAAGCAGGTCACGGTGACGGTGACACCGCCGGAGGCGGTTCAGGAAGCGCCTATCGTGCCATAGCCGCCGCGATAGGGCACTCATGTGGGGCGATGGGCAACTGCGGCCTGCCGGACGTCGCATGGGGTTCGTGCGGCTCATCATTCGGGAAGCGAGACAGAGAGAACAATGCGACCGGTCTGCTTGATCATACGTGACGGATGGGGATACAACGAGAACCCCATCGGCAATGCGGTCCTTGCCGCCGACACACCGAACGTTGACGGCTACAAGGCGCGATACCCATGGACCCTGCTCGAGTGTTCGGGAGAAGCCGTCGGCCTCCCCGCAGGGTTTCAAGGATCCAGCGAAGTGGGGCACCTGAATATGGGGGCCGGCAGGATCGTCATTCAGGAACTCAAGCGTCTGGATGAGGCTCTGACCGGCGGCACGCTGTTCGAGTACGACCGGTGGCATACCCTCATTGAGGACTGGAAGCGCTCGGGCGGCCGACTGCATCTGCTTGGGCTGCTCCAGGATGAGGGCGTTCACGCGCATCAAGATCACCTGTTCAAGATCATGCACAGGGCGCGCCGAGAAAACCCTGGCGGCCCGATCGTGCTGCATCCGTTTCTGGATGGCCGAGACACCCCGCCACGCAGTTGTCTGGAGTACCTGGAGATGCTGCGGCCCGTCATGGCAGAGGTCGGCAACGTGACCATCGGTACCGCAATGGGACGCTACTACGCGATGGATCGTTCGCGCAACTGGGGGCTGACCGACACTGCCTATGCGTGTCTGGTTGATGCTCAGGGGCGGCGCGCCGAAAGCCTCGAAACGGCCGTCGAGTGGTCATATGAGCATGACAGGACTCCCGACCAGAAGGATATGTTCGACGAGTACATACCGCCGTACGTATTCGGTGACTACGACGGCATCCATGACGGCGATTGCGTATTCCACACCAACTATCGTCAGGATAGAGCAGTCCAGCTCACGATGGCGTTTGTTGAGGACGACTATCCGGGCAAACGCTCGCGAAGGCCTGCGGTGACCTATCTCGGCTTCACGCGATACTACGATGAGCTGAAGCACTACCTGATGCCGCCGATGAGTGAGTCGGGCGGCATGGACGGCCTGTTGGGTGAGGTCATCTCGAATGCCGGCCTGCGCCAACTGCGGATAGCGGAGACGCAGAAGTTCCGACATGTGACGAGCTTCATGAACGGCAAGGCCACGACGCCGTATCCCGGCGAGGATCAGGTGGAGGTCCCGAGCCGCTTCGACCCGGCCACATTCGCCAGCCATCCCGAGATGGAGGCGTACCAGGTGACCGACGAACTGCTGCGACGGTTGAGCGACAATCCCTATGCGTTCATTGCGGTGAACTATGCCAACGGGGACATGGTCGGGCATACCGGCGAGTTCGATGCCGCGAAGCGGGCTATCGAGATCGTGGACGAGTGCCTCGGCCGCGTGGTGGAGCGCATGCTGCAGCTCGATGGCCACGTCATCGTAACGTCCGATCATGGCAACTCCGAGCAGATGATCTACTACGAGAGCGGACGTGTGCGAACCAGTCATACCGTGTACCCTGTGGAATGCATCTATGTCGCACGTGACGCGGCCCGGCGAAAGCTCGTGAACCGGGGCAAGCTCGCCGACATCGCACCGACTGTGCTTGGTCTCATGGGCTTGCCGGTCCCGCCGGACATGACCGCGCAAAACCTGTTCGTGTCCTGAACGCCATTCAGGTGCCGAGCGCCCATCGGCACCATCCAGGAGAAACAACGTGCCTTCATCAACTTCCGGCCTTTTGGCCATCACCGACAGCCAACTCAGCCGCTATCGCGAGGCGTTTGTCGCTGACCCATTGCGGCGCGCCGCCATGAACGCCGTGTCGAAGACGACGGTCCGAGCCGTCGCCATGAACCGGGAGGCGGTCGTCCGGTGCAGCCACACGTTCTCGCACATGGTCAAAGCCGGCGAAGCGACAAGTCAGAACTCGAGCGGCAGGTGCTGGCTGTTTGCGGGCCTCAATACGCTTCGGATGGCCGCAGCGGAGGCGATGAACCTCGAGAACTTCGAGCTGTCCCAGAACTATCTGATGTTCTGGGACAAGCTCGAAAAGGCCAACTACTTCCTTGAGAGCATCCTGGCAACGCTCGATGAGGAAACGGACAGCCGCCTGATCATGTGGCTTGTGCAGAACCCGGTTCAGGACGGCGGTCAGTGGGATATGTTCGTCAACCTCGTGCGCAAGTACGGGGTCATCCCGAAGGAGGCAATGCCGGAGACGGAGAGCAGCAGCAGTACCGGTGTGATGAACGAGCGGATCACGCTCAAGCTTCGCGAGTATGCGGCACGTCTTCGCAAGGCATATCGAACCGGAACCGCCGTGGCCGATCTGCGAGCGCAGAAGGTGGGCATGCTGGACGAGGTCTACCGCATGCTGTGCATCCACCTGGGAGTGCCGCCCACGACGTTTCACTGGCAGTGGCGCGACAAGGACAAGGAGTTCCATCGTGACGGCTTGATGACGCCGAAAGAGTTCATGGCGCGCTACGTCACCGCACCCCTCGATGAGATGGTTTGCCTCATTCACTGTCCGCAGCAGTCCAAGCGTTACAACACGGTCTACACGATCAGCTATCTCGGCAATGTGGTGGAGGGGGATGTCATTCGTTACCTGAACGTCGAGGGCGACGTGATGAAGAAGGCCGCAGTCGAAATGATCAAAGACGGCAAGCCCGTGTGGTTCGGCTGCGACGTGGGCAAGCACTTCGACAGGGATCTCGGCCTGATGGACATGGACCTGTATGAGTATGAGCCGATCTACGGGCTGGAGTTCGGTCTCGACAAAGCCGAGCGGTTGGACTACGGCCAGAGCGCGATGAACCACGCCATGGTGTTCACCGGCGTGGACCTCGACGATGACGGCAGGCCGACGAAGTGGCGCGTGGAGAACAGTTGGGGCGACAAGCCCGGCAACAAGGGCTTCATGGTCATGACCGACCGCTGGTTCGACGAGTACAACTACGAGGTGGCCGTCGAGAAGAAGTACCTGTCGCCTGAGCTGCTCGAGATCCTGAAAATGGAGCCAGTGAAACTCCCGCCCTGGGACCCGATGGGGGCGTTGGCGCGATAGGCGCACGGTGGAGAGATGCTTGGGCGACGCTCTGTGTCACCTGGCCGTCTGACAGTACGCCGACTGGAGGATGAGGGAAGGTGATAGAGTCTGTTGAGGTGCACAACTTCAAGTGCTTCCAACACCTCGAGGTTCCGCGCCTATCGAGGATTACGATAGTCGGCGGCCGGAACGCTGTCGGCAAGACTGCTCTGCTTGAGTGCCTGTTCATGTTCTTTGACAGGCTGAGCCCCAACACCACGACCGGGCAGTACGCACGACGTGGGGTCAGTTCGGTTCCGCTGACGCCGGCGGATGTGTTCGCACCGATCTTCCCGTTCTACGATTTGACTGAGCCCATCGAGGTGTCCGTCCGCGTGCGTGGCGTTATCGAACAGATGAGGATTGCCTTCAATCCGAGCTACGGGGCGCCATCCGTTGCCGCGGAGCATGCGGCAACGGGCAACGGCGTCATGGTTTTGCCCACAGACAGCCCGGCCAAGCCCGTGGTGTCCCTGGACATGTCCTACCGATCATCGCGAACTCGCGAGGACGAGACGCATCTCCTTCTGCGTCCGAACGAGTTGTCGCTCGCGGTTGAGAAGGTGATTACTGATCTTCCATCCACTGCCTTGCTTTCCACAGGTCCATCCGATCCGAATCAAGTGGCAGCGCTGTACGGCCAGATGGATGTGGCAGGTACGCACGAGCGCGTGCTCCCGATTTTGCAGGTCCTGAAGCCCGAGCTGCGCTTGCTGTCGAGCGTCCAGATGGGCAACAGGGCGCTGATGCACGCCGACATCGGCATAGGAAGGAAGCTCCCCGTGCCGTTCATCAGCGAGGGGCTGACCCGTCTGCTGACGATCGCTGTGTTTCTCGGCACCTGCCCGGGCGGGACTGTCTTCGTGGACGAAATCGAGAACGGCATTCACCACAGCGCGATGGCCGGCGTCTGGAAGGCGCTGGGCGCCGCCGCGCGTGAGTTCGACTGCCAGCTTGTGGCCACCACCCACAGCTACGAGTGCCTTGAGGCTGCGGCTGAGGGGCTTTCCGGCGATTTCCGAGACGATCTGAGCTACGTCCGGTTGGAGCGCCGCAACGACCAGACCATTGCGCGGGTCTATGACCGCTGCCTTCTTGATACGGCTCTGGCCAATGGGCTCGAGTTGCGATGAGCGCCGGTTCTCCACAACCATCGGAGATTCACGGTCACGGACGATTGAGAAGCGACGATCCCTCATGCGAGGAGAGCCGCCAACCGGAGGCGCGACGTCGAAAGCCCACGGAGCTCAACAAGCCGGTTCAGCTCGTCGTGGAAGGCGCTGACGCACATGGGTTCTGGACCGGGATCATCCGTCGGCTCAGAATCTCGGATGTCCAGGTTCACGATTTCGGTGGCAACATCCAACTCCGGCAATACCTCAGGACTATGCGAGAGACCCCGGGTTGGGACACCGCCGTTCGAGTGGTGTGCATAGGGCGCGACGCGGAAAAGGATGCACAGGCAGCTTTCCAGAGCGTGCAGACCGCGCTGCGCGATGTGGATCTCCCAGTCCCCGGGCGTCCTCTCGCTTTGGAGGGGAGCAGTCCTCAAGTCGCCATCATGATATGGCCTGCACCGACTCAGGCTGAGGGTTCACGACTTTGGCAGGGAAGCGGAACGCTTGAAGACCTTTGCCTCGCATGTGTACCTCCCAAGGACCTCCGGTGTGCCGACAGCTTCATCCACTGTATCGAGAAGTTGGGAGGCAGCATTCGCCATCGCCACAAGGCCCGCCTGCAAGCCTATCTTGCCGGAACTGAGCACGCGGGTCTGTACCCGCGCGATGCCGCGGCGGGCGGCGCGTGGAACCTCGATGCGCCGGCGCTGGCGCCGTTCATGAGTCTCCTTCGACAGGCCATTTCCATGCCCTTGCCGCTGCCTGACGCCTGAGGCTCTGCGCACCTGGCCATGCTCGCCTTCGTCCGCACCCGTCTGCTCCTTGCCATCCCGACTCTTGTCGGCGTTTCCTTTGTGACGTTCTTCCTGGGGTTCCTCGCGCCGGGGAGCCCCATTGATCTCCTGATGGGTCAGCACGGGGATCCTGAGGTGCGGCGGAGGCTCGAGCATCAGTACGGGCTTGACCTGCCGCCGCTGCAGCAGTACGGCCGCTTCGTGTGGAACGCGCTCCGGGGCAACCTCGGCTATTCGTTTGCCAATGGAGAGCGTCCCGTCTCTCAGATGATTGCCGAGCAGTTCCCCACAACGGCGCTGCTGGCCTTCCTTGCCATCGCTGTGGCCATGGCGCTGGGGCTTCCGGCAGGGCTGTTCGCAGCGCTCCATCACAATCGCGCGCCGGATCGAGCGGTGATGGGCGGCGTCCTCCTGCTGGTCTCGACGCCGCCGTTTGTGCTTGCCCCGCTGCTCATGCTGCTGCTCGCGTTGCGGCTGGAGCTGCTGCCATCATCCGGTTGGGAGGGGCCGCAATACTGGGTGATGCCGGTCCTCGTGTTGGCAGCGCGGCCGGCGGCGCTTATGGCGCGATTGATGCGCTCCTCGATGCTCGACGTGCTGCGGCAGGACTACATCCGAACGGCCTACGCCAAGGGGCTGACTTCAGCCCAGGTGATCCGCCGCCATGCGCTGAAGAACGCTTTCCTTCCGGTGCTCACGGTCGTTGGGAACAGCTTCGGCTACCTGTTGACGGGTTCGTTCGTCGTCGAGACGATCTTCGGCATTCCCGGTATCGGATACGAATCGGTCCATTCCATCCTCGCGCGTGACTACCCTGTCATCCAGGGTGTTGCGCTCCTCGTTGCCACGGTCTTCATAGCGGTAAACCTCACGGTGGATCTGCTTTATGCCCTTGTTGATCCACGTGTCCGGTACGAGGCGGCTCGGTGACGGCGCACGGCTCGGCGAGCGGCATGGTGCATGGATCGGCGACCGGCTCGGCAGGAGCATCGCCCTCCCGACCCATCGAACGGCTTCGCAAGAATCCGGCTGCCGCAGTCAGCGCGGCGATGATTGCTGCCATGGTCCTGGGGTCCATCCTTGCGCCATGGCTGGCGGGCCATGGGTTCGATGCGGTGGATCGGAACCATGTGCTCGCCGGCCCCATGCAGGGCCACCTTCTGGGCACGGACAACCAGGGCCAGGATATCTGGGCTCGGCTGCTGTTCGGAGCAAGGGTGTCGCTTGCCATCGGGATCGTCGTCGAGGGCATCGAAGTGTTGATCGGTGTCATGCTGGGTCTTCTGGCCGCCTACAAGGGGGGAATCTGGGACACGGTGCTCATGCGGGTGACGGATGCCATGTTCGCGTTTCCCGATCTCCTCTTTGCGATCCTCCTGGTCGGCATTTTGCGCCCAACGTCTCCGTTCGCCGGTTTCATGACCGTGTTCGTTGCGCTGGCGCTTGTGAACTGGCCGAGCATGGCGCGCATTGTGCGGGGGCAGGCGCTTGCGTTGCGGGATAGGGAGTTCGTCGAGGCGGCACGAGCCATTGGGGTGCCTGACCGACAGATACTTCTGCGACATCTTCTGCCGAACATGCTCAGCCCGATCCTGGTTGCCGCGACTGTGGACATTGCCAACGTAGTCCTGGCGGAGGCTACACTGAGTTTCCTCGGTATCGGGATACAGCCTCCGTACCCGAGCTGGGGCCGGATGATCGCCGATTCACTTCCTTACCTGCGCTCGGCGCCGATGCTGCTGGTCTATCCGGCGCTTGCCCTTGCTGCGCTGGTCCTTTCGTTCAACTTCCTGGGCGACGCGCTGCGGGATGCGCTGGACCCGCGCATGGGGAGGTGACTGGCCCGCGGAGCAGATCGGCGTCAGCGGCGGGCGCCGGCGTACATGCGGGAGTACATGGGCTCGTCCAGCCGACTCACGGCCACGCCCTTGCGGCTGCTCGACGAGTGGATGAAGTAGCCGTCGCCGATGTAGATGCCCGTATGCGTGATTCGCCCGCTCTTGTTCTGGAAGTAGACTCGATCCGCGGGCTGGAGTTGGGCTATGGAGACGGGCATGCCGCAGTTGATTTGTTCGCGAGCGGTTCGCGGCAGACGGATACCAACCGAGGCGAAACACCGCTGGACGTATGCCGAACAGTCCATGCCATTGGGCGAGGTCCCGCCCCAACGATAGGGCACTCCGAGGTACTGGTAGGCGGTCTGCAAGATCGTGCGCTGCCCGGCCCCCAGGAGCGGACTGCTCAGGTTGGGGCCCGAGGGTCTCGATGGCTGGTTGGGCCCAACGACTTCGTAATCGAGGAGCCGAACCGTGTGGCTCGGTATCCAGCCGAGTGAACGGTCTGCCATGAGCACGGCGAGCCAGCCGGAGCGAGAATCGCAGATGGCCAGATACGTTCCAGCTTCCACGCGAGCGAGCAGGCGGCTGCCGACTGCCGGCTTGACATAGATGGGGCAGGCGGCTGAGGTGACACCGAGGCGTCCGATAACCCGCTCGGTTCTCGCCGCATCACTTCGCGCCGTTGTGCCGCGGCTCGGCAATGACTCGGTGCGTCGCGTTTGACTGGCCCGCGTGCGATCTGTCTGCGACGCGCGGTATTGCTCGGCGGTCGGGAGCTCGAGGACCAGAACCTCGTCCGACCGGCCCGCGCCCGGCATCATCATCAGGGCGCCGAACGCAAGCGCCGCGACGAGCCGATAACTGTTAGGGTATGGCTGAATGCGTGGCAATGACGATAGCGCAAATCGCATGATGCTGAACATGCCTCGGTAATCGGTATACCATAGGACGGGAGCCGCAAGGATCGGTGACACGCCACAGCGATCATCACCGTCTGCAGATGCCGATTTTACCCCGAAAGGTCTCGTGGTCCGAAACGTGGGGTAGGGCCCAATCTCCAAATGCGCGCCAAGACATCGAAACTACGCGAGAAGCTGACCGAGCTGCCGGCCAAGCCGGGCTGCTACATGTTCAAGAACGCGGATGGCACCATCATCTACGTCGGCAAGGCCGTAAACCTGCGCAACCGCGTCAGGTCCTACTTTCAGCATGCATCGCGCCTCGCGCCGAAGACCAGGCGACTGATGGCGGAAGTGCGCGATATCGAGACCGTCCTGACCGACGGCGAGCTCGAAGCGCTGGTCCTCGAATGCAATCTGATCAAGCGGCATCGGCCCCGATTCAACATCCGATTGCGCGATGACAAGCACTATCCGTATCTGTGTCTGACCACCTCCGAGCCTTACCCGCGGCTGCTGATGACGCGGCGCATTCGCACCGACGGCAACCGGTATTTCGGGCCCTACACGAGCAATCGGGCCGTTTTCGCCATGATGGACCTCGTGAAGCGCATTTTCCCGATTGTTACCTGCGGTAAGAAGTACGACGGCCGACCGGTCAGAAAGCCTTGCCTGTACCATCACATGGGGCGGTGTCCGGCGCCATGCGCCGGCGCATCGGAGGAGGTGCGGAGGAACTATCAGCAGGCGGTGAACGGCGCAATGGCGTTCTTGAGCGGGAAGCAGGAGCGGATCATCGAGGACCTGCGGCGCGAGATGGACCGGGCCGCAGAAGAGCTTCGGTTCGAGCGCGCAGCCAAGCTTCGGGACCAGATCATGGCCGTCGAGCAGGTTCTGGAGCGGCAGAAAGTGATCAGCTCGCGGATGGTAGACCAGGACGTGATCGCATTCGTGGGTCAGGACGGCGAGGCGGCAGTCCAGATGTTCTACATTCGCGGCGGCAAGCTGATCGGCCAGAACCACTTCGCGCTCGAAGGGGCCAATGGCGGCGGCGACCCGGCGGAGGCGGTCCAGGAGTTCGTCAAGCAGTACTACCAGAGCGCCGCCGACGTCCCTCAGGAAGTCCTTTTGCCGTGCATCATTGACGAGGCCAAGATCGTCGAGTCGTGGCTGCGCACACGACGCGGCAGCAAGGTCGAGATCACCGTGCCGGTTCGCGGCGACAAGCGCCGCCTTGTGGAACTTGCGCAAGAGAACGCTGCCCATGCGCTCGACCAGATCCGTGCCGAGATTCGATCACGGTTGAGCAGTGCCGAGCGGGCGTTGCGGGAACTGACGCAGGCCCTGCGATTGCCCGAGCCGCCCAATCGCATCGAGTGCTTCGACATATCCAACTTCCAGTCCGATGCGTTTGTCGGTTCGATGGTGGTATGTGACAGGGGCGAGATGGCCAAAGCGGAATACCGGCGCTTCCGCATACGCATGAACCTCGATCATCCGGACGATCCGAGAATGATGGCCGAGGTCGTCGGCAGGCGTTTTTCGGCTGCCCTCGAAGGCGATCCGAAGTTCGCAACGATGCCGGACCTGGTGATTGTTGACGGCGGCCATACGCAGGTGAATGCCGCTGTGGCCGCGATTGAGGAACTGGGCCTGACCGTGCCGGTCTTCGGCCTGGCCAAACGCTTCGATGTGCTTGTCGCACCCGATGAAACGAACCCCGTGGCGTTGCCGCGTGACTCGCAAGCCCTCTACCTCGTGCAGCGCATTCGCGACGAGGCCCACCGCTTTGCCAATGCCTATCGCGCCATCGTTCAGGGCAAGAAGCACACGAGGAGCGCCCTCCATGAGGTGCCCGGCATCGGCCCGAAACGAGTGCGCGCCTTAATGAAACGGTTCGGCAGTATCGCAAGGATGCGGGAGGCCAGTCTGGACGATCTCATCGGCACCGACGGGATGACTCGCACGGCCGCCGAGGCCCTGCACACGTTTCTACAGGCCGCATCGGGCGACTGAGCCGGTCCGATGGGCACGGGGTACCATGCCTTCGGCGGTGTGACGGAGCCGGGATGGAAACCATGATCGGCGAGCAGCGCAGCAACTTGGCGAGTGTGGCCCGGCGTCATCGTTCGATGCAGCTCAGGGGCGTTCATCGTCGGTGGCGGCCTGCGCGGGCCCCGATCGTTGGCGATAGGGCGGCTTGCTCGGACGGCTGATGTCAAGAACCGGGAGGGAGGTCAGCAATGAAGGCGCATGCGGCCGTGGCCGTAGAACCGTGGCGGGTCGAGTGGCAGGAGATTGCCGTGCCGGATCCGGGTCCCGACGACGTTGTGGTTAGCGTCTCGCACTCCTGGATCAGCAACGGCACCGAGGGCTCGTTCGTGCGAGGCGAACGAATCGCCGGAGACACTCCGCGTTCGGAGACGGACCCGCTTCCGTTTCCGCACGTGCCCGGCTATCAGAAGGTGGGAAAGGCCGAGTGGGTGGGCGCCAATGTCCGCCATGTGGCGGTCGGGGACCGCGTGTTTGCGACGGTATCTCGGGTTCTGGGGATGTTCTACGACCACGGCGGACATGTCTCACCGGCTGTCACCCACGGCTCACAGGTCTGGAAACTTCCGGACGATGCCGATCCGGCGGCATTCTCCGGCCTGGTGCTGACTCAAGTGGGCTACAACGTCGGCATGCGGCCCACCCTGTCGCCTGGCGATGCTGCCGTCGTTATCGGCGACGGGATGGTTGGCCACTGGTCGGCTCAGACGCTTCAAAGCCGGGGAGCCAGGGTCCTGATGCTGGGGCGCCACAGCGAGCGGCTGGATCTCTGGCGACGCAAGGCGGACGATCGCACCATATGCACTTCCGAGGAGACGGATTGGCCTGACATCGTGCGTCAGTGGAGCCCCGAGGGCGTCCAGGTGGTGGCGGACACCGTCGGGAGCATTTCGACCATCGAGGCTTTGCTGCCGTTGATGCGTCACGACGGCCACATAGCGTCGGCAGGCTTCTACGGCCACGCGGGTCGCATTGACATCCAGATGCTGCGCAATCGAGAGATCACCCTCCATGCCCCCGCGGGCTGGTCGAAGGAGCGCATGGATGCGACGCTGAACATGGTTGCCCGAGGCAGCCTGCAGACGCTGCATCTGATCTCGCATCGCATGAGAGCGTCGGAAGTCGGCAGAGCATTCGACCTGATCCTGCGCCGGACCGAGCCGGTCCTCGGGGTCGTGCTTGATTGGCGGCATGGATGAGACGGAATGCGACTGCCGCGACCTATGGAGTGAATGAGTGAAAGTCCTTCAGATCGGTCGGTATCCTGACCTTGCGTTCGTTGACGTGCCAATACCCGAGCCTGGACCCGGGCAGGTCGTGATGCGCGTGCTGGGAGTGGCAACGTGTCCGCAATGGGACCTCCACCTGCGCCATGACGAGCCGATGTTCGCGGGCCACAGCTTCACATATCCCTACACGCCTGGACAGCCCGGACACGAGGCGACGGGGGTGGTAACTGCGGTCGGTGAGGAGGTCAGTTCGGTTGCGGTTGGAGACAGGGTCAGCGCCTGGCGCGACCAGGGGCATGATCGCTGGGGCTGCTATGCCGAGTATGCGGTTCTCGATGAGACGAATGTCATCGGGGTGCCGGCTGCTCTGCCCGTCGAGGCCACGGCATCGGTGGAACTGGCCATGTGCGTTGGGGCGACGTTCCTCCTCCTGCGCACGATGGGCGGGCTGAGCGGCGCCCGCGTCGGCATCAACGGCCTCGGTCCGGCTGGACTTGTCGCGGCACAGATGGCGCGCGCCGAGGGAGCATCACGCGTGGTGGGATTCGATCCCCATGAGGGGCGACGGCGTTTCGCGCTTGAGCGATGGGTTGACGCAGCGCCCGATCCCGCGTGTGTGCCGGAAGTCTCGTTTCCGGCACGACCTGCGACGCCGGCACTCGATGTGATTGTGGACTGTGTCGGATCGAAACGCTCGGTCGAGTGGGCCATGGATCACGCTTCATCGCGCGTCGCACTGTTCGGCGTCCAGCGCGAGGATTACACCTACGCTCCTCGGCACTACGGCGGGCTCTCCCTGATCGGTTACCCGGGCCATTCGCGCGAAGCCGCCGAATACGCCGTCGCTCTCATCGGCGCAGGCAAGCTCGACCTTGCGCCGCTTATCACGGCGACCATGCCCCTGGGCGATTACCAACGCGGCATTGATCTTCTGGAGCGCCAGGAGGCCATTAAGGTTCTGTTCGTGCCGTAAGGCCGAATCCGGAGCTCCCGGCGGTGCGTCGCCGACAGGTATACTGCCGACATCATCCTGAACCGCAGGACGTTTGACGTGCCCGGCTTTCAGCTTCGCTCCGACTACACACTCCAGGGAGATCAACCGCAGGCGGTCGAGCGCCTTGTGGAAGGGCTGGCCGCAGGTCACCGGTTCCAGACGCTTCTCGGGGCGACGGGCACGGGCAAGACGTTCACGGTTGCCCACGTTATCCAGAAGATCCAGCGCCCTGCGCTCGTGATCGCCCACAACAAGACACTCGCGGCTCAGCTTTGCAGCGAGTTCCGCGAGTTCTTCCCCGACAACGCCGTCGAGTACTTCGTGTCGTACTACGACTACTATCAGCCTGAGGCGTACATCCCGCAGACCGACACCTATATCGAGAAGGACGCCCAGATCAACGAGGAGATTGACCGGCTCCGTCACTCGGCAACGCAAGCCGTGCTCGAGCGACGCGATGTGATCGTCGTCGCTTCCGTGTCATGCATCTACGGTCTGGGCTCGCCTGAGGAGTACTCCAAGATCATCTGCAGCCTGCGGGTCGGCCAGGAAATCCGCCGGGAGGACGTTCTCCATCGGCTGGTGGACATGCAGTTCACCCGCAACAACCTCGAGCTCCAGCGCGGAACGTTCCGGGTTCGGGGAGACGTGCTGGAAATCCAGCCCATTGACGAGGAGATCATCCTCCGCGCGGAGTTCTTCGGTGACGAGATCGAGCGCATCACCATCGTGAACCCGGTGACCGGCGAGATCATCGGGAGGCGCGATGAGGTGACCGTGTTCCCGGCAAGCCACTTCGTGACATCGGCGGAGCGGATGGAGCAAGCCCTGGCGCTCATCGAGCAGGAGATGCGCGAACAGGTTGATCGGTTCAACGCCGAGGGCAAGCTGCTAGAAGCCCAGCGGATCGAGCAGCGGACGCGCTATGACCTTGAGATGATGCGCGAGCTGGGCTACTGCTCCGGCATCGAGAACTACAGCCGCTACATGGACGGGCGTGAAGCCGGGACACCGCCGTTCACGCTGCTGGACTTCTTTCCCGAGGACTTCGTCGTCTTCGTTGACGAGTCACACCAGACGCTCCCGCAGCTCCGTGGCATGTATGCGGGCGATATGGCCCGCAAGGAAACGCTCGTCGAGTTCGGGTTCCGCCTGCCGTCGGCCAAGGACAACCGGCCCCTCAAGTTTCCAGAGTGGCTCGAACGCGTTCATCAGGTAGTGTTCGTTTCGGCAACGCCGGCTGACTTCGAACGCCAGAACAGCGCACAGATCGTCGAGCAGATCATCAGGCCTACGGGGCTGGTTGATCCTGAAGTCATTGTGCGGCCCACGAAGGGCCAGATTGATGACCTCATCCATGAGATCAAGGTTCGGGCCGAGCGTAAGGAGCGTGTTCTCGTCACCACGCTGACGCGGCGGATGGCGGAGGACCTATCCGCCTACCTCGAAGAGCTCGGCGTCAAGGTCAACTACCTTCACTTCGGCGTCAAGACCCTCGATCGCGCCGAAGTGCTTCGTGACCTTCGGGTGGGGGTCCACGATGTGGTCGTGGGAGTGAATCTCCTGCGCGAGGGGCTGGATCTGCCCGAGGTCACGCTGGTGGCCATTCTTGACGCCGACAAGGAGGGCTTCCTTCGCTCGGAGACGTCGCTCGTGCAGACCATAGGCCGCGCCGCCCGCAATGTCAGCGGGCAGGTCATCATGTATGCCGACAACGTCACCGGTTCCATGCAGCGAGCGATTGACGAGACGAACCGGCGCCGGGCCATCCAGATGCGCTACAACGAGGAGCACGGCATCACGCCGCAGACGGTCCAGAAGGCTGTTCGTGACCTGATCGGGGCGGACAGGATCGCCGAGGATCGGACCCCGTATCGGTCCAGACGGGACTTGGCCGAGCTTGAGCGAATGCCTATTGACCAGATTCACGAGCTCATCGGCCGGCTCGAAGACCGAATGAAAGATGCGGCCCGGGCTCTGGAGTTTGAGCGGGCGGCCGAGCTGCGCGACGAGATCGCGGAGTTGCGGAAGTTTGCGCCCAGCGATGTGTCGGCCGTGGCCGGCAGGCAGCCCCGCAAGAGGATCCGACCATGACACATTCCGGGAGGGCGAGGCTCCTGCCGAGCCGATCGCCGAGCCAGGGACGCATCCTGGGGCTTGATCTTGGCTCCAAGCGTATCGGCATGGCGGTAACCGACGAGACGCGGACGATTGCGTCTCCGTTGCGGGTGTTCACGCGCCGCTCCGGAAGCTTGCGCGAGGCCATCGGCGCCATTCAGATGGCCATGGCCGAGACAGGGGCCTGTGAAGTTGTCGTCGGCTATCCGCTGACGTTCGATGGCGAGGTAGGCACGCAGGCACGCAATGCGGCTGCGTTCGCCGAAGCATTGCGGGCGCAGGTCGAAGTGCCCGTCGTTTTGCATGACGAGCGCCTGACGAGCTTCGAGGCCGAGGAGGCCATGAGCGAAGCCGGTGTCCGGAGGAGGGATCGCAAGGGACGCCTCGATGCGGTGGCCGCGAGCCTGATTCTGCGCAGTTATCTCGATTCCCTGGCGGCAAAGGGGCGCACGGCTGGGGAGCGCGTCGTTACCCCCGCCCCCTCCGGCGGGCGGGGGCAAGGGGGAGGGGGCGAATCGCCGACCGGGAACGTTGTGTCGG
>DYKI01000214.1 GCA_020722705.1 Chthonomonas calidirosea | reverse complement strand
GGGTCATCGAGGACGATGACCCTCCCACGGGAGGGACGGCGTCCCCGCCGTCTGGGATGTGGGTTTAGGCGTTAAAATAGCTTCGTCCAGACGGTCACAAGCACGGTGTCTTCTGACGGGTGCGTTGTCGTGGTGAGTTCATGATACGGGCAGGGGCCATTTCATTGGTCGCCATTCGCAGTGGCGCGGGGCCGAGTATGGCCACGCGTAGAGCCCACAGCGCGATCCGAAACCGGCACCAGGCGCTGTGGGTGTACCCCGACCTGGAGGACGCCGTATCCCCAGGGGGAAAGAGGCCCGGAGGGTTGGGTCAGTTTCCGGGCAAGCGCCGCGGCCAGCAGCTTGGCCAGCATCCAGCTCCTGGCGGTCGGACCGCTGCGCTCAGGAAGTGCGTCCATATGCAACTGCGATTTCAGCCGCTTGAAGAACAGTTCGATCTGCCGGCGAACCCGATAAGCCTCCAGGGCGGTCGTCGGGCTGAGGATATCCTCGGGTGCAGTGGTCAGCAGCCATATGACCGACCAGGTGCGGGGCCGTCCCGCAATGGCTCGCGCGGGTATCCAGTTGGTCGCACGGCTGAGACGCCAGCCGCTGATCGGTCTGTCCCCCGGGGGAACGGGCACCAGAACCGGCCAGGTCGCAGCGCCGAGCGCCGGCACCTCGGCTTCACGGGAACTCAGATGGACTACAGTGCGGTTCATGTCGCACAACCGGATGGCGCTGAGATGAGCCCGGACCAGTTGTCACCGTGGCATCCACCGTCTTCCAGCGCAACCCGGACGGTGCACTGCCCAACTGCGAACGGCGTTACACTACCGCAGCACCGGACCGACTGCACGGTGCCTGCCTGACCACTCGATCCAATCTATGGTCAGCCAGTCGCTGCCGATGTTGTCCAGGGTCACGCGATGGCGGCCTGCGGGGATCGCGTACTCCACCAGCCGGTTGTACTCGGGAGCCGACCCGTCGTTCTTCCCGTCTCGATCCGGGAGGTCCAGGCAGCCGATTCGTCGTCCATCAACCGCGACGATCAGCCGAGCTCCTGCCGTCGCAACGGCGCGGACCATGAGCCGGAGCTTGCACGGGGCAGCGGCGTTGACGACGAACGTCGGCGGCTGCCTGAGGTGGGTATGCAGCGTCCCCTGAAGGAATCCGTTCAGCTCGTCGCCGCCTTCGATGCTTCCGTCGGCCCGGACGGGGAACTCCGATTTCCCCGTCCGTTCCCATCTCTGGGCAGGCCTTAACCGGCGCGGATCGCCGATCGCGGCGAGCGAAATGGGCTGAGAAAAGCGCATCCGGGCGACCGCGTATGCCTCAAGCGTCGGAAGCGTGAGCTCGATGCCTCCGCTCACCCGCCGCCATGGCACGGTCCTCGTTCCGGTCCAGTCGGGAGACACGGCGCCGACGGCCGTCGGGGCGACGCGGATGGGAAGCGTTACGCGTATGCCTGACCGTGCAGCCAGACGCCCATCGGTCGCCTTGCGGTTGATGACGTGAAGCGCGACGCTGCGACCGCCATCATGGCTCCACACGGCCAGGCCGAGTGCGTTCGCGGCGCTACGGACACCCTCGCACCCGACATACTTGCCCTCAAGGTAGAGATCCCGATGCGTTCGATAGAAGATCGCCTGCCGTTGGATCACGGCAAGCGTGCCGTCTTCCTCGGCATTGCATCCGAATGGACCGAGGACGGGGAAGGCGAAGAAGCCCCCGGAGGCGTATATCTCCGCTCCGCGAACCCGAATCCATATCTCACGCTCAACGGGTGACAGCGCAAGGAACGGGAAGGGCGTGTCGCCCATGCCCCAATCATGGAAGAACACGACGGGGACCTCTCGGCCGGCGATGCGCCGACCGGTGACAACGCGCTGGCGCCAGCGGGGGATGCCGTTCTCGCTCAGGTCGTTTTTGCCGGATCGGGCCATGGTATCGTCCCATATACCGGCCACCTGCAGGTCCACACCCGGCGCGAACCCGTTGGCGCTGATGAGCACCTTGGGCCCGCGTGACGTAGGATACGTGCGGATGCGCTCCGTGATCTGCTTCCATGCCGCGGCATCCCGGCGCTCTCGGAACCGGGCGTACCATGCCGCGAGGGGGTTGTCGGCAGACCACGGGTTACCCACGAAACCCCGCGCCTTCAGGTATGCCCTGTAGTCGAAGCTGTCCAGCGTGCCGTCCGGGCAGATGCTCCGGTCGGTGAGGGATAGCGCCACAGCCGCCATCATACGTGTGTCGGTGGTCCGCAGGCGCGTCGCCTCGATGAGATACTGGCGGAAGTCGGCCAGCGAGTGGTCGTCGAAGCCCTCGTTGGACGCAAGCGCCGCCGTGTGCTCATCCATGAACAGCATGTCCACTCCGGCGTCTATCTGCTCGCGGCACCATCGCACGAGGTAGTCGAGATAGGCCGGGCTCGATAGGGAGCCGTGGCGAACGCCCGGTTGGCCCCATGCATCCACAAGTTGGCCATCCGGTCCGCGCGTCGCCATGTCGAGGAGCTGGTCGCGCGTGATGCCGTTCTCGTTGTCATAGAGCGCGCTGCAGGTGATGCCGCCCCCGAACAGCGCGCCGATCGCCCGGGCTTTGGCCGGTATGTCCCGAACGCTCGCCAGTTCGGGCGCCTGAGCCCACTTGAACCAGCCGCGGATCATGACCTCGCTGCCGACCCGAGCCGCCAGTTTCAGGGCCTGCTCGGTTCGGGTGGTCTCGTTCACGGTGTACACGACCGCCTCGCGTATGTCCTTGACGGGCTCTTTGCGCCGTAGATGGGCAGGGAAGTCCGGAACGGCGGCGATCCATGAAGGCGGCACAGGTGGCGCGGATGGCCGAAACGCGGCCGCGATGGCCTTGCCGCGGCCCGCCAGCAACGTTACCCGTGAACGTGCGCCCGCGTCCGAAGGCGCCATAGGCGCCAGCCATGCCCAGAGCTGATCGGACGCACGACGCGCCTCGATGTAGGCCGGGTAGAAGAGCCAGGAGCGCTCGGCGTGGCGCTGGATGAAGGCGTGCGCTCCCTGCCATGACCGCGCGTAGTCAACGAAGACGACGCCCAGGCTGATGCCGTCTGGTCCGCCGAGGAGAAGCCCGGGCGATGCCGCGTCCAGTCCAACGGCAACGTCGCCTGCCTGCTCCCACGGCGAGATGCCCGCATACGTTGGGTAGCCCGAGAAGGCGCGCAAAGACCCGGCTCGCTCGGCCCCTTCGCTTGTCCAGTAGAGGTAGCGATCCCAGTCCTCGGGCCTGAGCGCGATCCGGGGCAGGGGCCACAGCACTCCGTCCGACGGCGGCCCGACGAGGCGCACCCCGAGTAGAGCCCCGTCGTCCATGCAGACGATATGCGTCTCGAGTTCCTGCCCGGATGCGGCCGAAAGGCGCACGCGCTGGCCGATCGTCACGGCGCCGCCGTCGCGACGGAGCGCCCAAGTCGCTCGCCGACCATCCGAGCGGATCTCCTCGCCGTTCACAAATAGACCCTGTGTGAGCTCCTTCCCTGCGGCGCCGATGATGCGCCACGCGCCCCGCTCATCCCGCAGGGCCAGATCGAACCCGCCGAATCCGGGACGGAAGTCCAGGCGCATGCGAGCCATGAGCACGCTGACCCGGTCGCCCTTCTCGCTCACTTCGGGCGTCGCATCGGCGCGCGCCATCCACGCCGCCAGCAGGACGGCGATAGTCAGACATGCGGGGCCCTTTGGCCAACGAGGTCTCGATGCGTTCATGAGCGTGTATTTCATCACTTTCGGCGCTCCGGGCTATGGTTCCTCCCATGTCGGAGGCGCGCCACGGCGTGCAGGACGAACGGCGGGATGGCGCGAACCATTGGTCAGGCAATGGAGGAGGCGGCGTAAGAACCCTGAGGCTCGCCTATCGCGGCGCGTACTGATCGCAAGCGCGGCTCTGGCCGCGAAGGTCCCGTCGTTGCAGGATCCCGACGCGCTGCTGGATGCGCTCGATCTGTCGAGGCCGGAGATGGCCGCGGTCAGGGGCGCCAGAGAGCGCAGGGACGTGGCCGCCGCCCGATCGGCGTTCGCCCTGCATCTTCGATCACGCGTTGCGCCTCGCTGGTATGTGCCTTGCACG
>DYKI01000213.1 GCA_020722705.1 Chthonomonas calidirosea | reverse complement strand
CAAGGCGATGACGGCGCTGAGGGCGATGCGGGAAGGGTTTGTCGGTTTCATAGGGTTGCGCGAGAGGTGTCAGGTGTTGGGGTGTCAGGTGTCAGGTGTTAGGGTGTCAGGTGTCAGGTGTTAGGGTGTCAAGTGTTAGGGTGTCATCCGTTGGCGCTATTATACCCGTGCGGCAACCTGTCATTGCGTGCAGCGGTCGAGCAGTCCTCAGGGCGTATCGAGACCGAGCAGGTTGAGCCTGCTGAAATCCTGTCGCAATGACAGTGGTCACAGGGGATTGCTTCCCCCGCGCTGCGTTCGCAATGACATCTTCCCCTCGCCTTGTGATTAAGTTAACCGGAATGGTATAATCCCGCCGCGCGGCGCAAGGAGCCGCGCTTTACTACGATTAATCCCATTGCGGCTTCCCGCAATGTAGAAGGAAAATGTATGCTCGACAAACTTGCTAAAATCGAAGCGCGTTACGACGAGATCAACCGCCTGCTGATGGAAGTGGGGAATGATTACCAGGCTGCGGCAGAACTCGGCAAGGAACGCGCCGAACTCGAAGAAATCGTGGACAAATCCCGCCAATACCGCCGCCTGCTCGAACGCCTGGACGAAGCCCGCGCCATGCTCGACCACGAATCGGACGACGACCTGCGCGCCCTGGCCGAAACCGAAATTGCGGAGGTGGAGCCGCAGATCGAGACGATGGAAGCCGCGCTCAAGGCCCTGCTGGTTCCCAAAGACCCGCGTGACGAGAAGAACGTCATCGTGGAGATCCGGGCCGGCACCGGCGGCGACGAAGCCGCCATCTTCGCCGGCGACCTGTACCGCATGTACGCCCGCTACGCTGAGAACCAGGGCTGGAAGACCGAGATCATGTCTGCGAACGAGATCGGCGTGGGCGGTTACAAGGAAATCATCTTCCTGCTCAAGGGCCGGGGGGCGTACTCCAGGCTTAAATACGAATCGGGCGTCCACCGCGTCCAGCGCGTGCCGGTCACCGAGTCGCAGGGGCGCATCCACACCTCCACCGCCACAGTCGCGGTGCTGGCCGAAGTCGAGGAAGTGGACATCGAAATCCCCGACTCTGACATCCGCATAGACGTGTTCAAGTCCGCCGGGGCGGGCGGCCAGAACGTCCAGAAGAACGCCACCGCCATCCGCATCACCCACTTCCCGACCGGGATCGTGGTCGCCTGCCAGGACGAACGTTCGCAGTTGCAAAACAAGCTGCGGGCCATGTCCATTTTGCGGGCGAAGTTGTACGAGATGGAAGAAGAGAAGCGCCGCTCCGAACGCGAGGAAGACCGCCGCTCGCAGGTCGGCTCGGGCGAGCGCTCCGAGAAGATCCGCACCTACAACTATCCGCAGAACCGGGTCACCGACCACCGCATCAACCATTCGGTCTTCAACCTGCCCGCCGTGATGGAAGGCGGCATCGAAGAGTTCATCGAGGAACTCTCGCAGCGCGACGAAGCCGAGCGCCTGTCCAGCAGCGGGTTCGATGAAGACGAAGAATGAACTCTAACCCCGCCTTCGGCGCCGATTTGCAACCCTTCATGGGCATTCCCAGCTTCATGCGCCTGCCCGTCACGCGGGAGCTCGACGGCGTGGACGCCGCCATCCTGGGCGTGCCGTTCGACAGCGGCACCTCCTACCGCAGCGGGACGCGCTTCGGGCCGCGCAAGATCCGCGAGGCCTCGTTGCAGCTCTGGGGCCACAATCCCACGCTGGGGATCACGCCTTCCGAAACGCTCAAAATCGTGGATTACGGCGACGTCTCGGTCATCCCCACTTCCATCGAACACACCATGTCTGCCATCCGCGAAGCCGCAGAGGGGATCCTCGCCGGTGGCGCGGCCCTCATCTCCCTCGGCGGCGACCATTCCATCACCCTGCCCCTGTTGCGCGCCCATGCCGCGAAATACGGCCCGCTCTCGCTCGTCCACCTGGATGCCCACCTCGACACCTGGGAGGCCGAGTTCGAGGCTGTGCCGTACAGCCACGGCACACCCTTCCGCCACGCCTTGCAGGAGGGGCTGATCCGGCCCGGCGAGTACGTGCAGGTCGGCATCCGCGGCCCGGTCAGCGCCGCAAACGATTACGAAGACGCAGCCCGGCTTGGGGCGCGCACGGTCACGATCCACGAGGTCTTCCAGAAGGGCATCGAGGCCGTTCTCGAGGAGATCCACCGACGGCTGACCGGGCCGGTCTACCTTAGCCTCGACATTGACTCGGCCGACCCGGCTTACGCCCCCGGCACCGGCACGCCCGAAGTCGGCGGATTGACCAGTTACCAGCTCCTAGAGCTGGTGCGCGGCCTGCGCGGGCTGGACCTTGTCGGCTTCGACTTGGTGGAAGTCTCGCCACCCTACGACCACAGCGACATCACCGCCGTGCTGGCCGCCAACCTGACCTTCGAAGTCCTGTCGCTGCTGGCGCTCAAGAAATCGGGGAAGTAGATGGGCCTGGCCCTCGGCAAACTGCTGCCCGAAATCGCCACCCGTCTCCAGGGTGAGACGGCAGCCCTCGAGGCCCAGGTGCTGCTGGCCCACGTTTTGGGGCGGCCGCGCAGCTGGATCGCGGCCCACCCCGAAATCGAACCCGAACCGGTGCAACTGGCCGCGCTGCAAGACGCACTGCACCAACTGGAAAAAGGGACTCCCCTGCCCTACGTGCTGGGACATTGGGAATTCTTCGGCCTCGACTTTCGCGTGACCCCCGCCGTGCTCATCCCGCGACCGGAGACCGAGTTGCTGGTCGAGAAAGCTTTATCCTGGCTGGCGGCCCACCCGTCCCGCCGCCGGATGGTAGATGTGGGGACGGGTTCGGGCTGCATCGCCGTGACCCTGACAAAACGCGTCCCCGATTTGCAGGTGCTGGCAACCGACATTTCTGCCGAAGCGCTCGATGTGGCCCGCCAAAACGCCGAAAAACACGGCGTGGCCGGCCGCATTCAGTTCGTCCAGGCCGACTTGCTCGCCCCTCACCCCGTGACCTTCGACCTGCTGGCCGCCAACCTGCCCTACATCCCCACCCGCACCCTGCACGGACTGGCCGTCTTCAACCGCGAACCTACCATTGCGCTGGACGGGGGCGCGAACGGCCTCAGCCTGGTCCAACGCCTGCTCGAGGCCGCGCCAGGCCGATTGTCCCGCCCCGCCCTGGCCCTGCTGGAGATCGAGGCCTCCCAGGGGGAGCGCGTCCGGGCGTTAGCGGCGCTCGCTTTCCCGGAGTCCGAAATCCAGATTCACAAAGACCTGGCAGGACACGACCGGCTGCTGGAAATCCGTATCTAGTGGAGCGGCCGTCCAGGCGGCTTTCGCGAAGCGTCAATGATGATTGCGACACGCTAAGATGGGAGGGCGAAAAAGCTCTTCGCCACATCGCGGCCTGGCCGGCAGCCAGTTCGACCCGCTGGTTGTGGAGGTGTTCCTGAAAGTGATGAAGGAGAAATAGATTTGGAAACCCTCGTCCTGCCTGCCGGCGACCCGGACAGCCTCGCCCCGGCCCTCGAAATACTGCGCCGAGGCGGGCTGGTCGCCTTCCCGACCGATACCGTCTACGGCGTGGGCGCGCTGGCCTTCGACCCCGTCGCCGTTGCGAGCATCTACGCCGCCAAGGCCCGCCCGGCCGAGAAAGCCATTCCCGTTTTGATTGGGGATGTGGATGACCTCGGCCGGGTCTCGGACGACATCCCCCCGCTGGCCCTGATCCTGGCCGCCCGCTTCTGGCCGGGACCCTTGACCCTGGTCGTGCCAAAGAGCGTTCACCTGCCCGGGATCGTTTCCGCCGCCCCCACCGTCGGCGTGCGCGTGCCCGATCACCCGGCAGCGCGGGCGCTGCTGCGGGCCGCCGGGCCAATGGCGGTCACCTCGGCCAACCTCTCCGGGCAGCCCAGCCCCTCCTCGGCCGACGAGGTGCTGGCCCAATTGAACGGACGCATCCCCCTCATCCTGGACGGGGGCGTGACCCCCGGTGGAATCCCCTCGACGGTGGTGAACTGCCTGGGCGCGGAACCGGCCATCCTGCGCGAGGGTCCCCTATCCAAATCGGATATTTTAAAGGCCCTGGGGCTGGATTAATCTGGCT
>DYKI01000212.1 GCA_020722705.1 Chthonomonas calidirosea | reverse complement strand
AGGGCGGCCCCCGCCGCAATACGAACAGACGGTGCGCGGGGACTAACGCCCCCCCGCGCAGGAACCGATGGACACTTGCTCATGGTCGTTCTCCTGCCAACAGGGTGTCAGGCAACGCAAGCAGACTCGGCCTAACGCAATATGAAGTATGCGGCGCTTTTCGCCGGTTGTCAAGGAACGTGCGACAGGAGCGAACCCGCCGAGGGACCGTATCCGTTCCGCACGCATTTCCCGGCGGTCCGGCCCAGTCCCTACCCGATCTCGTTCGTCGTCTTCGTGACGCGGACCTTCATGCCAAGCGATCCGCGACCATTCGACGCCGTTTCCGCGCTTCTCCGAACCGTCGGCCGACCATACCGGCGGCAGCTTCCATTTGAAGCGGCTCTACGCGTTCATCTTGCCCCGCAGGATGTCGAGCACTTCAGAGTCCACCGACGCCATGCCCTGTACGGCGATTCGACCAAGGTTCCGCAGTGAGGAGAGGCCATCGGATCCAACGATCCCGTCCGTATCTGGGATGGTGACGCCGCTCATGGCCAGCGATGCCGCCCGGAACGCGGCGTCCACGCCGGACATGGTCTTCAGGGCGCAACCGATCTTGGCTCCGTCGCAGATCATGCCGGCCACGTTGCCGACCATGTTGGTGACGGCCATGGAAACCCGCTCGGCGTCGCCGCCATCGAGGTAGACCAGACCAGCCGCAAGGCCCACGCCCGCGGCATTGGAACACCCGCAGACGGCCGACAGCGTGCCCAGATGATGGGTCGTGGCGGAGGTCACCAGACACGCCAGCGCAAGGGCCTGATCGGCGCGCTCGGCGGGTGCGTCCGATCGCTCGGCCTGCAAAGCCAGGGGGACCGTCACCGATATCCCCTTGTTGCCGGAGCCCGCGAGCGCCATCACCGGCATGTCGGCGCCCCACATTCGGGCATACACGCCCGCGCACACGAGCTTTCCCGCCTGCGCCTGGACGCCGGATGTCGCCTCCTCGATGAACGGACCGGGCAGCAGCGACAGCCCATGGCGCGCGATAGCCATATTGAGCTCGATCCCCCGTCGCAGCCGGTCGCGGCATTCGGCGTCGGCGCCTGTCGCGAGCCCCATCATATCGGCGAAACTCATCTCGGCGATCCGCTCGCGAACGCTCGATCCGGTCGCGCAGGACGCCGCATCCCCGGCGACCATGACGCCGTCCCGCTCCATGCGCGTGATTCGCGTGTGTTCGCCCTCGATCAGGACCCTGCCGGAGCCCCTGTCGGACTCCACGCGGCAATCCACGTACAGCTCCGTGCGCACGGGGTCCACATCGGCCTCGACGCGCCCCTCCACGATAAGCTGCCCTGCCCGTTTCAGGATGGCGGGCGTCACCTGCCGCAGCACTTCGAGCTTCGCCTCGGGATCCGGCAGCAGAACGCCCAATGCAATGGCCCAGCGCAGGCCGGTCTTGTGACCCGAGTTGGGGATACCCACGGCGAAGCAGTTCTTGAACATGCGCGGATCGCAGACAACCGACACGCGCCGGACCTCGCCGCCAGCTTGCCGGGCTGCCAGAGACGCGGCATAGGCGATGGAAGCCGGCTCGGTGCACCCGAGGGCGGGTCTCCACTCGCTATCGAGGAACTCGGCGAGCGTATGGTTGTTCATGTCGTCCCTCCGATCATGAGCCTGGGATATGGATGCCCGAGATCACGCCGCTCAGAAAGCCCTCGGCCGCGTCGAGATGGGCGCGCCTCAGGCTCGCATCCATCCCGCCGAGACGAACTCCTCGATGCTCACATGCCGAACGGCCGCGCCGGCCACCGCCAACTTCTCGGCGAACGCCGCCATGCTCGCCCGGTGCAGGATCAGCTTGTGCTTGCGGAAGCGAAACTTCGTGAAATAGAGCGGATGCTCGATCAGGTACACCCGCTCAGCAGGTCTGCGGATCAGCACCTCTTCGAAAAGCTGATGCGGGAAGAGCGCGAGCGCGGTTCGGGAAGGATATTGCGCCGTCGGCGTCATCGAGGGCCCGTCCCGCCGCCTCGGGTACCATAGGCATGCGAGGCCACTGCAACCATGCCCAGTCCTCCCCTGCAGGCCGTATCCATTCGCGCCGTCGTCATCGGCGTCGCCATCATCCCCTCGAACATCCTCTGGTGCGTGCTCATGGAGCGCGTGGACGGGCGTGCGTTCAGCACCACCGCCTCGATCTTCTTCACCGCCGTCTTCTCATTGCTGATCCTCGTAATGATCAACGCATGGATCCGCCGGCTTGCCCCATCCCGAGCTCTCACGCAAGGTGAGCTGCTCGTGATCTTCAGCATGCTGTCGGTGGCAACGGCCATGGCGGGCATTGACTGGGGCATGCCTCTTATCACGCTCATGGGCCATGGTTTCTGGTTTGCCACGCCCTCCAACGGCTGGGAGCGGACCTTTCACGCGTTCCTTCCTCGATGGCTGACGGTCAGCGACCACACGGCACTTGCAGGATACTACCTCGGCGCGTCCAGTCTCTACCGATGGGAGAACCTGCGCGCGTGGCTGGTCCCCATCGGCTGGTGGACGGTGTTCATCATGGCACTCCTGTGGGTGATGGCGTGCCTCAACACGCTGGTGCGCGCGCGATGGACCGAGAAGGAGCGCCTGACCTACCCCATGATCCACCTGCCGGTCGCCATGACCGCACCCGGCGGCGCTCTCTATCGCTCGCGGCTATTCTGGATCGGCTTCGCACTTGCCGGAGGCCTGAACCTCATCAACGGCCTGCACAACCTCTACCCGGCCGTGCCTTCCATGACCTTCAACGGTTTCGACGCCGGCCAGTGGTTCACCGTGCGCCCCTGGGACGCCATCGGGTGGACGCCATTGGCGATCTTTCCTTTCATCGTCGGCCTCGGCTACCTGCTGCCCGTTGACCTGCTCTTCAGTTGCTGGTTCTTCTTCATCTTCTGGCGCATGGAGAAGGTGGCGTCCAGCGCGATGGGCTACATGGCCGAGCAACCGAAGTTCCCCTACGTGGACGAGCAGATGTTCGGCGCTTATATGGCCGTGTTCGTGGTGGCGGTTTATGCTGCCCGCAACGACCTGCGCGCCATCCTGATCCGGGCGTTCAGCCGTGCGGCGAAAGGGTCCGACTCGGAAGAGGCCATGGGCTTCCGGACCGCCATTGTGGGCGCTCTGGGCGGCGTGGCTTTCCTGACCGTGTTCTCGTATTATGCGGGTATGCCCGTCTGGCTGGGGGCTCTCTTCTTCGTGGTCTACTTCGCCATTGCCGTGGCCATAACGCGCATGAGAGCCGAGCTTGGACCGCCGACGCACGACCTCCACTTCATTGGACCCGACCAATCGCTGACGACGATGTTCGGCACGCGCGGAATGAGCGGGCAGGCACTCGGCGCCATGAGCCTCTACTACTGGTTCAATCGGGCCTATCGGTGTCATCCCATGCCCCATCAGCTCGAAGGGCTCAAGATGGCCCAGTTAACGCGCACGTCGCCGCGCGGGCTGCTGATCGCCATGGGCATCGCCGCCTTCATCGGCGTTGTCGCGACGTTCTGGGTGACGCTCCATGTCTCCTACAGGCTCGGCGCGGCGGCTCGCATCACCGGATGGGGCTCGCTTGGCTATGGGCCGGAGGCGTACAACCGTCTGGCGAGCTGGATCCAATCGCCGCTCAAGCCCAACATCGCGGGCATCTGGGCCATGGTGGTGGGGTTCGCTTTCTCGGGCGTGCTCATGGTCATCAGGATGCACGTCTACGGTTGGCCCTTCCACGCTCTCGGATTCGCCATTTCGGGCGGATGGTCCATGATGTGGGCCTGGCTCAGCCTCTTCGTCGCGTGGGTGCTGAAGAGCATCGTGCTCCGCTACGGCGGCCTCAGAGGCTATCGGAACGGCCTGCCCTTCTTCTTCGGCATCATCCTCGGCGACTTCGTCATCGGCGGCATATGGACCATCCTCGGCTTGCTGATGGACATCCCCATCCACAGCCTCTGGAGCGGATAGAACCGCACGGATGGCCGCCGGCGGTGCGTCCCTGTCACAGGCCGACGCGGCCCGGTCAACAGCATGGCGACAAAGCGGGAGGGACGGCATCCCCGCCGTCCGCAATAGGGGTCATCGAGGACGATGACCCTCCCAACGGGAGGG
>DYKI01000044.1:18830-25245 GCA_020722705.1 Chthonomonas calidirosea | reverse complement strand
GCCGGTGCCCGAAGGCTGGTATTGATCCACGTCCGGCAGCAGCACGGGAAGCTGATCTTCGGGTACGGGCACCTGACCGCACGATGGGCAATGGACGATGGGTATGGGAGCGCCCCAATACCGCTGACGACTGATGAGCCAATCGCGCAGTCGGTAGTTGACCCGCCCCTGTCCGATACCGTGTTCCTCGAGCCAGGCGATCACATCGCGCACGGTCTCCGTGCAGTTGGCGCGCCCCGCAAAGGGCGACTTCGGCGTCAATGCCTCGGGCTTGGGAGTAAAGTCGCGCATGAACCCGCCGTCGGGAAGCGCCTCAACCATCGAGTCGCCATCCTGAGGGCCACCCGCAGTGGCGTAAACGAGCTCGATCGGAATGCCGTACTTGCGGGCGAACTCGAAATCCCTCTGGTCGTGGGCCGGCACGGCCATGATGGCCCCGGTACCGTAGCCCATCAGCACGTAATCGGCAATCCAGATAGGAATGGCCTCACCGTTGACGGGATTCCGGGCATAGGCTCCAGTGAACACGCCCGTCTTGGGACGATCAACGCTCATCCGCTCGATCTCGGTGGCGGTCATGGTTCGGCCGACGTAGTCCTCAACGGCGGCGCGGCATTCGGGCGTCGTGATCTCGGCAACCAGGGGATGTTCCGGGGCGAGGACCATGAACGTCGCGCCCCATAGCGTGTCCGGACGCGTTGTGAATACGCGTATGGTCGCGCTGGATGGCGAGGCTCCAAGGGAGGGCGATGCTCCGTGGGAGGGCGAGGCTCCTGCCGAGCCGATAATCGGGAAGTCAACATCGGCGCCTTCGCTCTTGCCGATCCACTCCCGCTGCTGGAGCTTGATGCCCGTCGGCCAGTTGAGGCCCTCGATGCCTGCCAGGAGCCTCTCTGCGTAAGATGTAATGCGGAAATACCACTGAGGCATCGGGCGCTTCGTCACGGGGGCATCGCACCGCCAGCAGCGTCCCTCCTTGACCTCTTCGTTGGCCAGCCCTGTCTTGCATTGCGGGCACCAGTTGATGGGGGCCGTGGCTCGATAGGCCAGGCCTCGGTTGTAGAGCAGCAGGAAGAACCACTGAGTCCAGCGGTAGTAGCCCGGATCGCTCGAGTTGATCTCCCGATCCCAATCGTAGCTGGCTCCGATGAGCTTGAGCGTTCGACGGTAGTTGGCGGCGTATTCGGGCACCATCTCACGAGGATGGCGACGGCGTTTGATGGCTTCGTTTTCCGCCGGCTGGCCGAAGGCGTCCCATCCCATTGGATGCAGCACTTCGAAGCCGTTCATGCTCTTGAAGCGGCAGTAGGCGTCAGCCGGAGCGTAGTTCTTGCAGTGACCCACCGAGAGACCGGCGCCGGACGGATAGGGGAACATCTCGAGCACATAAGCCCGAGGGCGTTCGGCGTTGTCGTCCGCTCGGAAGGTTCGCTGCGCCTCCCAGCGTGCTTGCCATTTCGGTTCGATGACGCGGAAGTCGTAGCGATCAGTCATGCGTGTTCCTCGTGGATGCTCGATGGCTTCCATTATAGTCGGCCCCGTGAAGGCCCGTCAAACGGTCCGGAGCTCAGAACAGGCCGCCGGGTTTGGCGCCGATGACCATCAGATCGAAGGTCGCGGAGCATGCCCAATGCAGGACGAAGCAGTGGACAAATGAGCGGCCGCGCCAGGCAAGCCACCCGAGGATGAGCCCGGCGGCGAACGAGCCGATCACCTCGGGCATGGGTTTGCCCACGTGCATGATACCGAACGCGATCGCCTGCAGCACGATGGCCGCGACGGGCCCCAATCTGCGGGCGAGGCCGAACGTCAGGAACCCCCGGAAAAAGAACTCCCAGGCCAGCATGTAGAGCCCATAGGTCACTTCGAAGTACACAAGATAGCGCAACGATTCGGACGCCTGCGGCTGGATGGGGTAGTACTGCTGAAAGACGGCTGCTCGGGATGCGCCATACAGCACAGGCAGCATGAGGGCGTACATCAGCAGCGCCGACCTTGCGCTCGCCGGCGTTGGCCGCGTCCATCCGAAGCCTTCGGGGCTCTCGCGCGGCATCGCCGCTATGAACAGCATCGGAACGAACAGCAGTCCGGCAATGTTAACGAGCAGGTATTCCTCCCATGAGCGAACCGTGCGCGGATCGTCCATTGCCCAGACGGGGAGTATCTGCATGTTGTAGCGCGTCAGGAAGACCACGATAGCCGCGCCAAGTACTAGCGTCACGAAGGTCACGGCAAGGTCTCTGAGGGAGGGCGAGGCTCCCGCCGAGTCCGGGCTGGCGGTTGCCTCGGCCTCTCCGAGACTGCGGGTCTCCGGCGCGCTCATCTTGACGAACTCCCGGCGGCTCGGCAGGAGCCTCGCCCTCCCGATGATCCTCGCCCTCCCGATGATCCTTGTCGTCCCGATGATCCTTGTCGTCCCGATGATCCTTGTCCTCCCGACGATCCTTGCGCTCCCGCAGATGCCGGGCTCTGTGCTTGGTCTCGTACGGCGGCAGCGAGGCGGGCAGCGCAGCCGGCGACGCGCTTCCGGGCCCACTCGATCCCATCGCCGAGGATGGTTCCATCATCGTAGACGACCCGTCCTGCGATCATGGTGAGCAAGACGTCATGCGCTGTAGCACGGTACACGACGGCGCTGGTCACATCATTGACCGGCTCATAGCGCGATCCACGAAGGCCCAATACGGTGATGTCGGCTGCGAGACCGGGCATGAGCGCGCCCACTCGATCGGACAGGCCCAGCGCTCGTGCGCCTCCAGCCGTTGCCATCTCGAGCAACCGATGGGCTGTCGGGGTCTGGCCATTGCGGCGGCTCGCTCGCTGCAACAGGAGTGCGAAGCGCAGCTCCTCGAACATATCCATATTGCCGATGCCGGCTACGCTGTCGGTGCCGATTCCCACTCGGGGCGGATTGGCGCACGCCATCATCCAGCCGAGCGGAGCGATACCGGTCCCGAGTATGGCATTGGAGCGTGGGCAGTGGGCCCAGGATGCGCCGGTGTCGGCGACGATCTCACGATCGGATGCGGAGACGTTGGTGCCATGGACGAGCAGGGTCCGAGGCCCCAGAACGCCGCACGCGCGCAGATGGGCCAATGACGAACTGGGGCTTGCCTCGGCGGGAGCCTCGCCCTCCCAGGAACGGTGCCATGTGACGCCTCGCGCCGTGAGGCGCTCGGCGATCTCGCCCGATCCTCGGCGAATGAGCTCGACCTCGGGGGCCGATTCCGCAGCGTGGATGCACAGCGGCAGGGAGGAGGCACGGGCCCATTCTCCAAGAGCGCGCATCAGCTCGGGTCTGACGGTGTAGGGCGAGTGGGGCGAGATTCCGGCGGTGTGGAGTTCAGGATCGAGCCGAGAGGTCAAACCCAACAGCCGAGCGCGAGCTGCGCCCAGCGTCTCTGCCACACTGACGTTCTCCTCGACTCCGAACACCTCCTGGTACACGATGCCTCGTGCGCCCACGGCAAGCAGACCATCGAGCGCCGCTCCCGAATCGGTGCAATCGGCCAGGGTCGTTGTGCCGCCGGAAACGGCCTCGGCGGCTCCCACTGCGGCAGAGGCACGCCAGTCGTCCTCATCCAGGAGCCCCTTCAGTGCCGTCAGCGTTCGGATCCAGGCGAAGAAGGGCAAATCGTCGAGCAGCCCGCGCATCACTGTGTATTCGATGTGCGAATGAGTGTTGACCAGCCCGGGCAGGATCACGGCATCGCCGAAATCACGGCAGTCGCCAACGGGAGCGCCGTCCAGGCGACGGGGACGCACTTCGGTGATGAGCCCGTCTTCGACAATCACCTCGGCGTCGGCAATGGGATCCGAAGCGATCGGCAACGCCCACGAAGCTCGGAGGCGCTGAGAGGACCGACAGGAGCCTAAAGCGGATTGTCCCACAGCTCCATCACCTGCAGCCGGCTGAGGTTCTTCGTGTGGCCATCGGCGTGCAGAACGTTGTAACGCATCTGATCGAATACAAGCCCTCCGTGCCATCGGCCGGCGGCATCGAACATCAGATTGATCTCGCTCGGTCTGTCTATGCCGGCCTCACCGAGGTGACGAAACGCGATCTCCGTGCGGTAGTTGTAGCTCGTTCCGAACTTCTCGAAGCTCGTGGGCCTCGCATCGAGCGCAATGCCGTTGAAGTCTTCGACGTCGTAGCCTGTGTCGGCCGGGCATCGAAAGAGCTCACGCGACCGGATGTAGGATTGGAGCGTCTCATGGATCATGGGCATGAATGGGATCTGGGCCTGGAACTCGGGGTAACTGAACCATATCTCCGGTGTGTACTTATCGGTGGGGTCAACCGCCCACGGGTACAACTCGTCGTAATCCTGCGCGTACATTCTGATGGCCAGGCCGATCTGCCTCAGATTGGATACGCACGTGATTTCGCGTGCCTTGCCTCGTGCGGTCATGAACACCGGAAACAGCAGCCCGGCCAGTATGGCGAGGATGGCGATGACGGTCAAGAGCTCGATCAGGGTGAATCCCGTGCGGTTGTGATGGCGGCCCATGGCAGCCTCCTCCTTAACCTCGCGTATGCGGCCGGATTGTACCATCAGCCATGTTGAGCGCTGCGGGCACGATCTTGGATGGCGCGGCCGTTATGCTTATTACTACAGATAGGGGTGATGCGTTGCATTCGGTCCAGGCGGACAACGGATACGATACGGTGATTGAAGGGGGATCGGTGCTCGACGGACTTGGCGGACCACCCGTGCGCGCGGATGTCGGCATCTCGGACGATACGATTGCCTTTGTCGGCGATCTGGCCGGTGTCCGCGCCGGGGTGCGCCTGAACGCGACCGGGCTGCGCGTGGCGCCGGGGTTCATTGACATCCACACGCACTCGGACATCTCGGCAACGTTCCACCGGCAGATGCTGAGCATGATCTCGCAGGGAGTGACCACACAGGTCGTGGGAAACTGTGCGCTGTCGCTCGGACTCGCCCTGGATACCGAGGTGTTCTCGTTCGAGAGGCGATGGCTTCGCGCCCATGGCTCCGCCATCGTGTGGAACGACCTGAATGGCCACCTGAACCATGTACGCGACAGCGGCATTGCGACCAACTATGTGATGCTCGCGGGCCATGGGACGATACGCAAGCGCGTTATGGGGCTGGCGGATCGCCATGCTGCGGCTGACGAGATGCAGGCGATGGAGGCCGAGCTGGCCAGGGCCATGGAGCAAGGGGCCTGGGGCATCTCGACGGGACTCGAGTACACACCCTCGGGCTATGCCAACCTGGAGGAGCTCGTCGCGCTCTCCCGTGTTGCGGTTCGCTACGGTGGTCTCTACGCCACGCATCTCCGCAACGAGGGCGATGCGCTGCTGGAAGCCGTGCAAGAGGCGCTGGACGTCGGGCTCGAGGCGGGCATCCCCATTCAGCTTTCGCACCACAAGGCAGAGGGACCTCGGAACTGGGGCAAGGTCCGCCAGACCATCCAGATGGTGGAAGATGCACGGGCGAAGGGCGTTGATGTCCAGATGGACCAGTATCCGTATACGGCCTACATGACCAATGTGGGGGTGCAGTTCCTGCCCATGTGGGTCCTCGCAGGTGACAACAACGACGTCGTGGCGCGCCTGACCGATTCGGCGACCCGCGCGAAGGTCGCCGAGGAGATGAGATCGGGCCATCCTGAGTGGGACGACGCAAGTCCCGATGGCCCATGGGGCCGAGTCGAGATCGGCATCGTGCGCGGCAACCGCTCCATTCAGGGCCGAACCATTGCCGATCTGGCAGCCGAGGCAGCCCAGCCGCCCATCGAGTACCTCCTTGACCTCGTGGTAAGCGAACGCAACTTTGTCGCGGCCACCAACTTCGCGATCAGCGAGGACGACATTGCCTTCGTCATGCGCCATGACCTGACGATGATCGGCTCCGACGCCGTCGGAACGGGACCGGACGGGCGCAGCGGAGAGGATCGGGTGCATCCGCGCTGCTATGGCACCTTTCCGCGTGTGCTGGGCCGCTATGTGCGCGAGGAGGGGGTACTGACCGAGGCCGAGGCCATCCGCAAGATGACCTCGCTGCCTGCCCGACGGCTTGGACTGAAAGACAGGGGTGTTCTGGCTCCGGGCTTCAGGGCGGACATCACCGTGTACGATGCCGAAACCATCCGCGACGAGGCCACATACAACGAGCCGCACCGGTACGCTTCGGGCATTGCGCTGGTGTTGGTCAACGGTCGCACCGTCTGGTCATCCGGGAGCTGGACCGGCGCGCTGCCCGGAGCAGTGCTCCGGAGGGACGCCGGCCCATAGACCGCCGACTGGCACCATCGTTACCCTGGATGGCGACGCTCTTTGGGAGGGCGAGGCTTCGGGAGGGCGAGGCTCTTTGGGAGGGCGAGGCTCCAGCCGAACCGAATGTCTCCTCTCCCGCGCAGGACAAACCCCGGTCATCCACCACGT
>DYKI01000044.1:3826-18730 GCA_020722705.1 Chthonomonas calidirosea | reverse complement strand
GAGGCTGGGTGAGGGATGAGCGGCGACGCCCCCTGCCCCTTGCCCACGCCCGCCGGAGGGAGCGGGGGTAACGACGCGCCGCCGAACCGAATGTCTCCTCTCCCGCGCAGGACAAACCCCGGTCATCCACCACGTGCCGCGCGCGGGAGAGGCTGGGTGAGGGATGAGCGGCGACGCCCCCTGCCCCTTGCCCACGCCCGCCGTCATCGGTGCTTGTCAGCGCTGGGTGGCCGCACGTTCCTTGCGCTGCAGGTCGCGCAACGGCCGATAGCCGATCCTGATGACGCCGGCGTCCGCGATCGCTTTGCGCACGTCTGCGTCCTTGGTGAAAACCTCATAATCCTCAAATCGGGTTTTCCATGAACCGGTGACGGCCCTTGCCTCGGGAGTGTCCAGGGACGCATGAATGTACAGCTCGGTAACGCCGGGCTTCAGCGTCCGAATCATGCGCAGCCAGAAGGCCTTGCGACTCTCGCCAGGTTCAGGATTCTCCTCATGGATGAGACGGTCGGGGTACACCAGGCCCAGCTTGTCGGCTTCGTCGCGAATGCCCGGGAATCCGGCCCTGGCGTAGGTCTCGGGCGAGCCCATCCGAACCGGCAGGTTCAGCTCTGCCGCAAGTTCCAGATACGCCCGATGGTAATCGGGACGGTACTGCATCGTGCCCATATGCGAATCGAAGTGACTGACATCAATGCCGGCCTTCATGGCACGGTGAATCTGGGCGCGGGCTTCGGCTTTGGCTTCCGCAACGGTCGCGTGCTCGTAGACGCGTTCGACCGAGCCCCACAGGAAACCATCAGGATCAACGAGGCCGGGGACCACGCTTGGGCCGAGGACGGGGCCCCAACGGTACACCTGCCACTCCGACGTGTGTGTCAGGTGGATACCCATATCCCGAGTCGGGTTAGCCCTGGCATACCGCGCCACTTCCATGAACCACGGACAGGGGACCATGATCGTGGCGCTGGTCATCAGCCCGTTGTCCAGTGAATCGAACGTGGCGACGTTGGCTGCATGGCACATGCCCGTATCGTCACCATTGATGATGAGCAACTTGTCGGTTGCCTTGTAGCCGAGACGCTCTGCGAGTGAGCGTTTGGCCGAACGTGCGCCGTTGGGCAGAGCAAACATCGAGGGCGTCACGATAAGCGCACATGCGGCCGCCAACGCCGCAATGGACAGACTGGTTCGAAGCACAGCAATCTCCTCCATGTCAGGCCGTCAGGCCTGCGTGTAGCCCGGATCGGCAGCAGGTTCGATCAGAGGCTCGATATCGGCGACTACCTTGTCCAGCCGGGTCTTCGCATCCACGGGATTGGTCCCCTCGGCAAACACGTGCACGGTCGGCTCGGAACTGTCGGGCACCACAAGGGTCCAGCCATCGCCATCCCAGACCTTCACGCCGTCGGTCAGGTCAACCTTCGGGCCGGCTCCCGCTTGCTGCGACACGTGGAGCATCACGCGCCCTTTCGACTGCCACGGGCACCGCAGCCGTTTGTGGAGGATGTGCACCTCAGGCAGAGACGACACGATCTCGTCGAGCTTGAGCCCTGTCCGTCCCAGTGACTCCAGCAGTTTGCCGACGGCGAACATCGCATCGAACGCGTTGTGGAAAGCGGGAAAGCTGAACCCTCCGTACTGATCGGCGGTGAGTGTGACGTCGCAGGTTCCTTCCGGCCTGCGCGTCCCAGCCCCGAGCAGCGACCGAACGTCTGTCTTCGTCCGCTTCACGTCCGCGCCGTGCAGATACACCAGACGTTCCAGGCAGGCAGGTGCGGTTACGGGGGCGGCTATACGCGCATTCGAGTGGGTGCGGGCGGTGAGCGCCGCCATCAGCATTAGCAGCAGATCTCCCTCGATCACGCGCCCGGTGCCGTCAACAAGCGTCAATCGTTCGCCGTCATTCTGGATCATCGCGCCGAGGTCAGCCCGCAGGGTGCGAACCGTGACGGCCAGACGGTCAAGGATGCCCTCTCGGTCCGCCGCATTCGGGACGCGCCGGGGCTCGGTGAAGGCATTGAGCGCGACAACGTCGCATCCGAGATAGCCCAGTATGCCGCCGAACACCGTGGCGACACGAGAGAACGAGAAATCTACGACGATCTTCGGTTCGAGGCTGCGAATGCTCTCGGCGTCAAGATGCCGGATATAGTCCTCGCGGTACTGCTCGACGCTTCTGCCCGAGAACTCGAGCGCACCGATTGCCGACGCGTCGGCCCGGCGGAAGTCCTCGCGGAAGAAGATGGATTCGATCTTGCGCTCCGCCGCTGTAGAAAGGTAGACGCCTTCGGCGTCGAGAAACTCAACCAGCAGGATCTTCGGATTGTCAGGCGCAAGGCGCACGTAGATGCCTCCCATGGCGCCCGAGTTGCGGAGACTGTGCCGCATGATCGGAAATGATGCCGACCGCAGGTCAACCACATTGCATCCAACCGAAACAAGGCCCGCGATGATTGCCCGCTTCACCATGCGCGCCGCCGGCCCCGAGTCCCGCGCCGTCATCACCGTCGTGCCGGGCTTCAGAAAAGCCCCGTAGGCTGCGCCGAGCCTGGCGGCGAACTCCGGAGATATCTCCACATTCGCGACGCCGGATACGCCCAGCTCGCCGAACAGTGAGCCCTGCCACTTCTGGCCCCAGATGAGGCTCATGGTGACGCGCGCGCCTGCCTCGATGTGCTTGTCGGGCCATATCTTCACCTGAGGTCGGACCGCCGAGCCCCGCTCGAGCCGGACCCTGTCGCCGATGACGGCGCCCTCCTCGATGGCGCATTCGCCCTGCAGGACGGCGTGGGAGCAGACGGTGCAGGCGGAGAGCCGGCTCATCTCGCCGACGTAGACGTTGTCCCAGAGGATGCTCCGACGGACGGCAACGCCATCCTCGATGATGCAGTTGTCGCCGACGACGGAATACGGACCGACTTCGGCCCCCGACTTGATCGTCACGTTGCGGCCGATCAAGGATGGACCGATCAAGACGGCGTCGCGGGCGATCTGCGCTCCGTCGCCGATCCAGCAGTCGCCCTTCTTCACCGCGTCGAGCCGAACACCGGTGCGCCCGTCGAGGACCGCGTATTGGGAGTCTCTGTACTGCAGCAGGTTGCCGATGTCGCTCCAGTAGCCCTGCATCACGTGGCCAACCAGCACCTTGCCCTCGGCCAGCATGCGCGGGAAGATATCCTGGCTCCAGTCGTAGGGCTTGCCAGGCTCCATATAGTCGAAGACCGAAGGTTCAAGAACGTACATGCCGGTGTTGACGGTGTCGGAAAAGACCTCGCCCCAGCTTGGCTTTTCGAGGAATCGGCGGATGCGGCCGTCGGGTTCGGTGACTACGATGCCGAACTCCAGCGGATTGGGCACGTGCGCCAGGATCAGCGTCGCATCAGCCTTGCGCGCCCGATGGAACGCGACGGCGTCGGCGAGTTTCACATCGGTCAGTGCGTCACCCGAGACGATGAGGAACGCCTCGTCCATGAGGTGTTCCTGTGCCTTCTTGACGCTGCCTGCCGTTCCGAGGGGTGTATCCTCGACCGAGTATGTCAGCTTCAGACCCAGGTCGGTGCCGTCGCCGAAACAGCCCTCGATGGCATCGGCCATATAGTGGACCGTGACCACAATCTCCGTGATGCCGGCGTCTCGGAGTGACAGGAGGATGTATTCCATCACGGGACGATTGAGCACAGGCGTCAGCGGTTTGGGACGCCGGGTTGTCAGAGGGCGAAGCCGTGTCCCTTCACCTCCGGCCATCACGACTGCTTTCATGTGTCCTCCAGTCACCTTAACCATCTCGGCATTCAGCCTTTAGCGTGCAGCCATCGGCATGCCGCGCCCGCCCGGCCGTGTGTCCCATCATGAAGCGGCTCGGCGTGTCCCTATCGCCGCAAGAGGTTCTTCATGATGAACCACAGGTTGGCCGGACGCTCGGCCAAACGCCGCATCATGTAGCCGTACCACTGTTCGCCGTACGGCGTGTAGATCCGGACAGGGTGCCTCTGCCGCAACAACTCGGCCTGCAGGTCGCGACGGATGCCGTACAGCATCTGAAACTCGTAACGCGACGCATCGCAGCTCTGCTTCGCCGCATAGGCTTGCGTTGCCCTGATCAGCCTCACGTCGTGTGTGGCTATGGCCGGGTAGTCGCCGGCATCGAGCAAGCGCCGGGTCTGCCTCAGGAATGCAGCGTCAACGTCGGTCTTTGTTCCATACGCAACGGACGGCGGTTCATTATAAGCGCCTTTGACCAGCCGGACGCGTATTCCGGCGGCGATGGCATCCTCCAGGTCCGAATCGGTCCGGTACAGGTATGACTGCAGCACTATCCCGACATTTCTCCGTTGCTTCCAGATATCCTTGTGTATCTGGAGCGTTCGGTCAACATGCGCCGAGGACTCCATGTCAATACGAACAAACTGCCCAAGTTCATGCGCATGGTCAACGATACGGCCGGCATGCCCGGCGGCCAGATCGGCTGAGATGTCCAGGCCCAGTTGGGTCAGCTTGATGGAGACGTTGGCATCAAGGTTCTCCGAGGAGATCATGCGCTGGAGCCGAAGGCAGCTTTCATACGACAAGCGAGCTTCGTCGGGGTTCGTGACGTTTTCGCCGAGGTGGTCGAGTGTGGCGGACATCCCGGCAGCGTTCAGCTCGCGCACGGCGTCACGGGCCTGTTCGAGCGTCTCGCCGGCGATGAACCGACGAACCAGCCCTGCCGAAAACCGACTGCGACGCACGAAAGCTTCCGCACGCGGACTTGTCGAGAGCCGAAGCAGGAGCATCCGACTCAGCACGAGTAAAACCTCCCTTTGATGGCCAGTGGGCCCGCCGCATGCGGCGGACCTACGGTTCGGCGCCCTTACGGCTTCGGAAGCAAGTGGCGACGGCACATCTCTGCAAAGCGGGCATGGATCCGACGATCGCCGGTCAGTTCCGGATGGAACGCAGTTGCCATCAGGTGTCCCTGCTGTACTGCGACAATGCGGTCCTCGAATCGCGCCAGCACGCGAACGCCGTCGCCTGCGTGGGTCACGTAGGGGGCGCGGATGAAGACACCGCGAACCGGCTCTTCCCCTTCGTCGGGCACCTCGATGTCCGCTTCGAAGCTGTCCACCTGTCTGCCGAAGGCGTTCCGTTCGACGGTAATGTCCATCAGCCCCAGACGCGGTTGATCGCTGCCGACGATCGTTCGGGCCAATAGGATCATGCCGGCGCATGTGCCGAAGATCGGGAAGCCCCGTGCGGACTTTTGCACGATTTCGCCGCCGAGCCCGGTGCGGTCGAGGAGCTTGCCGATCGTGGTGCTTTCGCCTCCCGGAAGGATCAGGCCCGCGACGGTCTGAAGCTCATCGGCATCACGCACGATCCGAGCTTCCGTGTCCGGCAGGCCGGCCAGTGCGGACTCGTGTGCCGCATAGTCACCCTGAAGGCCGAGAATGCCGATCGCGATGGGCAAGGTCACCGAACTTTCCCGGTCTGGTGGACATGACTTCCGACCCGTCGCTGCTCGAAGACGAAGACGCCTTTCTTGTTGGATGTGACGATGTCGAGCAGCCCGTCCTTGTTGATATCCACTACCTGGAACTGGGTACCAACGCCCGAGTCGTCGTCAACGATCGTCCGGGACCAAGCGATTGCGCCGCCGTCCCTCTTCAGGCGGTAGACGCACAAGAGAGCTGCCGCGTTCGGATCTATGTCACCCGAGGGACCATGTGCCCAGAAACGTTTGCCGGTCACGATGTCCATCGTTCCATCGCGGTCCATATCGGCGAGGATCAGCGCATGGGTCTGCGATACGCTCTGATCAACGAGGTGCTCCACAAACTCGATAGCGCCCGAAGGCGACCGACGCTGCTCGAACCACCAGATGCCGAGCCCATGCGCGGAACTCGTGACGACGTCTGGCAGCCGGTCACCGTTGACGTCGTAGACCACCATGTTGGCGCAGGGCTGGCCGAGCCCGACGCGCACGAAGACCCATGGCGATTCTCTGGGGGCGCTCGGGGCATGGTAGAAGCCCTCGGTGGTGAGGATATCGGCACGACCGTCGCCGTCAACATCGCCAACGCCGAGGCCATGGGAGAACTGCTGCGTGCCCGGTCCACCCGGTGCGCTCACGATGTGGGCCGTGAACTCCTTGGTCGGATCGGTCGCGGGTTCGTACCACGCCATGGCCTTCTGATCCTTCGGGAAGACCAGCACGGGTGGCTTCCCCTTCCCGAGGAGCGGCTCGAAGAGCGGCGTCTCGTTGCAGGCACTGGCGCAGATTTGGTATCGCTTCCAGTGCCCGCCGGCGCGCCCCGGGTTCTGTCGCCAGTCAGCAGGACCGCCCGGCATGCCGATCCGCAGTTGGTCAATCCACCCGTCTCGATCCACGTCCGCCGCATAGGTCGCGAAACATTCGCTGTAGCCTGCCGCCGGGTCGTATTTCTTTGGGGCAGCGATCTCGTGCGGCGTCCACGCGGGCGACTCGTACCAGAGGTCTCCCGCGATGACATCGAGGCGTCCGTCACGGTTGACATCGGCAACCGCGACACCCTCGGCGCGAAACTCTTTGTCGAGAGCTGTCCTCGTGAAGGTCAGGTTCTGCCCGGAACAGGGCATGCAGATAACCGCCACCAGTGCCGCGGTGAGCATCCCCACGGCTTGTCGGCGGGCCGTTACCCCCGCCCCCACTGGCGGGCGGGGGCAAGGGGGAGGGGGCGTTTCGAACAGCGGGATGGTCATGTCAGCGGCTCGGCAGGAGCCTCGCCCTCCCGAGGAGCCTCGCCCTCCCAAGGAGCCTCGCCCTCCCATCTCGTCCTCGTTGTTCATCCTCACTCCTCGTCCTTCGCAAGTGGAGCCGTCTCACCCGGCAGCAGGTTGAAGATCACGCCGAGCCCCTGTGCCCGCGTCCGATAGCTCAGTCCGAACTCCAGACAGTCCAGCTTTCGCTTGATCGCGAACGACGTATCGTAGGCTCGCATCCTGTCGGTGTCGTAGCATACGGCCAGGCTGTAGGCCCATTGCGTGTCGTCTCCCTGACAGTAGAGGCGCATTTCATTCCGGACGTCAATGCGGTCGAAAACGAACGGCGTCTTCCCGCCCTCGATCTGATGCTTGAACGCCACCCCGAAGCCGATCTGCCGCCCGGCGTTCCAGAACGCTTCGCACTCCGGCGTAAGCGTCGAGTGTGTCCAACCTGTTTCATAGGCGTGTCCGGCAGCCGCAAGCCCTGCCCTGAGGCTCAATCCGGGCAGCACTTCCAGTTGAGGCGAGGCGATGCCGACCTGCAGAGCGGCGCGGTTCGACTCGACCTCAGTGGGCTTTTCCCGGAAGCGGCCGGCGCTCACGTCCCAGTGGTAACCGAAGCCGCTACGGCCCCGCTTACTCCTTTCACCCGGACGGAAGCGGCCGATCCCGATTTCCGGCAGCCTGTTCAGACGAAGATCGGTGCGCTTTCGATTCCCGACGTAGTCCAGCACACCCAGCGTTGCGTAGGCAACCGTTCGATCGCTCTCCTCCGTTGGCTCGCGGTCCGGCCTCGCGAAGGTTGGATGCATCTCCAGCGCGCCGAGCCTGGGTTCTCTCCATGCCGCTTTGCGCGTTGCAGGCGGCGCGGCATCTGGGGCTGCACGACCGAGGTCACGCTCGAGAGTCACGTTCCCGTACGGCGCTTTGCGAAGTGCGGCGACGAGTTCGTATGTGAGAGCCGATGTTGGACTCGACATTGTGTCGTTGCGGAGTCGAAAGACCGGTCCCGTCTCCTTGGAATAGGCCGGTAACGGGAAGGGGCTCTCCACCTTTTGACGGAAGTTCTTCTGCAGCCACGGTATGGCGAGGATGGGCCTGTTTCGGATCCACAGGGTGACGCCCTCTGCACTCACCATACCCGTCTCGGCAAGCCGCAGTTTCCGAGCGCTGATCC
The DNA here is from genome assembly GCA_020722705.1 of Chthonomonas calidirosea. Lineage (GTDB taxonomy): Bacteria > Armatimonadota > Chthonomonadetes > Chthonomonadales > CAJBBX01 > JAAYVH01. The sequence goes on along the minus strand of DYKI01000044.1, from coordinate 10,830 downwards.
GATAGTGGGGCGCAGCGTCTCCGCAGGTGGTGAAGGAAGCGCCGGTTGCCACAAGGCCGTGGTCCGGCGTCATGGTGATCCGGTCACCTCGGACCCGGATTCGTCCCACCAGCGCCTCTGCCGCGACGATCGAACCCGTCTCGGTGACCGGATTGAGGGTCAACTGGCTGCCCGTAAGGACGGACCCCTGCCGGACCAGCCGCAGTCGCCCTTTGACGGCGATGTCGCCGTCAGGTCTTCCCTCGGCGTCGTCAGCGGTGAGAACCATCGTCTCGCCACGGGCCAGGCTCTTGAGCTCGATCCGCACCGGACCAGGCGACAGAAAGTAGTTGTCCGCCGGCCGCCAGATCAGGTCGCGAAAGCCGTCAATGCGAACAAGAACGGTCTCTTGCGCGGCAGCCGAGCGGACCGCGGACCCCGCTGCGGGCCACGCAGTGGCCGGCGGCGGCGTTTGGGCCCTTGAGATATCCGCGAATCCCAGGGCGACGAGCCCGGACACCAGGATAATCGAGGCGCGCATCCCGATGGCGCCGAGCGTCATGCCGAGTTGTCTAAGGGGTACTTCCGTCATTCAAGGTACATTATGGCCGTTTCGACGCCGGAAGCGCAGTGCCAAGGCCGCCGAAACGCAAATCTCCTGATAAGGAGGTGCCGAATGATCTCGGCGCTCGCAATGCTCGCTCTGACGGCGACCGGACAGGTTCAGAACACGCCGCGCGCGATGCCGGCTCCCGAGACCGGCTTCTTGTTCAAGACCCTCCGTTACAAGGATACGGAACACAAATACGTCGTGTACGTTCCGCGCGACTACAATCCAAGCCGCAAGTGGGCCACGATCGTCTTCCTGCACGGCGCCGGCGAATGTGGCACGGATGGCCTCAGGCAGGTCTCGCAGGGCATCGGAACCGCCATTCTGGCCAACCCGTCGCGATGGCCCTTCATCGTGATCATGCCTCAGAAGCCCGAGTTGCGGCAGTCGTGGGGTGAGCATGCGGAGCTTGTCGTTGCCATGCTTGCAGCGACCGAGCGGACCTACGCAGTGGACAGCTCGCGGGTTTACCTGACAGGGTTGTCGCAGGGCGGGAATGGCACGTGGGTCATCGGAGCCAGGTATCCGGAGCGTTGGGCTGCCATAGCGCCGATCTGCGGCTACGGCACACCTGATGAGATCGCGCCGCGGCTCAAAGAGGTGCCGGTATGGTGCTTTCACGGCGACGCCGACAACGTGGTGCCGCCCGCTCGGAGCATCGCCATCGTGGATGCCCTCAAGGCGCTCGGCGCGTCGCCGAAGCTGACGACCTATCCGGGTGTCGGGCACAACTCATGGGACAAGGCATACCGAGATGAACCCTTGCCGACCTGGCTGCTTAAGCATGTTCGGCCGCCGGCCAAGTAGCCAACGAGGTGTTGATCTGAGTCCCGCATGCCGTTTCCTCTCGCGCGCCTGCCGGCGCGGTGCGGCTGCGCCTCGCGCCATAGGGGTTCGGACCGAGCTCGGGACCTATGTTGAATGAAGACCGAGGCGCGAGGCAGCATGTGCGAGGAACGGCGCACGCGCATTCGGCGGATTGTGCGCATCCTGGTGGGACTGGCTGTACCCCCTGCGGCGGCGCTTGCCGCCATCCATGCGGACCCTCTGGTCGCACTGGTGGCGAGGCGTCCGGGACTGCTGGCCCTGGGCATGTTCACCATTGCGGCGGCCATGCTGTCGGCACGGATGCGCCGATGGCTCCTCGTGACGCTCGCCTATGGAGCCGCGATTCTCGCGTTCAAAGGCGCGCTGATGCGACCCTCGGGCCTTCCGATCATGGAGAACGTCAACGGACTCACCGTGATCATTGGTGCCGTGTACCCGTGGGCATGGGTTCTCTTGTTTCTACTTGCGGCGTTCTCAGGGACGCTCGAGGCTGTTCGCCCGGGCACAATCCTTGCCAAGCGCTGTCTGTTTGCCGCGGGCTCCCTCTACCTCTGCGGCCACGGCATGGCCGGCATGCTGGATAGGCCCAACGCGGTCTCACTGGTGTCGCTGGCGGTGGGTATCGGCAGTGCGCTCGGAGCGGTCTTCGTCCATCGGTTCAGCAGACCTCCGTATCCTGAGATCGAGGGAGACATCCCGACGGCCGAAGGTCTTGCATACGAGCGTCGAAGGGCTCTCGAACGCTCCGAGTGGCACGATCCTGAGGCGGCGCGGTAAACTGCAGGCGGCCGGACGCGGCCCGACATCCCGCGCCCGTCATGGAGCCCACCATTGCCTATCACCGACGATGACATCCGCCATATTGCCAGACTGGCACGCTTGCAACTGACCGATGAGGAGATCGGCGTCCAGCGGGGTCACATTGCGGACCTGCTGAGCCGGTTTGACGCCATCAGGCAGCTCGATCTCGAAGGGATCGAGCCGACATCCCACTGCGTCCCCCTTGCCGGTGTCGTCAGGGACGATGAGGCACGCGAGTCGCTTCCCCGCGATGCGGTGCTTTCGAACGCGCCGGATGCGAGAGACGGCTGTTTCATCGTTCCTCGGATCATCTCGGATTAGCCGCCAATGATATGCCGAATGGGCGCAGCCGAGCTGCGCAAGAAGATCATATCGGGCGATCTCACACCGGATCAAGTGGCTGAGGCGCATCGAGCCCGCATCGCCGAGGCCGAGCCCATCGTCAAGGCGCTTCTCACGGTACTGGATCCGCCCGATGAGGCAGGAGGGCGAGGCTCCGGCCGAGCCGCCGTTGAGCCGAAGGGACGTCTGCTCGAGGGTATTCCCGTCGTCGTGAAGGACAACATCTGCACAGCCGGCGTGCGCACCACCTGCGGAAGCCGAATCCTGAGCGACTTCGTGCCTCCTTACGATGCCACCGTAATCGCAAAGCTCCGATCGGCAGGCGCTCTGATTCTTGCGAAGTCGAACCTCGACGAGTTCGCTATGGGATCCTCGACGGAGAACAGCGCGTTCGGGCCGTCGCGCAATCCGTGGGATCCGTCTCGCGTGCCGGGGGGCTCGAGCGGAGGCTCGGCTGCGGCCGTCGCTGCCTTCGAAGCTCCGCTCGCCCTCGGTTCGGACACTGGCGGATCCATCAGGCAGCCCGCAGCCCTCTGCGGCGTGATAGGCATGAAACCGACCTATGGCCGCGTCAGCCGCTACGGGTTGGTTGCTTACGCTTCTTCGCTCGATCAGATTGGCCCCATTGCGCGCACCGTCCGGGATGCTGCCTTGCTGTTGGACGTCATCTGCGGCGCCGACCCAATGGACTCGACCACCCTGCCCCTGCCGCCGACTTCGTTCGTGGACGCATGTCGGGCCGATGTGAAGGGGCTCCGGATCGGCCTGCCTCGCGAATACTTCGAGCAGGGCGTCGAGGCGACAGTGGCCGCAGCGGTCAGACAGGCAGCCGACCGGCTCTGCGGCCTCGGAGCTCACGTCGAAGAGTGTTCACTGCCATCCACCGAGTTCGCTCTGGCCGCCTACTACATCCTGGCGCCTGCAGAAGCCAGCAGCAACCTCGCGCGGTATGACGGCGTGAAATACGGCCACAGGGCGGGCGCTGCGGTGCGGCGGTGGGGGGCTAAGCTGAACCTTGAGGAGGCCGATGGACCAGGTACCGATCGGGACACAGGACCGGTCGGGCACGGGCTTCTGACCGAACGGAGCCGTGGTGAGGGCTTCGGCGCCGAAGTCAAGCAGAGGATCATGATCGGTACCTATGCGCTCTCGGCAGGCTATTACGACGCCTACTACCTGCGCGCGCAGCAGGTCCGAACTCTCATCCGGCGCGAGTTCGAGAAGGCCTTCGAACGGTACGACGTGCTCCTGACGCCAACCTCGCCGACCATTGCGTTCCGGCTTGGCGAGCGCAGCGCCGACCCGCTTGCCATGAAGCTGGCCGACATCTGCACCATACCTGCGAACCTGGCCGGCCTTCCGGCCATTTCGGTGCCTTGCGGCTTCGACCAGGGTCTGCCCATCGGCCTCCAGATTATCGGCAAGCCGCTCGACGAGGCGACGGTGATCCGTGTGGCATACACCTTCGAACAAGGCGCTCCATGGAGCGGAGCGGTTCCGCCGGCTGTGCGCGAAGAGACGGCTCGGCCCGGAGCGACGGATGGCGAAACGCGAACGAGGGCCGGCGGCAGGACCGGAGCAGGCGAGGGGGCGTTTCATGACTGAGTATGAGGCCGTAATCGGCATGGAGGTTCACGCCGAACTCCTCACCGAAAGCAAGATGTTCTGCGGCTGTCGGAACGCCTTCGGTGGCGAGCCGAACACACGGTGTTGTCCCGTGTGCCTGGCGATGCCGGGAGCTCTGCCTGTGGTCAACCGAAAGGCCGTTGAGCATGTCATTCGGACGGCTCTGGCGCTCAACTGCTCGATCAACGCATCGGCCAAGTTCGACCGCAAGAACTACTTCTACCCGGACCTGCCGAAGGGCTATCAGATATCGCAGTACGATCGGCCCATAGGCGTCAACGGCTGGCTCGACATTGAGGTCGGCGGCAAGACGACCCGCGTGCGGATTCGTCGTGTCCACCTCGAAGAGGACACCGGCAAGCTCATGCACCTACCTTCAGGTGACAGTGCGGTTGATTACAACCGGGCGGGCGTGCCGCTGATGGAGATCGTAACCGAGTTTCCGCCGGACATGCGCTCCGCCGATGAGGCCCGCGCCTATCTCATAGCCCTGCGCGCGCTTCTGACATACACGGGCGCCTCGGACGGCCGGATGGAAGAGGGAAGCCTCCGGTGTGAGCCCAACCTGTCCATTCGCGTGAAGGGGTCCGACACGTTCGGTGCGAAGACCGAGATCAAGAACCTGAACTCGTTCCGCGCGGTCCATCGCAGCATCGAGTACGAGATCGCCAGGCAGATCGAGGTCCTCAGACGCGGCGAGGCCGTGCGCCAGGAAACGCGAGGCTGGAGCGATGCTCGGCAGGAGACGTTTGTCCAACGCTCCAAAGAAGATGAGCAGGAGTATCGGTACTTCCCTGAACCTGACCTGCCCCCTTTGATGATCGGTGAAGAATGGATTGAGAGCATACGCCGGCAAATGCCTGAGCTGCCGTCGTCGGTGCGGGAGCGGCTGCGGCGCGACTATGGCCTGCGCGCGGCCGAGGCCGATTGGATAACGCAGAACCCGGCAACGGCGGCCTATTTCACCGAGGCATCCCGCGCTTGCGGGCTTCCGGCCCAGGTTGCCTCCTGGATGATGGGAGACTTCGCCAGGCTCCTGAATGCGTCGGGTCTTGCCATCGAGCAGGCCAGAGTCGCGCCTGAGCAGCTCGGCAGGCTCCTCAGTCTCATTGATGCCGGCCGCATCAGCGGCAAGATGGCCAAGGGCTTTTTCGAGCGCATGTTCGAGACAGGCGCAACTCCCGACGCCCTGCTCGCCGAGCATGGAGACCAGGTCACCGACGAGGCCGCCATAGCGAGCCTGGTGGATCAGGTCATCGCCGCGGAGCCGGATGTGTGGGCAGCCATCTGCGCGGGAGACGAACGCAAGCTGACTTACGTGATGGGCCAGGTGATGAAGCTCTCCAGGGGGAAAGCCAACCCGCAGGAGACACGAAGGCTGCTCGATGGCCGTCTGGAGAAAGAGAGGTAGCTCGATGCGCGAAGCGATGACGAGCCGATGGTCCAGGCTCCTTCCGCGGTTCAGAACGATGTGGGTGTCTGCCGTCGCGGCGACAGCGCTCCTGTACGCTGCGCCCGTGGCTGCACGAGGTCAGGATGCCGACCACGTCGAGGCGATTGTGGATGATTGCCTGCGCCAGCTCTATGTCGTCTCCGATCGGCACTGGCACAAGGGCGAGTACAGCCACCTCGTCAACATCAACAGGATGGTCATTGCAGGGCGGCCCACATTCATCGAGCCCTACGTGAATGCCGGATGGCTGCTTTGGAGCATGGATCGCGATGCCGAAGCCGTCCGGCTGTACGATGCTGGGATCGCGGCCAATCCCAACACCTACGCCCTCTACAACGAGAAGGGCTTCTATCTGATCACCCGCAAGAAGGACTGGAAGAACGGCCTCCCGCTGCTGGAGAAAGCGACAACGATGCCCGACTGCGCCAAGATCGTCTGGCATACGCTGGCCCACGCATACGAGCGCAATCAGCAGCTCGACAAGGCCCTGGAGGCGTGGAACCGGGCCGCAGAAGACCCGGCCAACCCCGGCAGGGCGGCCGCACGCGTGAACCGAGACCGGGTTCGGCGGCTGATCGAACAGCGAAAGTGAGCGGGCAACGGCCATGACGATGCCAACGTCGGCGCATCCGCTTGCCCTTCTGGCCTCCCTGGTCCACCTGGTCAGTCTGCTGATCCTCGTGGACGTCATTGTTTCCTGGGCCTACATGCTTGGGGCGAGCGGCGCAAGCCCATACCAGCCCTGGGTGCGCACGCTCAGACGAATGACGGACCCGATCCTCGCGCCGATTCGGCGCCTGCTCCCGCCGCGGATGCTGCACGGTCTCGACATCAGTCCGATCATCGCCATCCTGATCCTGCAGTTCGTCGCCGACGTGCTGGCCGGGATGGCACACGGCTAGGTTTGGCGGACCGGCTTTCCGCATGACGGGCGCCTCGGCGGGCACGCGACTCCGATCAGGTCTCCCTGCGCTGGCCGTCGCAGCGGTTGCCGCAATGGCGCTCATACAGCGGCCCGGCAGCGAATCTCCATCCGATCAGGAGGCGCGCCTGCTCTTGGACGGCACGCTCAGCGTCAGGCAGGCCTACTGGGCAGCCAAGCGCGCTTCCCTATCCCTGCCCCTGGAGGAGCTTGCCGCCGGACAGGCTGTTCGGCCGCTTGATGAGCTCGCCGTCACCCAGAATACGAAGGAATCCTGGCGTCTGCTGGCGCTCTCGCAGCACATTCTTGGTGTCGGCGGCTGGCGCAGGTCCCTGGGCAAGCTGGCCGGCGCAGAGCCGCCTCGGCCGTTGATCGAGGTCGAACGAGAGCTTGCGATGTGGCGTGTGGTGTTGGAGCGTCGGACGGATGGGACGGATGGGACG
>DYKI01000044.1:0-3726 GCA_020722705.1 Chthonomonas calidirosea | reverse complement strand
GGACGGATGGGACGGATGGGACGGCAACGAAGAGGGCTCGCGAGGCCGCACGGCAACTCGAGGCCGCACGGCAACTCGAGGCCGGACGGGAGTTCTTGGCCTCGCAGGAGCTTGGGTGGTTCCGACACCCGGTGATGGCCGCGCTCTACGCCAATCACGGGATGAGCGAGGAAGCACGGCGGCACGAAGAGGCGGCGCTGCACTCATCCGACCGCCTGACCATTGCGGTGGTTCTGGGCATCCTCGCCTGCCTTGGCGGCATCGGCATCTGGTTTGCGCTGGCGCTCGCACGGTTGGCGCTTGGGAGGGAAGCGATCGCCAAGCACGTGGCCGAGTTTCCGCGGGTCACTCCCGAGCAGGCGCGGTCTCTCTCATTGGCCGCGGCGGCCTACTTCGTGGGTCTGGTCGGGCTGAAGCTGATCGGGCCTCTGCTGCCGGATCAAGCTGTCGAGTATCTCATGGACAGCAAGGGCGATACGGTGCGGCTTGCGCTGACGGTCCTGATCAGTTTGGTGTCACTGGCGCCGCCGCTCTTGGTGCTCAGAGTCGCGGGGCTGCTCGGGCGCGGCACCGTCGGTATCCTGGGGCTTTCGCGGCCCCGGTTCTTTCGCGACCCCTTGGCGGCGATGGTGGGCTACGCTGCGGCCCTTCCGGCGCTGGTGCTCACGGTGATCATATCGAGTGCCCTGTTCGATCCGTCGGGGAGCCCGGTGAACCCGGCCATCGAGGAGTTCGTTTCAGGGGATTCACTGGTTACTCGTGCCCTGATGCTTCTGGCCGGAGCAGTGATCGCGCCGTTCACCGAGGAGATCGTGTTTCGGGGCATCTTGCTCCGGTCGCTTCAGTCTCACATGGGCACGCTCTCGGCGATCGTCGTCAGTTCGGCGGTCTTCGCCATTCTGCACCCTCAGCTTCCGATGGGTTTCCTGAGCATCTTCTGCCTTGGAGCCGCATTCGCCACCCTCTACCGCGTTACGGGGTCTATCTGGCCATCGGTTCTGATGCATGCAATCAACAATGCGACCGTGTTCGCGTATCTGTCGCTGGCGTTGGCCGACTGATATGGCGGAGCGCTTCATCGAGGTTCGCGTCACTCCGCGTGCCAATGCCGATCGTCTGTCAGTCGGCAACGATGGCCTTGTTGCTGTCCATGTGCGCGCAGCGCCGCACGATGGCGCCGCGAATGAAGCCGTGCTTCGGCTCCTCTCGAAAGCCCTGAAGGTGCCCCGAACTTCGCTGCGAATCGCCTCCGGACAGGGCTCGCGGCTGAAGCGTGTCGAGATCGAGGGGCTCAGCGGGGAAGAGGCCATGCGGCGCCTCACGAAAGCGTCGGGCAGGAGCGGGACATGATGGGGTTCGGACACCTGTTCGCCAGCATCATGGCGCCGATCCAGTGGCTCGTGCTTGCCGCTGTTGCGGGCGCTGTCCTCGCCCCTCGGTTCATTCCGCCCGTTGCTCGAACGGTCGGACGGTGCATCAGCCGCATGAACCGCCGGAAGCGCATTGTTCCTGTGAGCAAGGCCATCAAACCGTGTCCGGCTGAGATCATCTCGGAGAAGCCCGATGATCCCCGCATGCTCTGGTCGCTGGGGCTGATTGTCGGCCTATTGGCCGCTGTGCTATCATGGTTAATCCTCAGGTCGCGATAGGTTGCCGTCTTGCGCGCCTACGGGCGCCGACGCTCCGAAGGGAGTAGGGAATGCCGCAGGTCAAGGTATACGTCACGCTCAAGCCTACGTTGCTCGATGCACAGGGGCGAGTTGTGGAGAACGCCCTCAAAGCTCTGGGCTATGACAACGTACAGCGCGTCCGCATGGGCAAGTACATAGAGATGGAGGTTGGGGGCGACCCCTCACGCGTCAAGCGCGACGTGACTGAGATGTGCGACCGGCTTCTGGCCAACCCTGTCATCGAGGACTACCGCGTCGAGGTGGTCGAGTGAAGTTCGGCGTCGTCAGGTTTCCCGGGTCCAACTGCGACCAGGACGCCTTCTTCGTCATTCGCGACGTCCTGAAGCAGCCGGTCGAGTATATCTGGCACCAAGACACAAGCGTCAAGGGCTTCGATTGCATCGTTCTGCCGGGGGGCTTCTCGTATGGCGATTATCTGCGCACCGGCGCCATCGCCCGGTTCTCGCCGGTAATGGCCGCGGTTCGACATCATGCAGAGCAGGGCGGATACGTCATCGGCATATGCAACGGCTTCCAGGTTCTGTGCGAGGCCCACATGCTCCCCGGCGCGCTGGTGCGCAACGTCGGACTCAAGTTCCGCTGTCGGATGGTCAACCTGCGCGTTGAGAACGGGGAGACACCATGGACCGGAGCGGCGAAGGCAGGCCGGATCCTGAGGATACCAATCGCCCACGGTGAGGGCTGCTATGTTGCCGACCCGGCAACGCTCGACGAGTTGAACAACAATGGACAGGTCATATTCAGGTACTGCGATGCCGCAGGGCAAGCGACTCCTGACAGCAATCCTAACGGCAGCGCTGAGAACATCGCCGGGATAGCCAACCGGTCTATGAACGTACTTGGCATGATGCCGCACCCCGAGCGTGCGTCGGAATCCATCCTGGGCTCGGCCGATGGCCGCGTTGTCTTCGAGAGTCTCCTGAGAATGGCCAGGGCCCAGGCAAGCAAAGGCCGGAACTGACCCGTGTGCGGTCGGTCGGCTTCAAATCATGCGGCGGCTTTGCGCATCACGTCGCGCGGCACGCGTCGTAACGTTGACATATGCTGATTCACGACACTATAATCGCGCAACCGCGCCGGGCGGAAGTCCACGTCGTGCCGCGAACCAATCTACCGCCTATGCCAAACTCCCTGCCCGCCATCAATCCGGACGAGGGTGAACGCCAGACCGCAAGCCGGCAGGTCCTTGCCGAATGGACCGTGCATCTAGCCCGATTACAGCCTGCGAAGCTAGTTGGCATCGCTGCGGGGATGATCGCCGCCTTCGCGCTCGGATGCATGGCGTTCGAATCATGGGTCGGAGGAGCACTCGGGGCCGGACTGGTTTCGTCTGCCGTCGCCGAGTTCCTGCTGCCGATCAGGTATCGGCTGACCACCGACGCAGCGCATTGCTCGTATGGTCTCGCCCGGCTGATGATCCCGTGGCAGTCCGTCAGGCGCGTGATCGTCGGTTCAAGCTCGCTCCGGCTATCGCCTTTTGCCGGACCGTCGCGACTCGACGCGTTCCGGGGCGTTGAGCTTCGATGGGACGACGCGGTGATGCCCGAGGAACGCCTTCGCGAGATCATCGGGCGGTATGTGACGAGCGGCGAGGAACGGACCTCTGACGACGAAGGCCCACGGGACAAGGACCATGTCTGTTGACTTCGGCGAGCCGTTGCCTGAGGCCGAGCGCGATGCCATGATCGAGAAGATCGCCATGGACATCCATCGCCGGGGGCTGGAGACGCCGGCGATCCTCTTTCTGGAGATGCATAAGCCGCTCTCGTTCTTCGCCAGTCAGACCCTCATCGTAACCACGCCCCTCATTGCCCCGATCGTGGGCTTCGACCGGGTCAGGAACGCCGCCAATCTGCTCGAATCGCGTGACAACGTCGAGTTGCTGATCCGGCGCATTGAGCAGTTGTCGGAGACACGTGCAGGGAGAGAGACGAGGGGCGGCTCGGCAGGAGCCTCGCCCTCCCGTAGCGGAACGACGGACGGCTCGGCAGGAGCCTCGCCCTCCCGTAGCGGAACGACGGACGGCTCGGCAGGA
>DYKI01000211.1 GCA_020722705.1 Chthonomonas calidirosea | reverse complement strand
GTGTTAGAATGCCGGGGAGCTGTTAAAGGGAAAGGAATCGAATGATATGTTGCTCATGTCTCGACGAATGCTGATGGGCCTCTCGGGGGTTCTGGGGGGCGTGAAACGCACTCAGGACGTTCGCACTTGTCACGGAAACATACCTCAAAAGCTTGAGCGCTATCAGGTAATTCTGGAGCCCGACAAACTCCAGGCCGACTGGTGGGCCGGGGCGCCCTCCGTGGTGCGCGATCCCGGCGGTGTCTTCTGGCTCGCTTGCCGGATGCGGACCGCCGATGCGCCGCTAGGACTGAGGGGCTATGAAATCCGCATCCTCAGGAGCAACGATGGCATCCGCTTTGAGAAGGTCCACAGCATTCGCCGCGACCAGGTCCCCATCCCCGGGTTCGAGCGCCCGTCCCTGTTGATCGATCCGAAAAGCGGGAAGTTCAAGCTCTACGGCTGCGGACCGTGGAAAGGCGGTCCCTGGTCGATCATCCGGTTCGAGGACGCTGCGGATCCGACCCGCTTCCGGGCCTCCTCGGCCGAGCCGGTCATCCGTCCCCGGTCTAAGACAGGCCCGCGCGATCTCCCGGTCGAAGGCTACAAGGACCCTGTGGTGTTGTTTGCCGAGGGGGCCTACCATGCCTACGTGATCGGCCAGCATCGAGGCCTGGAACGCACGTATCATTTTCGAAGCGTAGACGGCATATCCTGGGAGCCCGTCGGCAACCCCTACCATTCGATCATGGACTTGAATGGTTGGCACGACTTCTTCGTGCGGCCGGCCTGCGTCCTGCCTCTTGGTGTGGGCTACCTCTTCGTTTATGAAGGATCGAGTACTGAGTGGTACGACCCGATCTACAACGTCGCCACCGGATTGGCATTCACCTTCGACCTCCATCACATCACCGACCTGACGCCCGGCGCCCCCCTGTTTGTCAGCACCACCCCCAGCAAACATTACCGGACATGGCGCTATTCGCATTGGGTGCGCGTGGGGGACGAATTGTGGGTTTACGCAGAAGTCGCACGGCCCGACATGGCCAATGAAATCCGCCTGTTTCGGATGGTGTTATGAAAGCGTTGGCTCGCCTCGTAGCGACTTTTTCCGTCCTGATCTCCGCAGCAGATGCACAACCCAACATCGCCGACCCCCAGGCGGCGGCAGAAGTCCGCGCCGGCAAGCGTGATACCGCCAATGCTGCCTGGTGGGGATTCTCCGCCGAGGACTCCACGGCCGCACTCCAGGCTGCGCTCGATTCCGGGGCGAAGAAGGTGGTTATCCCTTACATGGGCGCGCCGTGGATTATTACGCCTGTGAAGCTGCGCGGCAATCAGGAAGTCATCTTCGAGCCCGGTGTGATCGTGCTGGCCAAGAGGGGAGCCTTTCTTGGCCGCGGCGATAGTCTTCTGACCGCCGACGGCGTGGACAATCTGACTATTCGAGGTTACGGCGCCATACTGCGAATGCACAAATTCGATTACCAGCAGCCGCCTTATCAGAAGGCCGAATGGCGCATGGGCCTCTCGCTCCGCGGCGTGAAAAACGTCCTCGTCGAAGGCATTTCCTCGGACCTAAGCGGCGGCGACGGCTATTACATCGCCGGCAACGCCGCACGGCGCTGGAGTGAGAATGTTGTCGTGCGCAACTGTGCGGCGGACGGCAACCACCGGCAGGGCATGAGCGTTATCAGCGCCGTCAACCTGCTGGTAGAAAATTGCCGCTTTTCCTCTACTCAGGGCACCCCGCCCGAGTCCGGCATCGACCTTGAGCCGGACCTGGAGGACGAACGACTGCGGAACGTGCTGGTCCGCAATTGCATCTTCGAGAGCAACAGGGGCCACGGCATGCAGGTGTATCTGCGTTCCCTGAGCCGAAAATCGGCGGCGGTTTCAATCCGCTTCGAGAACTGCCTGACGCGCATGGCTCCGGGCGCCGGCGGCGTGGGTGCCGGCATGGTCGTGGGCGGCGTGCGCGACGACGGGCCGCAGGGGCTCATCGAATTCGTGAACTGCACCTCGGAGAGCACCGCGCGCGAGGGTGCGCTGGTCTCCGATAAATCCGCTGCGAGCGTGAAGGTCCGGTTCGTGAACTGCCACTGGCGCTCGCCGTGGCAGGGGCAGGTTCCGGACTACCCAGGGCCGCGGGTGCCTGTACTGTTGCGCGCGCGCCGGCTTGCCATCTCCAGCTCACCCGGCGGCGTGGCGTTCATTGGATGTTACGTGTATGACACGGTAAACCGGCCTGCCGTTCAGTTCGAGACGGAGAAGCCGCTTGGCCTTTCCGATGTATCCGGCACCATCTATGCTGTCGGCGCGAAAGTTCCCAGGGCCAGGCTCGGCGACAGCCTCAAGAACGTGAACCTGCGGGTGATTCACCCCGCCGTTTCCCAGCCCTGAACGCTGCCGGCTCGGGAGGACGCCCAGTGAGAATCATTGTCTGCCTGTGGATCGCTTCGTCGACTTTCGCCGGGGACCGGTACCTTGATGCCGCCCGCCGCTTTGTGGATACCATGATCGAACATGGAACCGACCGCTATGGTGTCGAGCGCTCCCCGCTCTTCGCCGCCATGCTCGATCTCGAGACATTGCGCTTGCCGGTGGAGCAGGTGCCGCCTGAGTTCTACCGCTCGCGCAATCGCCAGGTGCAATCTGTCGGTTTCGGACTGCCTCCCATGCCTACAGGCGTCCGTCCGGGCGACCGGGCGCCGTTCGGAAACAATATCGAGCACGACTTTTCGCTGCTGCGCGCCATGTACCAGCTCAGCGTGCTCCTTGACGACAAGCGATACGAGCAGCACGCCGACGAGTACCTGGCCTTCTGGCTCAACCACTGTCAGAGTCCCGAGACGGGTCTCATGGCTTCCGGCGAGCACAACAGCTGGGACTTTGTCCGGGAGCGCGCACATTCGGACGTTCACGAAGTCTTCCGCCCTTTCCCGTTCTGGGACAAGCTCTACGCCATCGACCCGTACCGTGCGCTGCGGATCGCCGAGGGGCTGTGGATGTCGCAAATCGCGGACAAAGCCACCGGCGATTTCAACCGCCATGCCGGTTACCGTATCCACCGGCCCGCCAAAGGCGCCGCCACAGGCGCGGCGTTCCCGCGCCATGCGGCTTTCTACATCTGGGCCTTTGCCAACGCCTACGTTGTGAGCCGCGACCCGAAATTTATCGAGAGGATCGAAGTTTTGATCGAAAGCCGCACCGCGCTACGCCTGCAGCCCTGGAGCCTCCTGGTTCACCCCGGGGACTTCCGGCCCGCCGAAGCCTTTGATCCAGCCCTGCGCATTTTGCTCTGGAAGGCCTCTGAACTGGTGCCGGCCCGGCGCGAAGCTTGGCGGAACGCCGTCCGCGTGCTGGACGGCCGCGCCTTCGTCCGCGCCTCTCCCACTTCACGGGCCGACCTCTGGCACATGGCCTACGGCAAGGCTACCGCTTCGAGCGCGGCGCTTGAGTCTCTCACTCAATACCGCCAGCAGCAGAATCCGCGCTTCCTGCACGAGGCGACTGCTATCGCCGACTTCTACGTGGCTGCGGGCTGGCCAACGGACACCGCGCAACTCTGGCCTCGAGCCGCCGCGCAGGTCATCTCTCTGATGGCCGCACTGAGCTCCGAGGCCGGGGTCCCGCTGGAGAAGCAGAAGACCTACCGGAAGTTCGCCGTCGAAGTAGCCGACAAATCCATCGCACTGTTCGCCTGCCACGGCCTGTTTCGCGCCGAAGGAGCCGCACGCCATTACGAAGCCATCACCGGCGCCGACGACCTAGTGTACTCCCTGATACAGCTTCAATGCGAGATTTCCTGCCCGGAGCACCGCATGGGGCACATCGATATCAATCTGTGAGCCGCGCCGCGGCCGACTTTTGCGGGGAAGTGGCTTCCTTACTGAGGCGGGTTCCCGCTCTTGGCGTGGTTCAACCCAGGGTTTCACTCGGCGGATCCCGCGATGAACATTCAAGGCCGGCAGTTTGATACGACTATGACATAACCGTCGTGCCCCACAAAAGGCAGCAGCGCGGAAGCTGCCGCATCAGTTGTTCGGCCAAGCCTCGCCTCAGGCTCGCAATCGAGCCTGCTTCACACCGCTGCCGGCCCGGTGCTGCTACCCCGCGCCTGCGAGTCCGCCGCCGGCTTGGCCATCTCGAGCTCAAGCTTTCCTGCGCGGGCCGAGGCCGAAATTCGGCTCCTCTCCGCC
>DYKI01000210.1:3365-4192 GCA_020722705.1 Chthonomonas calidirosea | reverse complement strand
AGGCTAAACCCGCGTCTCCTACGTAGTCGGTTGGAACCACCGTGGAGAAGGGCGTTCCGATGGACGACAATGGACCGGATGGGAGTCACGACGCGGATGATGGGCTTGTTCCGAAGCACGGGCGCTTCCGCAGGCTCAAGAGCCTCCAGGTTGCCCAACTGGCCTGTGACTTTACCGTTCTGTTCTGCGACAGCCTCGTAGATCGGCGGAGCGGACCCATGACCAGATGGTTCAGACCGCCCGTTCGGGGGTCCAGAACATCGCCGAGGGAAGCGTTGCGAGCGGCACCTCGAAGAAGATGGAGCTGAAGCTCACGAACGCAGCCCGCGCCGGCTTCGAGGAGCTCCGACTGGACTGCGAGCGCTTCCTGCGTCAGCGCGGGCTGCCGCTCTGGGCGCCGGACGACCCTCGGAGGCAAGAGCTCGTCGCCCGGCGCTGCGGTACCGCCGGCGAGGTGGCGGACTGGCTTCGGGAAGTGCGCAAGAGGCATGGACGGGATGGACCAGACGGCCCCAATGCACGTTCGGCGTCGTCCAAAGCGACTTTTCCGTCCATGGAGTCCATCCAATCCCCCCAGCCGCGCTCCCCTTACGAGGAGCTTGCGGCGAACGCGGCACACGTGCTCGTGGGGGTGGCCATGGCGCACCGAGCAAGGCGGCTATCCCTCACCCAACCTCTCCCGCGCGCAGCCGTCGGCGGATGGCCAGGGTCCAGGACGCGCGGGAGAGGAGTGTCTGCGGCTCCGACGGTGCCCCTCGGCGTGAAGCCATGCCGCACCGAGCAAGGCGGCTATCCCTCACCCAACCTCTCCCGCGCGCAGCCGTCGG
>DYKI01000210.1:0-3265 GCA_020722705.1 Chthonomonas calidirosea | reverse complement strand
CGGATGGCCAGGGTCCAGGACGCGCGGGAGAGGAGTGTCTGCGGCTCCGACGTCGCCCCTCGGCGTGAAGCCACGGCACACCGAGTGAGGCCGCTATCCGTATCGGCCGTACCGCTGGATGGTGCTCATGATGGCGCGGAGGCCCGAGAGGCGGCTGCCGGGGTTGATGCTGCCGGCGGTTGTGATGATCAAGCCGCCATCGGCGCCGACGGCTTCGATATCGCGCCGGACTTCGGCGGCGACCTCTTCATCGGTTCCGCGCGCGAAGTTCCAGGGCGCAAGCTGCCCGTGGATCACGCATCGCGGCATGTCGCGGCGAATGTCCTGCACCCGCACCGTCGGGCCGAAGTTGCCGTGGTTGACCCCCGCCTCGTTGAGCAGGGGCAACAGATGGGTCATGGCGCTGTCGGAATGCTGGTAGCGTCTGTCGTCGGGTCCGGGAGCGAACTCGCCGAAGACCCGCTTCAGGATCGGCAGGCCGAAGAATGCGTACATATCGGCGTTGAGCATGGCGCAGTTGTCGTCGGCAAAGCCGAACCCCCGGCGATCCGGCGTTCCGCTGACCTCGTGGAGGACGTGCGTCATTTCGATGATCTTGTCGGCCAGCACATCGCGAAACCGTGCAGCAAGCTCCGGTTCGTCACGGATCAGGAAAATGAGGTTCTCGACGCCGTAGATGCTCATGGCCGCCGTGACCGGGCCCCGCACGCCACCCCCCATCCGTGGCTTCTTGCCGTACTGCTCATAGATGCGGCGCACCTCGGCTTCCCAGTTCGGCGGGAACAGGAACTCGCGCAGATCGCGCCGTTCGACCCGATCCAGGAGGCGCTCCAGGTCGGCAGGTGTCTCGGCTGCCGGGATCACCCATCCCGTGCCGCCCGTCTGGACCGCGCGCGCTTCGAAGACATCGGTGATTTTCTTGACGGGTGGGAAGAACGAATCGGCGGGCGGACCGTCGTCCTCGGGCATCATGGGGCGCCCGACAATGGCCACGGCCCGCTCGTTGTAGCGCTTGCGAAGCTCCAGGGGCGCGTCGTAGGGGTTCTGCACCTCCGTATCCGCGTTCTCGGGCATGGGCAGGCCGAGCTCATCCCAGATGCATGTGGCAGGCATCCGGATGCCCAGCGGAACCTGCGGTTTGTCCGTCCGGAACCACTTCTCGTGGCTTGCTGCATCATCCTCCCAGAAGCGGTCGAGGTCCACCGGGAAAAGGTACGGGCTGCGCGGATCAGGCATCCTGCAGATTGACGTACCGCTTCTCGCGGTCGGACTGGTATCCGCCGAGGATCACCTTGAGGACGGTCACGCCTTCGTAGAGGCCCTGCTCGGGCTGAGCGCCGGTCTCGATGCAGTCCACAAAGTGCTTGATTTCGCCGACAAAGCCGTTCTCGGGCTCCAGTTCGTGCTTCTCGGTTTCGCCCTTGAGCGGCTGGAAGTACAGCGTGTTGCCCCGGCCAAAGATCTGCCCATGCTCGCCGATGGCGTGGATCTGCCCGTGACCGTTGGGAACTCCGTATCCCCAGGAGGTCTGAAGGGTGCCGACGGCGCCGTTGGCGAAGCGGACCATGGTCTGGGCGCTGTCGTCGCCTTCGAGGGTGGGCTGGTTGTAGTTGTCGAGCATGCTGACGACCTCGACGGGCTCGGAGTTGGCCAGCGAGATGAGCATATAGGTCGGATGGTAGCCGGTGTCAATGGCGCATCCGCCGCCGCAGGTCTCGAGCTTGCCGCGCCATCCCCAGTTGACCGGATTGCCGCCGCCGGCGTAGAAGCAGTCCACGGTGCGCAGGCTGAAGATGCGGCCGAGCTTGCCCTCGCGGATCCACTTGCGGGCCGTGCGCGGCGCAGGCTCGAACATCTGGTTGTGGGCGCAGGCCAGGGTGACTCCGTTGGCCTTGACGGCGGCCTCGATCTCCCTGGCCTCGTCGAGCGTCGTGCACAGCGGCTTCTCGGTCAGGATGTGCTTGCCTGCGTTGGCGGCATCCACGATGGCCGCGCAATGGAGGTGGTGCGGCAGGGCGCAGTCTATGGCGTCCACATTGTTGTCGGCCAGCATGGCCTTCCAGTCCGAATAGATGGCCGCGTCGGGGTTCGTCTCCGATGCGCGCCGCCTGGCGTTCTCCTCACTGACATCACACGCTGCCGTCACGATGGCACGCCCTTCGACGGCCTTGAGCCCGGGCACGTGGGCGCCCATGATCCCGCCGCAACCGACCAATCCGATACGAATCACTGCATGTTCTCCTGGGTGATGGTGTCCGCGGAGCCTGACACGACCCGCGAGCTTTTCTCTATTCCGTGCGGCCCCGCGAAGTCCTTCACGATGTGCGCCATGGCAAACAGCACAAGCGTGACGTGCTTTGTGGGGGGGCGATGGAGCCGGACTTCCGAACGGCGCCGACACCGGGCGGGAAATGCATCGAGGGAAGCGACAGCATTCCGCGGGGCGCTCCCGCGTCAGGCGAACCGAACCGGGCGCGGCTTCCGCCGAGCCGGACCCGATTGCGGTGGAGCGGCTAGCCGCTTGAGGACTTGCGGGATTCGCCGGGCAGTTGCGGGCCGTTAGGGCGGGGAAGGTCGCGCAGACTTACCAGACGCGCCCTTACCCGCTGTATCTCTTCGGGCGTGATGGGCCCCATCTCGTCGAAACCCCGACGTTCTTCGTCGGATGCTTCCGGGACGGCTTCGAACAGGATGCGCACATCCCATTCGTCATCGTTGATATAGCACTCGTTGAGCCGTTTGCAGCGCGAGCACCGATAGCGGAGATAGACGTAGCCGTCGCCGAACGACCTTCTCATCCAGCTCTGCTGCATCACATCTTTGGAGAAGATGCGTTGACCACATGCGCACGTCAATGCAGCCTTCATCGTTCAAGGCGCCTCCGGTGACGTAGGAGTAAGCGAGGCGCCGGTCGCGTAGACCGAATGGCCTTGAGGGGCCGAATCCGACCAACGCACCGACACACTATGCAGTATACCCGGACGGACACCGCAGGAATCCATGACGATGGGTCAAGAAGCATGGCCGAAAAGTCGGCGGGCTCGCCTGTATCAGGGAGGTAGTTTCGGGGCAAGACAGTCTGCCTGCCTTGTAGCTCCATGTCAGGATCGTGGGCGATGATCGGTGTGCGCGCGGCTCAGCCGAGCCTGTTCGATGCGGGCAATGTGTATCCGGTGCGCGATGTGGGCGAGAACGCGGACCTGGGAGGGTCATCGTCCCCGATGACCCGTGTTCCGGACGGCGAGGACGCCGTCCCTCCCGCATC
>DYKI01000209.1 GCA_020722705.1 Chthonomonas calidirosea | reverse complement strand
GGAGCCTCGCCCTCCCACGGAGCCTCGCCCTCCCACGGAGCCTCGCCCTCCCACGTTTCGGCGGCGGGCCGTTACCCCCGCCCGTCCGGGCGGGCGGGGGCAACAGACGCTGACGCATCGCTGACCAGATGCTGGCCCGTTTCCACCTTGATCCGCCCTCCCGAGATTCGGGCCTCGACGATGGAGCGCGGGCCGCCATCCTTCATCAGCAGGCGCAGCCCGGGTGCCACGACCGATGTGCAGCCGACGGCAGCAACCCTCACGGTTCGTCCGGACCGGTCGAGCGTCAAACGGCACAGGTCCCCATCCACGACGATTGAGCGCTCGGCGATGGTCAGCGGACTTTCAGCCGCCTCGGGGTCTCGGGCGATAACCACGTCGAGCATGCCATCCGATCGCCTGATCTCGACTGCGACCGTGCCGGCGCTCGCGCCAGCGACCGACAGTCGGCGCACCGAGACGGCTGCCGGTCGGCCCGTGTGTGGGTCGAGAACGGCCACGAACGTTGACGAGAGATTGTCGCCGCGCCTGCGCACCGCGAGCCTGGGTATCCAGGCCTGCTCGGTACCGCTGAAGCCTCCTATGGCGATCCAACCCTCACAGGTTCCGATCTCGGCGTCCTGCGTGAGCTCCCAATGGTTGAGGTAAGCGCTGCGTCCATGGGTAAGCAGCCCCAAACGGTCCTCGACAGTCCACACGGCTTTCACGCCATCGGTGGGCATGCGCCCCATCTTGAAAGCGCGCATCTGCGTCTCATGGCCGAAGTCGGCCTCGTCCTGCATCGCAATACCCGCCACATCGAGCGTTCCGAAATGGCTCTGTTGAAACTTGACGTGTTCGGATCCGCCCTTGACCCGAAAGATGTCAAGCACGTAGAACGCATCCGGCCCGATGTCGCAAAGAGCCGCGGTCCGCTCGAATCGCGCAACGCCGGGCGCTTGGGGGCATCGTGCGCGCACTGCCCGAAGCGTTGGGCCGTCCGCCCAAAGCGTGCAGTCACCTGATGCTGCCTTCTGGTTGGCTCCATCCACGATGACCGTGTTGTGAGCAGCCGCCATGGTGTACCAGCGCGCTCGCGGCGCCGTCCAGCCGCCGAACTGGACCGGCGGATAGCCCAGTTCCGGCAGCAGGTCGAGCCCGTACGCGAACATGCCGAGGTTCAGGGCATCAGCGTGCCCGTGCGCGCCTCCTGCATCGTAGTCGAGCCACACGGCACGCGCCGATCGGCCCTTGCCGGAGCGAAGGATGGCGAGATGCCACTGTTCCTTGTTGACGCTTCCGACACGCGGATCGGGACCGTGCTTGCGGATGGCCGCCTCGATCCGTCGCCTCACGGCAGCCGGGTCCGGGCAGAACAGGTCATGCGGTATGCCCTTGGCCGAGCGACCGTTTGCCGCATAGGCGATTTGCGCGAACACGGGATCGTTGGTGATTCGGGCCATCTCGTCCATCAGCGTGAACATGGATGCTTCCATGCTGGGCGTGGTCGAGAATGCCGCCCCCATATACCGGTCAACCGGCACGGCATAGCCGCCGGTATCGCCAGTCTGAGGGTAATAGCGGCCAAGGCAGTGGGTATCAACGTGGAAGCGGAACATTTCGGCGACTCTGGGGTGCCGCCTCACGATATCTTCGAGCAGCGCCGGGTCCATCCGGGCGATCTGCGCCAGATACATGGCCAGGCCTTGCACCGTGTATGCCGAGTACCCGGCCAGACCCTTCTCTCCGGTCACACCGTCAACGGCCGTCGCCTTCTCGATCATGGGGTCCACGATGGCCATCACATCGGGGCGGGTGTCCGGCCAGCCGAGCGCCATGAGGATGGTCGCCAGTGCGATCTCCGTTCGCGGGTAGTTGCTGTGGATCCTGTTGCGGTTGGCGAGCGGATGGCGCAGGAGACCGTCCTCGATGTTGCGCCGGATGTCCAACCACGTGGCCTTTGGATTGCTCAGACCATGCTCCCGTGCCTTGCCGCTGAGGAACGTCACCAGTTCGGTGTCGTTCGGCAAAGCTTCCCGGACCTGGTCAAAGGCGATAGCGATGCGCCGGGTCTCCTCGCACGCGTCATGCCATGTCGAAACGTAACCGGCCCTCGG
Source organism: Chthonomonas calidirosea (assembly GCA_020722705.1). GTDB lineage: Bacteria > Armatimonadota > Chthonomonadetes > Chthonomonadales > CAJBBX01 > JAAYVH01. The sequence continues at coordinate 2,118 of DYKI01000209.1, read as the reverse complement.
GGGGCCTTCGTACATCACCCCCTGTTTGCCGAAGTCGAAGCTCGGGTACAGGTCGGCGACGCGGTCGAGCAGCACGCCGGCTTTGTGGGCATAGCGGCGATCCCCTGTTGCGACGTAGGCATCGGCCAATCTCACGATGCCCCCGAAGACGGCCTGCTTCCACTGACCATAGATGAGATAGGCGCCGATGAACCGCCAGCGCCGTTCGCCGTCCACATAGCCTTCGCCGTCGTCCACTCCAAACGCGCGCAGAGGATCGCCGGCATCGGGGTGTTCAGCGTTGAAGAGCAGTTTGCGGTCCGCCCGTTGCGGGTCGAACACTCCCGAACGATCGAGGCCCGATCGGTAGTAAGCGGCAAAGTCGTTCTTCGGGAAGAGCTCGCCGCAATGGGGGCACTGCACCTTCCACGGCTTGCCGAGCGCATCCATCTTCCAGTTGTACATCGGCACATCACGCTTGCATGCGGGGCAGTGGCCGTTGGACCAGACCATCCACGACCGCTTGATGGTGTTGCCGAACATTAGCGACCAGAGCTCATCGTCGGACATCTGCAGCCATGGCTGGGCCGCGGCAACGAGCTGATCACGCACGGCCCGAGCCGCACGGTCGCGCGCCATGCGCGACCGTGCCGCACGCACAGCCGATTCCGGGACCAGCACCGACCGGTCGGGCGATGGGACGGTGAGGGCAAGCCCCGCGTCCGCTGCCTGACCAGCCGTGCCTGCAGCGCCAACGGCCAAAACGCCCCCCACCAATATCAGCAACGCCATATTCGGTACTCCCTTTCTTCGTGCTCCGCGTTGGAGCCGATCCGGTACAGTGGGCCGGCAGATCGCAGTCTGCATGTCACTTCAGCTCCGGGTCCTTGTCTGCATCGGCCTTCTTGTAGAGGCCGGTCGGGATGAGCATCTCGGGAGACACCGGCTCGCCGGCGAAGTACTTGGCCACCGCTTCGATGGTCAGCTTGCCGATCTTGTCGGGGTACTGGATCGAGTCGGCGTACATCTTCCCGTCCTTGATGGCCTGCTTGGCTTCGGGCTGACCGTCGAACCCGACGACCTTGATGCGGTCCAGGCGGCCCGCCTTCTCGATCGCTGCGATGGCGCCGAGGGCCGAAGGATCGTTGATGGCAAAGATGCCGTCGAGGTCGGCGTGTTTCTCGAGGATGTCCTGGGCCGTCTTGAAGGCCGTGTCGCGCATGCCGCCGCCGGGAAGCTGCGCAACCACCTTGATATCCGGCTCTTTCGCGATCACTTCACGGAACCCGTTGGTGCGCAGAATGACCGACTCTACCTCCGGGTGGTCAATGATGGCCACCTTCCCCTTGCCGCCGAGGGCTTCGATCATCGCCTCAGCGGCCAGCTTGCCTCCCGCGAAGTTGTCGGTGGCAATGTGCGAGACGACTTTGGCCGACTTGTCGAGGCAGGCGATGTCGGCGGTGAATACGGGTATGCCCGCGTGGTTGGCTTCCTGAATGGATGTGGCGATCGAGCGCGAGTCGGCGGGACAGAGCACAATCGCGGCGACCTTCTTGCTGATGAAGTCTTTGACCTGGTCCTTCTGTCGCGCCGGGTCCATCTCGGCGGACGTGATGACCACTTCGTAGCCGCGCGCCTTACCCTCGGCCTGCATGGCATCGCCCATTACCTTGAAGAATGGGTTGGCGAGCGTGAGCAGCGAAACGCCGATCACCGAAGTGGGTTTCGCCGTCGGCTCCTCCGCTTTCGGCTCCTCTCGTTTGGCGCATGACGCTATGCCCCCCAGCAGAATCGCCGTTAGCCCCATCACACGTGCGAACCTCATCATCGGATCCCTCCTCGGAGCGGCCATCGTGCCGGCAGTTGCTTCGTCTCACGGTTCGACGGGCACTGCAGAACCTCCTGCCACCCGAGCGCGGTGTCGGACCCACCGGTGTCGCCGCTCAGAACCGAGGAGCAGTTCCGTCGTGTTGGGCGCTGCAGCGCCGCAGGGGCGAGGGAACCGGAGCATGTCGTCTTGCTCATGATCCCGCCGCCTCACCCCCTGCTCGTCCTCGTACTCCTACTCGTACTCCTACTCGTACTCGGTCTTTTCGAGTACGAGTAGGAGTACCGCTTGCGCTGAGTACGAGTACGAGC
>DYKI01000208.1 GCA_020722705.1 Chthonomonas calidirosea | reverse complement strand
GGCGATCAGCGCGTCCAACGAACTCAGGCACTCGGCGATTTTTTGTTGTTCGGCGAGCGAAGGAATTGCCAAACGATACAGCTTCCGAATAACGCTCGGATGCGCTTTGAACTGGTAGTCAAAGGTAAGCGAGGCATGAAGGGCCTGAAGGTGACTTGCGAGAAAGCGATAGTTGAGATGGCTCGTGTTGAGCCGCATGTAACCTGAAACGTTTGTCACCGAGAACTTGTGGCGGGGCCGATGGAAGAAGTTACCGCCACCATCGACGGACCACGAGATAAGCTCTTCATCGAACATGAACCGCCCATATGTGCCCATGAGGCCGTTGTTTTTCACGGATGAGGAGTAGATCGGGTAGTCACCCGGAATGGCTTTGATGTCCTGACCGGAAATGACTTCACCTCTGCCAAGTTCAACCCAGCGCAAGCCTTCAAGCTCTTCAAGAAGGTAGGGGAACCACGCCTCCGCCCCAAGGAAGTCCGGAAACCGCAGCTTCGGCACCAGCGCGGGCGTTGCCTCTTCCTTTTGATCGTTCCCACGCTCCAGCGTGGGAACGCCGCTGGAGCGGTCAGATGCAGGCTCCCACGCTGGAGCGTGGGAGCCATCGGTATCGACAGGTTCGGTGGGGCGCTTACTGCTCATACGCGCTGAGTCCCGAGATGTCGCGCCCCCCGGCGCGCTTGACCAGCAGCGGGTGCAAATCCGCCATCAACGCAAGCTCGGCCTGGGCGCGGGCTTTCCAGCCCAGGTCGAGCGGAGCCATGAGGTCGCTCAAGTTTTCGCCGTCCAAAATCATGCGGTCGAGAATGCCGTCCACGAAGGCTTGCAGCGCGGCGGTGGCAAGGCCGTGCTTCGCGGCGATGGCGGCAATTTCCTTGGCGTTCTTCTCCGCCTTGAAGCGGGTGTAGCCGTCGCGGATGGCGGTTTCACTCAGCCCCTCGCCTGCTTGCAGCGTGCCGATGTATTCGGCGATGTCGTCGCGCTCGTTCATGAACTTGGCGTCGCTGCTGATGAGGCCGATGAGTTGCTCCCGGGTCATTTTCGATTTGCCCGGCTCCTTGGCCGAGAAGCTGGTCATCAGCTTCATGATGTAGTCGTAGTCGATGACGGCGGAGGCAAACAGCACAAACTCGAAGTCGAGTTGGTCGGCGGGCTTATCCGTGCCGGGCTTATCGCCGGGGGTGTCTCGTTTTGCCCGGAGCTTTTTGGCGGTGTCCAGATACTGACCCTTGAAGCCGCGCAGGGCGTCTTCGGGCAGCACCTGCTCGATGGCGGCTTTGTTTTCGGAGGTCAGGTCGGTGTATTGGTCGAGCTGGGTCTTGAGGCGCTGGACTTCCTTGAAGCGCTCGATGAACACCGTCTTGGCGGCGTCGCCTTTCAGGTTGGCGACGGCGGAGGGCGTGCAATCCAGCCCTTGTGATTTCATGAAGTCGCCGAGCTTCTGCATGGCGGTTTCCAGCTTCTTAATCACGACGGACGCTTTGTCGACCAGCCAGATTTCGCGCGCCTGCTCGGCGGTTTTTTCGCCGGAAAACAGCGCGATGGCGGCATCGACTGCATCCTGCTGCTGGCGGAAGTCGAGGATGTTGCCGTAGGGCTTGCTGCCGTTGAGCACGCGGTTGGTGCGCGAGAAGGCCTGGATCAGGCCGTGATGCTTGAGGTTCTTGTCCACGTAAAGCGTGTTCAGGTACTTGGAGTCGAAGCCGGTGAGCAGCATGTCCACGACGATGGTGATGTCGATTTTCTGCGCCGGTGGGTAGTCGGCATTGGGCCACTGCTGGTCCTTGATGCGCTTTTGCACGTCCTGGTAGTAGCCGTCGAATTCGCTCAAGCAGTGGTTGGCGCCGTAGCGGGCGTTGTAGTCGGCGAGGATGGCTTCAAGCGCCTGCTTCTTCGCTTCCGGCTCGACCTTGTTGTCTTCCTGCTCTTGCGGGAGGTCTTCGGAGAGCTGGTCGATGTCCTTTTTGCTTTCGGCATTTTCTGCAAGCTGCGCGGGCGGCGAAAACACGCAGGCGATATTCAGCGGCCTGAAGTCGGGGTCGGCGGCCTGCTTCTCGGCCTGCATGGTCTTGAACAGCGCGTAATACTCGATGGCGTCGTTGATCGACGCGGTGGCGAACAGAGCGTTGAAGCGGCGTCCGCCGGTGGCGGCGTCGTGCTTGGCGAGGATGGCTTCGATGACGGCGCGCTTGGCGATGGGTTCGCCGGGCTTGGGCGGGTTCTTTCCTTCCGGCTTGAAGTAATCGATGTGAAAACGCAGCACATTGCCGTCCTCGATGGCGTGGGTGATGGTGTAGGCGTGAAGCTGTTTCTGGAACAGGTCTGCCGTGGTGCGCATCGACGCGGTGGTGTCCTCGATTTTCTGCAGCGTGGCGTTGGCCTCGAAGATCGGCGTGCCGGTGAAGCCGAAGAGCTGGGCGCGGGGGAAGAAGGCTTTGATCGCCTTGTGGTTGTCGCCGAATTGCGAGCGGTGGCATTCGTCAAAGATGAAGACGATGCGCTTGTCCTGAAGGGCGCCGAGCTGTTCCTTATAGGTAGCCTGGCCGTTCTTGCTGCGCTGTTTGTTGCGCTTGCTGTTTTCGTCCAGCGCCAGGCCGAGCTTCTGGATGGTGGTGACGATGACCTTGTCGGCGTAGTCCTCGGACAGCAGGCGGCGCACCAGGGCGCCGGTGTGGGTGTTTTCCTCGACGCAGCCTGGCTGGAACTTGTTGAATTCCTCGCGCGTCTGGCGGTCGAGGTCCTTGCGGTCCACGACGAACACGCACTTGTGGATGTGCTCGTTTTCCTTGAGCAGGGTGGACGCCTTGAACGAGGTCAGCGTCTTGCCGCTGCCGGTGGTGTGCCAGATGTAGCCGTTGCCGTTGTCCTCATCGATGCACTGGATCATGCGCTGCACGGCATAGACCTGATAGGGCCGCATCAGCATGAGCTTTTGCTCGCCGGCGAGCAGCACCATGTAGCGGCTGAGCGTCTGGGCGAGGTCGCACTTTTTCAGGAACGCTTCAGCGAAGGCATCGAGGTGGGTGATCTTGCGGTTGTCCTCGTCCGCGAACTCATAGATGGGCAGGAAGCGCTCCTCGGCATTGAAGGCGAAGTGGCGGGCGTTGTTGTTGGCGAAGTAGTAGGTCTGGTCGCGGTTGCTGACGATGAACAGTTGCATGAAGCACAGCAGCGTCCTGGTGTAGCCGTTGCCGGGGTCGTGCTTGTATTCGACGATCTGCTCCATCGCCCGGCGCGGATTCACGCCGAGGGTTTTCAGCTCGATCTGCACGCAGGGGATGCCGTTGATGAGCAGGATGACGTCATAACGGTGGTGGCTGTAGTCGGTGTTGATGCGCAGCTGGTGGATGACCTCGAAGGTGTTCTTGCACCAGTCCTTGAGGTTGACGAGGCTGTAGTTCAGCGGCGTGCCGTCGTCGCGGGTGAAGGCGTTGATGCTGCGCAGGGTCTTGGCGGCGGTAAAGACATCCGGGGTGACGATCTCATCGAGCAGCCGGGCGAATTCGGCGTCGGTGAGGCGGACGCGGTTCAGCGCCTCGAATTTGTCGCGGAAGTTTTTCTCTAATGCGGCGCGGTCGCGGATGTCGTCGCGATAGTCGTATTTGAGGTTTTGGAGTTTGCCGATGAAGCCGTATTCAATGGTGTCCTCCCGGACGGCGAAACTCGGGGTGTCAGAGGGCCGGCTGTAGGGGGTTTTTGAAGGGGGCATGACGAGCAAGGCAAAGGTCGTTAGGGGATGCGCGCTGCTCTTGCGCCGGGACTGACCGGCGGCAGCTGCCGCCAGCCGGTCGCCCAGTCGATCAACCCGGCGGCCTTGCCATCGTCATGCAAGAGGTCGACAGCGAAGCTGTGACCGGGTTTGAGCGGGAACTCGTGAATCGCCACGCCTCGGGCCTGCTGTTGGGGGGGCGTCCATGCTCGGCAGCGGCGGTGTGCCGGGGCTGGCGTCAACTCAGAACGGTATGTCGTCGTCCATATCGCTGAAGTCGCTCGCCGGTCTGCTGGCGGCCGGGGCGGGGGCGCGGCTGGGGGCGGGGCGGCTGGGGGCGCGGCCGGAGTCGGCTTCGCGGCTGCGGCTGTAGCCTTCGTCGTCTGCACCGCCCCCCCAGCCTTCACGGCTGCCGAGCAGTTGCATTTCTTCGGCGATGATTTCGGTGGTGTATTTCTCGACGCCGTCCTTGTCGGTCCACTTGCGGGTTTTCAGGCGGCCTTCC
>DYKI01000207.1 GCA_020722705.1 Chthonomonas calidirosea | reverse complement strand
CGGACGGGGGCAAACCGGACGGGGGCAAGCCCCGTCCCTACGTGATACCGCACCCGCAAAAAATCAATACCGCACCCGCGCTGGGGGACATTGTTGGGGCGTTCAAATCATTGGTATTCAAGGTCTATTTGGACTGGATTGAGGTCAACGACCCATCACGCCGCGCAAAATTCTGGCAAGGCAATTATTACGAACATATTATCCGCAACGATCGCGAATTGAACGCCATTCGACAATACATCATTGACAATCCCATCAATTGGAAAAAGGACAGGGATAACCGCGAAAATCTGCGTAAACTGCCGCCTCCTGAAAAAGTGGAGGATTACCTCGAAGACCTGAAAGAATTTATGGTAGAACTGGATAACCGAAAATAGTCATGTCCACCCCATCCTCCACCATCGTTCAACACCTTTGGAACTACTGCAACGTCCTGCGCGACGAGCGGCGATTTACCTAATCACTGAACACTGGAGACCAAATGAATTACCCCCCCGAACCCTTCCGCATCAAAGTCACCGAACCCATCCGCCTGATCTCACCTGCCGAGCGCGAGGCCGCCCTCAAAACGGCGGGCTACAATCTGTTCGCCCTCAAGGCCGAAGACATCTTCATTGACCTGCTGACCGACTCCGGCACCGGCGCCATGAGCCAGGACCAGTGGGCCGCCATCATGCGCGGCGACGAGTCCTACGCCGGGGCGCGCTCGTACCACCGCCTCAAGGCCGCGGTCGAGGATATCTTCGGCTTCAAGTATTTCGTCCCGACCCACCAGGGCCGCGCCGCCGAGAACATCCTCGCAGCCTGCCTGGTCAAACCGGGGATGTACGTCCCCTCGAACATGCACTTCGACACCACCGATGCCAACATCCGCGCCCGGGGCGGCCGCCCCGCCAACCTGGTGATTGACGAGGCCTTCGATGTCGCCAACCCGCACCCGTTCAAAGGCAACATGGACATCGCCAAACTGCGGGCCTTCATCGAAAAAACCGGCGTGGACAAAATCCCCTTCGGGATGATCACCGTCACCAACAACGCCGGGGGCGGCCAGCCGGTCTCGATGGCGAATCTCAAGGCGGTCGCGGCCGTCTACCGCGAGTACGGCATCCCCTTCTTCATCGACTCCGCCCGCTACGCCGAGAACGCCTATTTCATCAAGGTGCGCGAACCCGGCTACGAACACAAATCCGTAATCGAAATCGCCCGCGAGATGTACGCCCTGGCCGACGGGATGACAATGAGCGCCAAAAAGGACGCCATCGTCAACATCGGCGGCCTGCTGTGCATGAACGACGAGAGCCTGTTCCAGCAGGTCAAGAACGAACTGATCCTGCGCGAGGGCTTCCCCACCTACGGCGGGCTGGCCGGGCGCGACCTGGACGCCATGGCCGTCGGCCTGTACGAGGGCCTGGACGAGACCTACCTTGCCTACCGCCTGGCCCAGACCGCCTACCTGGCCGGACGGCTGAACGAGATCGGCGTCCCGACCATCCAACCGGCGGGCGGGCACGCGGTCTACCTCGACGCTCACGCCGTCCTGCCGCACATTCCCCAGGCCGAATTTCCCGGTCAGGCACTGGCAGTGGAACTCTACCGGGAGGGGGCCATCCGCGGCGTGGAGATCGGCTCGGTCATGTTCGCCTATCCCGATCCGGATTCGGGGCAAATGATCTATCCCAAGCTGGAACTGCTGCGGCTCGCCATCCCGCGCCGCACCTACACCCAGACCCACATGGACTACGTGGCCGACGCGCTGGCCCGCATCCAGCAGCGCGCCCCGTCCATCCGCGGCTACAAATTCACCTACGCGCCAGAACTGCTCAGGCACTTCACGGCCCGGTTCGAGCCGCTCTAACGCGCCCTCCATGACCCGCTGGCTCGACCCACCTCCTGTCAACGCTGACTCGCTTGACTCGCTGAATCTGCCTCCCCTCATCGCCGGGACTCTCGTCCGGCGCGGGTTCGCCACCCCAGACTCGGCGAAAGCGTTCCTGGACCCGGGCCTGTATACCCCTTCGTCAGCGGATCAACTCCCCGGCATGAGCGCGGCAGCCGGGCGCATTGCATTGGCTATCCGCAGGAATGAACGTATCTGCATCTGGGGCGACTTCGACGTGGATGGCCAGACCGCCACCACCCTGCTGGTCCAGACCCTGCGCGCCCTCGGCGCAAACGTGATGTACTACATCCCCGTGCGGGCGAAAGAGAGCCACGGCGTTCACATCCCCAAACTGGCCGAGATCATAGACGGCGGCGCGCAGCTGATCCTGACCTGCGACACCGGCATCACCGCCCACGACGCCGTGGACTACGCCAACTCGCGCGGCGTAGACGTGGTCATTACCGACCACCACGACCCCGGCGAAAGCCTGCCCAAAGCCCTCGCCGTCACCAACCCGAAACTGCTGCCCAAAGGCCATCCGCTCTCGACACTCCCCGGCGTCGGCGTAGCCTATAAACTCGCCGAGAACCTCCTCACACACCACGCACCACGCACCACTTCCTTAACCCCCGACACGCTTCTCGATTTAACTGCCCTGGGCATCGTCGCCGATGTGGCCGAACTGCAAGGCGACACGCGCTATCTGCTCCAACGCGGCCTGGAGCAACTGCGCCGCACCGGGCGCACTGGCCTGCAAGCCGTCTTCAAACTCGCCGGCCTGCAACCCTCCAACCTGACCGAAGAACACATTGGCTTTCAACTAGGACCGCGCCTGAACGCCCTCGGCCGCCTGGGCGACGCCAACCCCGCCGTCGAACTGCTGCTCACCGATGATCCATCCCGCGCCAACGTGCTAGCCGCCCAGATCGAGGGCCTCAACACCCAGCGCCAACTGCTCACCAGCCAGGTCTATCGCGCTGCCGAAGCCCAACTGCAAACCGACCCCTCGTTGCTGAATTATCCGGTGCTGGTGCTGGCGAACCCAAGCTGGCCGGGCGGGGTGCTCGGCATCGCCGCCAGCCGCCTGGTCGAGCGTTACGGCAAGCCGGTCATCCTGCTCAACGCCCCAGAGGGCGACCTGGCCCGCGGCTCGGCCCGCTCGGTGGACGGCGTCCACATCACCGAGGCCATCGCGGCCCAGAAGGACCTGCTGAGGGGCTTTGGCGGGCATCCCATGGCGGCCGGATTGGCCCTCGAAACGGCGGACATCCCCAAGTTCCGGGAAAGAATCGGGCGGACCGTGGCCCGGATGCAGGGCGCGGCCTTCGTCCCGGAACCGGAGCTTCAGATCGACGCCTGGCTCCCGATCCCCGACCTGACCCTGGACCTGGCCGCCGAACTGGACCAGCTGGCCCCGTTCGGCCCCGGTAACCCGCCGCTGGTGCTGGCATCCCGCAACCTGACGATCCGCAACGCGGGCAAAATCGGGAGGGGCGGCGATCATCTCAAGCTGGCGGTGGAGGACGAGGCGGGCAACCTCCAGTCGGTGCTGTGGTGGAACGGCGACCTGGAGGCTCTGCCCGAAACCGGCAGCCGGGTGGACCTGGCGTACAAGCTGCGCGCCTCCGATTTCCGCGGGGTGAAGCAGGTGCAGTTGGAGTTCGTGGCGCTGAGGGTGGTGGAGGAAGCGGCGGTTGAGGTAAAAAAGAAGGGAATAGAGATTAGAGATTGGAGATTAGAGAGCAGGAAGATCGAGAGATTGACGGATGAGGTTGTGGTTTGGGCGGAAGGGAGCGATAAGGCGCGGGGGAAGCCGCGCTACGAGCTGCGCCAGGCCGACGAATTTGCGATTTACACCACGCCCCCTTCCCCGGCGGAGTTGCGGGAGGCGCTGGAGATGGTCAGGCCGAAGACGGTTTACGTTTTTGGGATCTCACCCCTCGAAGAGACGCCGGAGGCTTTTTTGAACCGGCTGGCGGGACTGGCAAAGTACGCGATCAACAAGAAAGGCGGGAAGGCCGCGCTGGCCGAACTGGCTGCGGCGACCGCCCAACGCGAAGTGGCGGTGCGGTTGGGACTGGAATGGCTGGCGGCGGGCGGGCATCTTGAGTTCGAGATCGAAAACGGGCTGGTGACGTTCAGCGCCGGGTCGAAGGCGGCCAACCCCTATTCGATGCAGGACCTTTTCACCGCGCTCAAGGGGGTGCTGGACGAGAGCGCCGCGTTCCGGGCGTATTTCAGCAAAGCCGACTTGAAATCCTTGTTCGATTAAGAATAAGAGGCGCTGCCTTCCTGAGCGGAGTGAGAAGCGCTCCTCGCGACGAACGCAGTCGAAGGAGACATCGTTCAGC
>DYKI01000206.1 GCA_020722705.1 Chthonomonas calidirosea | reverse complement strand
GGCGTCCCCGCCGTCCGAAAAACCGGTCACCGAGGACGGTGACCCTCCCACGGGAGGGACGGCGTCCCCGCCGTCCAAGGCAGAGGTGAGGACAGCGAAAGGCAAAACGCTATGACGACTTTTTCCGAGAACACCGTCGCCGCGCCTGCCGACGAGTTCGAGCTCATCGAGCGGCTCACCGAGCCGTCCGACGACACGTGCACCGCCGCCGCCGGCCTCGGCGGTGATGTGCTCATCCTCGGCGCGGGCGGCAAGATGGGGTCCAGCCTCGCCTTGCTGCTCCACAGGAGTTTCGCGGCTGCGGGATCTTCCCATCGGGTGATCTGCGCTTCGCGCTTCACGGATGCGGGCTCGGCCATGGTGCTGGGTCGCGCAGGCATACGCACCGTCGCTTGCGACCTCATGGATCGCAAGGAACTCGAGCGCCTGCCCGATGCGCCCAACGTCCTCTACCTCGTCGGAAGCAAGTTCGGCTCAGCCTCCAATCCTGCTCATACCTGGGCTGTCAATACGCTGCTGCCGGCCCTGGCGGCGGAACGGTTTCGTTCGGCACGCATCGTTGCCCTCTCGACCGGCAATGTCTACCCGTTTGTAGCGCCGGAAACGGGAGGGGCTACGGAGGACACGCCGCCGGATCCTGTCGGCGAATACGCTCAGTCTTGCCTTGGGCGCGAGCGTCTGTTCACGTACATGTCCGAACGCCATGAGACCCCGATGGTCCTCGTGCGCCTGAACTACGCCACGGACTTGCGCTACGGTGTCCTGGTGGACGTCGCCCAGCGCGTGTTCGCGGGCGAACCCATCAACGTGGACATGGGCTACGTCAATACGATCTGGCAGCGCGATGCCAACGCGGCTCTCATTCAGGCGTTCCGTCTCTGCTCCACGCCGCCTGCTATCCTCAACCTGACCGGTACAGACATCATCCGGGTCCGAAACGTGGCAGAGCGGATGGCGGAGCTCATGGGTGTGGCAAAACCCGTATTCGTCGGTACCGAGGCCCCAACTGCCCTGCTCAGCAACGCATCGCGTTGCTGGAGCATGTTCCCGGGACCACGAGTCAGCAGCTCGACGCTGATCGAGTGGACTTCCCGCTGGGTCATGTCAGGCGGCCCCACTATCGGCAAGCCTACCAAGTTCGCGGTCAGGGACGGTCGGTTCTAAGGGAGGGACGGCGTCCTCGCCGTCCTTCGTCCCATTACTCCCATCACTCACATCTCGTCACGCTCAGCCCTGAACTTGGCCAGTCGCTCCTCCGCAGCCCTCGCTTCGCTTGCACCTTCATGGTCGCGGGCGTAGCCGACCAGTTGTTCCAGAACCCACTCGTACCGGGCCTCAGCCTCGCGCATCGCATCGGCGTTGACTCTCAGTTGAACCATCGGCTCCTTGCGCGTGCTCCAGAGAGCTCCAAGCACGTCCTCCGCCTTGCGCAGGAGGTTAGCGACCTCATCCACACGCCCCTGCGCCATCGCGTCCTCGGCCAGCTCCGCATAGGCGATGCCATACTCCCAGTCAACGACCTCAGGGATCGCTCTCACCTGACCAACCGGGCTCGCGTGCAGCCGGGTCATCGCCAGGTAGACCTCATGTGCTTCACGTCTTCTGCCGGCCGAGCGGTACGCCTGAGCCAGCGCCAGCCGGCAGCGAAGGTGCACCGGATCGAGCCGATGCGACCGCTCGAGAGCCTTGATGGCCTCGGCCGCGTTTCCGTCCTGCATCAGATGCCGCCCCAACCGGTACCACGTCTTGCCGATGTCCGCGATCCTCGTAGCCTGAACAAGCTCTCGTCGTGCCTGTTCACGTTCGTCCAGTCCGGTAAGCACATACGCGATGGCCAGGTGATGCTCAGGATCCAGGGGATCGAGCTTCGCCGCTTGCCGGTACGCATCCAGGGCGCCGTAAACGTCCCCCGCTTGCATCGCAGCCGAAGCCTCGGCTATCCACAACCTGGCCGGGACCATCAGCCCGCCTGCCGTGACCAAACTCAGGCCGAACACGGCAACCGGAATCCGCCAGACCACCGAAGGAACCGAGCGGACAGCATGGCGGACGCCAGAGCTCGTCGGGCGAGCATAGCTGACGATCAGGCCACAGAGCGCACCCATCGAGCAAGCTATCGCCGGGACGTACAGATCCGAGTCGAACATGTTGTGCGTCAGCGCTCCCGCAAGACCCGACAGCAGTCCGGCCAGTACAATCCCGTCGTGATCGCGTCCATCTGCGCGGGGAACGGTCCGCAACCCTCGGATCGCAATCGCCAGAACCGCCCCGAGCGCCCCGACAAGCAGCGCCGCCCCCGGAATGCCCGACTCGGCCGCCTGCTGAAGGTAGCTGTTATGCGCGTGCTGCGTGTAGCCCACCTTCGCGTAGCGCGGATAGCGCACGTCGAAAGCTCCCGGACCAACACCCATCAGCGGCATCGCGCGCACCATGTCGCCAACTCCCCGCCACGTCATCACCCGGAACCTCGCCGAATAAGACTGATCGCGTGAAGCCTGCAGTCTGCCGATCACGGGCCGCGCAGCGGCCAGGCCGACGACGAGGGCCAAAGCAGCCATTCCGATCAAGCGCCCGGGAGGGACGGCGTCCCCGCCGTCCGCTCGTTTCGCGGAATGGCGCAAGATGAGCGCGGCAAGGCCAAACGTCGCCACGCTCACGGCCAATGCCAGCATCCCCAGCCGCGACTGCGTCAGCAACAGCGCCGGGAACTGGATCGCCAGGCTGAACCCTGTGGCAATCGCGGCCGTACGCTCCCGGGACCGAATGAAGAGGGCTGCGGTAGGCGGAATGGTCATGACAAACAGACCCGCCAGGAAGTTCGGCACGGCGAAGCCCGCGAAGATGCGCCAGGCGGAATCACCCGAACGCCACTGGGTCAGGTACTCCTGAATGCCAATGACCGCAAGCACCGAGCCGACGGTCACGAGCGCTCCCAACATGGTCCCGGCCCGGCGACGCGAGCGGCAAACCGACCCCGTCAGGATTGCAGCAGCAACGCCCAGCCCCACCAGGCCGACCACCGACAGTCCAGCGCGCAGAACCGGGGTCCGCGTGAGGCAGACGCCCATCCAGACCAAGCTCGCGCACGCCAGAGTTGCGGCCAGGCCGATCCACGGATCGGAAATGCCCGCCCGACGGCGATCCGCAAACGCCCACACGACCAGCGCCAGACCGGCCAGAGCACCGGCAAGAGGCACCGATACAAGATCGTACCAGGGAGCCGCAACCGAACTCGGGAACCGGTCATAGAGCATGCCGCCGCGGATGCCCGCCAGAACAACCGCGGACGCGGCAAGGATCACCGCGAGGCCGCCCATCGCCTTCTCGCGACGAGCATCGCGCTCGGCCTCAATGTCCGCCACTTTCGGACGTTTCAAGCTCCACCTCGCCTTCGAGCCGCCATCTGCTTGCCCAGGCTATACAGACGGTACCGGACCAGCTTGCCCACCGCCCGCGCCGCCAGGCCAGGCAAGATCAACGGTCGGATGTGCCACGGTGTGTTCCGCCGGTAGTGCTTTCGATAAAACTTATACATGCTCCTGTGGAACTCGAACGTCATGCGCGTGGGGACCTGGTCCGATGAGCGCCCGATGTGATGGCAGATCACGGCATCCGGGTAGTAGACCACCTTCATCCCGAGTTCGTGAACGCGATAGCACAGGTCCACATCTTCGCAGTACATGAAGAAGCTCTCGTCGAAGCCGTTCAGCTTCAGCAGCACATCGCGACGGATCATGAGCGCCGATCCGCTCACCCAGTCAACATCCCGCGGCGTGCTGTGATCCCAACTGGTGAGGAGGTAGTCCTCGTTGAAGCGATTCCGCGGAAAGAGCCTGCCCAGCGGAGTGTTCCGAAAGAAGCCTGTGCCAAGGTTCGGGAAGCTCCTGCACGAGTACTGCAGCGACCCGTCGGTGTTCAGCAGCTTGGGGCCGAACACAGCGGCATCGGGCCGCGTATCGGCGTACCGAACGAGCGCATCAAGCGCTCCATCCGTCACCACCGTATCCGAGTTCAGGAACATCACATAGCGTCCCGATGTCATCGGGATCCCGCGGTTGTTGCCTGCAGTGAAACCCAGATTGCGATCGTTGGCCAGCACTCTGGCATCAGGAAACTGCCTCCGAACCATCGGCACGCTGTCATCCTCGGAAGCGTTGTCAACAACAATGACTTCCAGCGCCAAGGGAGGGACGGCGTCCCCGCCGTCCGAAAACCCGGTCACCGAGGACGGTGACCC
>DYKI01000043.1:24359-25791 GCA_020722705.1 Chthonomonas calidirosea | reverse complement strand
ACGGCTCGGCGGGAGCCTCGCCCTCCCGCGGCTCGCCCTCCCACGGCTCGCCCTCTCCGGCGCGTGATCCGGCCGAGTTCGTGACGCGGCTGGTGGAGACGACCGGTCGCGGCCAGGAGACGCTGATTCCGATCCTGCAGGCCATCCAGCGCGAGTACCGCTATCTCCCCGAGATTGCTCTGCGGCAGGTACGCCTCGAAACGGGCATCTCCGCGACAGACATCATGGGTGCAGCGACGTTCTACTCGCAGTTCCGCCTCAAGCCCGTGGGCCGGCACATCATCAGCATGTGTCACGGGACGGCGTGCCACGTCAAGGGATCGGTGCTTGTGGACGAGGCCCTGCGAAAGCACCTGCGGATACGTGAGGACGAGGACACCGATTCGGACGGCACCTTTACGGTCGCGAAGGTTGCGTGCCTCGGATGCTGCACGCTGGCTCCGGTGATGCAGATTGAAGGCCTGACCTATGGGCATCTCACGACGGACAACGTGCCGAATGCGCTCGACGACTTCCTGGCGCTGGAGCGTCAGGGCGCCCTAAACAGAAACCCCGACGACGGGACGCGCCCGACCGGTTCCATCGGAGAGGTGCGGCTCGCGCTCGATTCATGCTGCATCGCCGGCGGCACGATGCATGTGCGGGATGCCCTGGTGCAAGCGGCTCGAGACCTGCACGTCCCCGTGGCCGTCCGAGGCATATCGTGCAGTGGCCTGTGCCATCAGATCCCGCTGGTGGAGGTTGCTGCCGCGGGCAAGCGGACAGTCACATATGCACGCTTCGACCCCAGGAACGCCGAGGCGCTGGTGCGGCAGCACTTCCGGCCCGCAAGCATGGGCGCGCGTTTGCGAACGGCAGCGACCGGGCTGCTGGACCGGTTGGCCAACGATGAGAGCTGGGAGCCTGTCACGAGATACGCTGTGGACATGCGTGACCCGCCGATCTGCGAGTATCTGGGCCCGCAGAAGCGGATCGCCATGGAGCATGCGGGCGAAGCCGAGCCTCTGGACATTGACGCGTATGTGGCCCGTGGCGGCTTTGCTGCGCTGAAGCGGGCCCTGACCGAGATGAGCGGCGAGCAGGTGATCGAACAGATCAAGCTGGCCGGGCTTCGTGGCCGGGGCGGAGCCGGTTTCCCGACGGGCATCAAGTGGGAGAAGGTTCGGCAAGCCGGCGGAACGCCCAAGTACGTCATCTGCAATGGCGACGAAGGCGACCCCGGCGCGTTCATGGATCGCATGCTGCTGGAGTCGTTCCCGTTCCGTGTGCTCGAAGGCATCGCCATCGCCGCCCACGCAGTGGGCGCCGAGGAGGGCGTTCTGTATGTTCGGGCCGAGTACCCCCATGCGGTTCGGCGAATCCGCGAGGCGATTCGGCTGTGCGAGGAGCGGGGGTACCTTCGCGGCTCGGCGGGAGCCTCGCCCTCCCACGG
>DYKI01000043.1:21587-24259 GCA_020722705.1 Chthonomonas calidirosea | reverse complement strand
TCGCCCTCCCACGGTGCGGAATCGCGCCTGAAGTTGAGGCTCGTAGAAGGGGCCGGCGCGTTCGTCTGCGGCGAGGAGACGGCGCTGATTGCCTCGATCGAAGGGCGGCGCGGCGTGCCAACGCTCAGGCCCCCGTACCCATCCGAAAGCGGGCTGTGGGGCAAGCCGACGAGCATCAACAACGTTGAGACCTATGCGCTCGTGCCGTGGATCTTGCGACACGGAGCCGAGGCTTTCGCTGCGCTCGGAACGGAGACGAGCAAGGGAACCAAAGTGTTCGCGCTGGCAGGCAAGGTTCGGAGGGGCGGCCTGATCGAGGTCCCGATGGGCGTGACCATCCGGCAGATTGTGGAGGAGATCGGCGGGGGCGTGCCCGAGGGTGCGACCTTCAAGGCGGTCCAGATCGGAGGGCCATCCGGGGGCTGTTTGCCGGCGTCGCTTGCCGACACGCCGGTGGACTACGACGCACTCGCCAAGGTCGGAGCGATCATGGGCTCCGGAGGCATGGTGGTCCTCGATGACCGGACCTGCATGGTGGACATTGCCCGATACTTCCTCGCGTTCACGCAGGACGAATCGTGCGGCAAGTGCACCTTCTGCCGCGTGGGCACAAAGAGACTGCTCGAGATACTCGAACGGCTGTGCGCAGGCCAGGGACGCAAGTCGGACCTGACCACGCTCGAGGAGCTTTCGGGCCTGGTGAAACAGGGCAGTCTGTGCGGCCTCGGTCAGACGGCGCCCAATCCGGTGCTGACCGGACTGCGCTATTTCCGCGACGAGTACGAGGCCCATGTTGAGGGACGCTGCCCGGCCGGAGTGTGCAAAGCGCTCATCCGTTATGAGATCACTTCGGACTGCATCGGGTGCACGCTGTGCTCGCAGCAATGCCCGGCGGATGCCATTCCCATGCGTCCGTTCGCCATGCACGTGATCAACGACGAGCTCTGCACCCGATGCGATGCCTGTCGGCGCGGGTGTCCCGAGGATGCCATCGTCATCCGAACGGGTAAGGACGACCGGCGGAGTGGGAGCACATAACCCATGCCGACACTGACGATTGATGGCCGGACCGTTGCGGCACCGGAAGGCGCAACGATTCTGGAAGCCGCCGAGTTGGCGGACATCCAGATACCGACGCTCTGCTATCTGCCCGGCCGTCCCGCTCAGACCTCGTGCATGCTGTGCGTTGTGCGCGTCGAAGGCGTGGGGCGTCTCCTGCCGGCATGTGCCACGCGAGCCACAGACGGCATGGTTGTGCATAACGAGTCCGACGAGGTGCGCAAGGCACGTCGGACGGCCATAGAGCTCCTTCTGAGTGACCATCTCGGCGACTGCATCGGGCCGTGCCAGGGTGTGTGTCCGGCGCACATGGACATACCGATGATGATGCGGCTCACGGCCGAAGGCCGGTTCCGCGAGGCCCTGATCGTCGTAAAGGAGACGATTGCGCTGCCCGCTGTCCTGGGCCGTATCTGCCCCGAGCTGTGTGAGAAGGGCTGCCGACGCGCAGCGCATGATGGAGCTCTGTCGGTCTGCTTGACGAAGAGGTTTGTCGCCGATCATGACCTCGCGAGCGGCTCCCCATATCTGCCCCAGTGCGCGCCGCCATCCGGCAAGCGGGTGGCGATCATCGGATCGGGACCGACCGGCCTGGCTGCGGCGTACTATCTGCAGCAGATGGGGCACACGTGCGTGCTCTATGACGAGCATCCGCTGCCGGGCGGCAACCTGCGCTATGCGGTGCCCAGAGATGAACTGCCCGAAGAAGTGGTTGATGCCGAGATTGAGCTGATCCTCCGGCTCGGCGCGACCTTCGTCGGCGACACCCGGATTGGTGAGCAAGTCTCCATCGGGGAGCTTCAAGGCGACTTCGATGCGGTGTTGATTGCAGGAGGCGATCTGCGGGGCAGCCCCGGACTCCTGCCCGGTATCGCCTTCGGGCCTCAGGGCATCAAGGTCAACCGGGCGACCATGATGACCGATCTGCCGGGCGTGTTCGCCGCGGGCGGGTCTCTGATACCCCTCAGGCACGCGGTCCGCGCCGTGGCCGATGGACGCGCTGCGGCCCATTCGATAGACGCCTACCTTGGCGGCAAGGGGCAGCCTGAGAGGGCACGTGAGTTCAGCGTGCATATCGGGCATCTCGATGCGGCCACAGTGCAGCCTTTCCTGCGTCTCGGAAGCGTTACGGGACGTCAGACCCCAGAGCGTGGCGATGGCGCCGGTTTCACGCCAGAGGAGGCGGTCGCCGAGGCCGGTCGGTGTCTCAAGTGTGCCTGCGCTCGGGCCGATGACTGCCGACTGCGGATGTTCGCCGACCTTTACGATGCCCACCCTGTCCGCTATGCCGGCGACCGGCGCTCCTTCGAGTTGGACGACAGTCATCCGGACATCATCTTTGAGCCCGGCAAGTGCATCGCGTGCGGTATCTGCGTCCGTATCGCGGCGGAGGCGCGCGAAGAACTCGGCATCGGCTTTGTGGGGCGAGGCTTCGGTGTACGCACGGCGGCTCCATTCAACAGCGCGATGGTGGAGGGACTGCGCGAGGTGGCGCTGGCATGCGCCGACGCCTGTCCAACCGGTGCACTGATCCGGCGCGATCGGGTGAAGAGACCCGGCTGAGGGCTGAGAGCTGAGAGCCAAGAGCGAAGAGCTGAGAGCTGAGGGCTGAG
>DYKI01000043.1:4139-21487 GCA_020722705.1 Chthonomonas calidirosea | reverse complement strand
AGAGCTGAGGGCTGAGAGGCGAGAGGCGAGAGGTGAGTGGTGAGAGGTGAAAGGTGAGAGGCGCGACTGGCATGGTAGACTGCGGGCGATGCGCCGCTTATCTGGAGGAAGTCTCATGAAACACACGGCTACGGTTGCCGCAGCCGCTATGACGCTCTTCTGTCTGACCGCCTGTCAGCGCTCGTCGCCGGGAGTCGGGATGGCTATGGGCTCGGGCTCTGCCGCCGCGCAGTCGAAGACGCCAAGTGCCGGCGGGAGCGACTGGCCCCGTTTCCGCGGTCCGAAGGGTGACGGCATATCCACCGAAACGGGGATCAACAAGAAATGGTCCGCCAGGGCGCCGAAGCCGCTGTGGAAGGTTGATCTGCGCGACAACGGCTATGCCGGTCCGGCGGTGGCGGGCGGCAAGGTTTACATCATTGACCATGTCGGCAGTCAGGACGTTGTTCGGGCTCTCGACCTGAAGACGGGGGCCGAGGTCTGGTCGTACGCCTACGAGGACACCGCAGGAGCCAACTACGGGTACGCGCGTTCTACGCCAACCATCTCGGGCGGCAAGGTCTACACCGTCAGCCGTCTGGGAGTGGTGAACTGCCTGGACGCAGCCGGCGGCAAGAAGATCTGGTCGCGCGACGTCTGCGCGGATTTCGGCTCGGAGCGCCCATCCTGGGATATATCCGGGTCTCCGGTCATTGACGGCGACCGAGTGGTGCTCGCCCCCGGAGGCCGCAACGCTGCCATTGTTGCCCTGAACAAAGACACCGGGGAGACCGTAATGCAGGGCGGCGGCGATGCGAAGACCGGATACGCCACTCCGGTGGTGGCTGCCATCAATGGAGTGAAGCAGTACGTAACGTTCACGGCCAAAACCGTCATGGGTGTGGACGCCGCGTCTGGAGCGGCGCTCTGGAGCGTGCCATGGGAGACCGAGTGGGAGGTGAATGCCGCCACGCCGATCGTGATCGGCAACTCGGTCTTTATCACCTCCGGCTATGGCAAGGGATGTGCCCTGATCAATGTGGCGCAGTCGGGCGCGACGATCGCCTGGCAATCGAGGGCCCTTGTCTCCCGGTTCAACACGCCCGTGCTGTGGAAGGGAATGATCTACGGCATCGGCGAGCCCGGCAACATGGTCTGTCTCGACCCCAAGTCGGGTGAAACGAAATGGAAGCAGTCCGGCTTCGAGTGGGGCGGCTTGGTGCTGGTGGATGGCGTGCTGATCGGCCTTGACGGGCATTCGGGAGCGTGCGTGATGGTGAATGCTTCTCCGGCAGGCTATCAGGAGCTTGGCAGGTTCACGCCGCTCGGGGGCCAGAGCTGGACCGCGCCGATCATTGCACAGGGGCGGCTAATCGTGAGGAACCTTAAGGCCATCGCCTGCTTCGATCTGAAGTAGTGCCGGGCACCACCCGCCGTTGGCGTGGCGAGCGCGTCCGTGTCGAAACCCAGGACGCATTCCGTACCCGCTTAGCGCCGGTACGATGCCGGGCCGCCCGCCTGGGTTTCGATACGAGGCTCGCGGGAGCATGCGGCATTCGCCCAGTTTTCCCCTGCGGCGTGGCTGCGGTGCGAGCTGCGCGTGCCTCCACTCAACCACCGGCGGACGTTTGCACAGCACACCGCTTGCGTGCAGGGGAAACGTTGAGCGAACTGGAAGTAAGGTCCGGAGGTGGTCGCCAGACCCAATGCGGGCTGATCGCCCATCAACGGAGGTGCTTCCCATGCCGTACCCCGCGGAGGATAGTGTTGCGCAACTGCGCGATGCGCGGCGCCTATTCCTGCGCCAACTGGCCGGCATGACCGACGAGCAGTGGAGCCTCAAGCCATACCCCGAGTGCAAGAGTGTGCTCGAGACGCCGGCGCGTTTGATCTCCGATGACCGTGTGGCCCTCGACTGCATCCGAACCGGCGTCGCGCCCGACTGCGATGCTTACGATGAGCCGGTCACTGACCGTCCGTCTCTGCCGGCGTCCGAGGACTGCTGTCGCGCGGGTCAGATGGCATACATCCGCATGACAACCTACCCGACCTGGGATTAGCACACGGCCATCTATGGCTTCGATGGGTGACGCGGACCATACGTCGCATCGGGTCCGATCAGGCCCATAACTCACAAGGAGGATACGCAATGTCGAAGGTACCGATCGGTCTGCAGCTCTACTCCGTCCGCGGCGAATGCGCGCGGGACATCAAGGGGACTCTGGCACGCGTCGCTGAGATAGGCTACGTTGCCGCCGAACCGTGGGGCTATGGCGGGGAGAAGGTCGAATGGATGGGCCTCTCCGCCGCCGACCTGCGCGCCGCCTACGATGCCAATGGCCTGAAGTGCTGCGGCATCCACCTGCAGACCACGGCGCTGCTTGGAGACAACCTGCAGCGGACCATCGAGCTGAACAAGACGCTGGGCAACCGGTTTCTCATCATCGCGGCCGACAGCGCGCGCATGGCGAGCATGGCCGGCATCGAAGAGCTGGCCCGTATCCTGAACGATACGACGGACAAGCTCGCGCCCGAAGGGCTCTTCTGCGGCTACCATGCCCACGGCTTCGATTTCAAGATTGTCGAAGGCGACACGGCGTGGAATCATCTCTTTCGCCGCACCCGTCACGAGGTGATCATGCAGATGGACGTGGGCAACTGCGCCAACGGCGGCGGCGACCCCTATGCGCCTCTGCGCGAGTTCGTGGGCCGAGCCCGCACGGTGCATCTGAAGGAATGGGGCACGCCGAACAACCCTGTGCCGGGTGAGGGGAAGGGCGACTGGCCGGAGATTTTCCGACTGTGCGAGGAAGTCCACAAGACCGAGTGGTACGTGGTCGAACAGGAAGACGAGAGCGGCCTGGGCTTCGGCACTCCGGCTCGCGCGCTCAAGGCGTTGCGGGCCATGGGGAAGTAGCGCACGCTGTCCTTCCGAACGCCCCGAGCGCCCGACGGCGACGGCCGCCGTCGGGCGCCTGCGGTAAACAATAGCGCCGACGCCGCCGAAACCACCGGAGATCGAGATCAGGGAGGCAACCAATGATGGGCTTGATCCTGGGCGCAGCGATTGCGGTCACCGTTGCATCGCCCGTTCCCGACCGGAGACTGACGCTCTCCCGTCTGGTCGGCACCTCCATTGTGTGTTCAGCGGCAGCGACCCAGGCCGAGAAACGCGCGGCGGAGGAGTTTCGCGAGCTGTTCCGACTGGCGACGGGATCGGATCTGCCGATCGTCGCGGAGGCGTCAGGTCCGGGGGTCTACATCGGTCCCGATGCTGTGCGCACGCGGCTCGGCGCTCGTCCATGGAAGGCGGGGGAGGAAGATCTTCGCATCACCTTGCAGCCGGATGCTGTCTGCATAGATGGCGGCCGGCCCAGGGGGACCCTGTACGGCGTCTATGAGTTCTTCGAGGAGCTCGTCGGCGCCCGTTTCCTGACGTATGATCACACCTACATGCCGCCCGATGCCGCCACGCGCCCTATGCGGATCGGCGTCCGAACATACAGCCCGAAGTTCGTCTTCCGATGGTCCTACTACGGCGAGACGAGCCGGAGACCCGACTTCGCGGCTCGGCTTCGCGTCAACACCGTTAGCGACGATCCCTCACTCGGCGGACGGACGGGCTATCGCCTCGTGAACCACAACATCGCCTATCTGGTGCCGCCCTCGAAGTACGCCGCGACGCATCCGGAATACTACGCGCTCGTCAACGGTCGGCGGCCAACCGGCTCGGACGGCGGCGGTCCGCAGCTCTGCCTGACGAACCCCGAAGTGCTCGATATCGTCACCGAGGCCGTGCTGGAGACGATCCGCGCCCACCCCGAGGACCGCAACATCAACATCGCCCAGATGGACAACGCCAACTACTGCACGTGCCCCCGGTGCGCCGCACTGGATGAGCGCGAAGGGTCGCACGCCGGAACCATGCTGGCGTTCGTCAATGCCGTGGCCGAGCGAATCGAGAAGCAGCATCCCGACGTGCTTCTTGGCACATTCGCGTACTGGTACACCCGCAAACCGCCGAAGACGCTGCGCGCCCGCCGCAACGTCATGATCCAGCTATGCAGCATCGAGTGCTGCGACTACCACGCGATTGACGATCCCAACTGCGCGCTGAACCGGGAGTTCTGCCGCGATATGGCGGTGTGGAAAACAAAATGCGACAACGTGTTCATCTGGCACTACAACACGAACTTCTCGTGCTACATGCTGCCATTCCCGAACCTGCGCAGCATCGGCAGGAGCGTGGCCTACTTCGCGAAGAACAACGGCCGCGGCGTCTTCATGCAGGCGGCAGGCAACGGCTTTTCGACGGAGCTGAGCGACTTGCGCAACTACGTCATGGCTCGGTGCCTATGGAAGCCCGGACGCGATAGCTGGAAGGAGGCCATGGAGTTCTGCAGGCTCCATTATGCCGAGGCATCGGGCCCGATCATCGCCTACCTCACGGACTTCCACCGGCAGATCGCGACGAAACGGCTCCATCCGACGTGCTTTTCGACAGAGTCGGCTCTCGGACTGGACGCTGGGACCACGCGACGCATCTGGGAACGCTTCGCCGAGGCCGCTCGCTTGGCCCGATCCGACGAGGTTCGGAAACGTGTCGAGAAGGCGTCACTGTGTGCGTTGAGGGCTGCCCTGAGCCAGTCAACGTCATGCCTCGCCATCGAGGGAGGCGTCTGCAAGCCCGCATCGTCCGACTATGGCCAGGACCTGCTCGACACATATCAGGACCTGTGCCATCGTTATGGAGCGACGATGGAAAGCGAGACGGTCCGAACCGATGCGTATGTGGAGTCGTTGCGGGCGCTCTTTGCCGGGCTGCAGGCTGTGACAATCGAGAACGGCACGTGGCGGGTGACGGCTCTCCCGGCGAGCAACGGCAAGATCGTCGAGATGATCCACAAGCCGAGTGGGCGGAACGTGATCCAGCCCCATCGGGCCTTCAACCGGTTTCGATACGAGGACTGGGTTCGCGAGGGCGAGGGGCCCGGCGCACGGAGCATCATGGCCTTTGATGTCGTGGAAGCCGGAACCGATAGGGTGGAAATGAGCCTCACTACGCCGGACGGAACGCGGTTTGTGCGGACGGTCCGACTTGCCGGCGATGCCGTGCGGATCGAGGGCGAGGTGACCGCTTCGGCAGCGCGTCCCCTCGATCTGTGGCTCCATCCCGAGTACGACGCCGGGACCGATCAAGGCGATCCGAGCGTTGTCGCCGTATATGTCCGTGCGCCGGATTGGGTGCAGGCCAACAAGGACTGGAAGGAGGCGCGTCCTGCCCCGGGCTCCGAGGGGCTCATCGCCCGTGCGGCTGCAGGCGGCGCATTCGCTTACTACAACCACCGCGAGCGCTTCGGCGTTGAGCAGAGGTTCGATCCGGCGCTCATAGGCCGCCTGGGCCTGTACTGGTCGCCGTCGCGCCTGCAAGTGAACCTCGAGATGACTCCCAGGAAGACCTCCCTTCATGCCGGCGAGGCAATGCGATACTGGTATGAAGTGAGGCACCTGAGCGAAGCGCCGTCGGGGACTGCGGCTGCAAGTCCCTGAGGGCGTCATCAGCGTGCCGGTGTAGGTCTGTCGTTTGCCATGACACGCATAGGACTTCGATAAGAGGGCGTCGCTTCCCATTGCTCGTCACGACGCCGCACGTCGAAGCCGACAATGGTCCTTTGATCTTGCACAGCGGTTCGGATTGCCACCAGATGTAATCATGATGGTAATATCTATACATCATGCTTACATACGAAGGCTCTGCCATATGGTCAGAACTCAGATTCAGCTAACCGACGGGCAGGTCCGTGCGCTAAAGGGCAGAGCTGCCCGAGAGGGGGTGTCTATGGCGGAGCTCATTCGCCGCTGCCTCGATAGCGAGATATCCCGCGCACCCCAACAGGACGACGAGCTTCATCGCCAACGGGCACTGGCTGCGATCGGTTTCCTCGACTCAGGTCCACCTGATCTCGCCGAGGCCCACGACACCTATCTCGATGAAGCGTACTCGGCATGACCACTTTCATTGACACGTCGGGTCTGCTCGCGCTGGGCAATCCTGACGATGCTAATCACGGGAACGCCGCCCGTGCATGGGTGGGGTTGATGCAACGGTCGGACACGCTCGTGACGTCCAACTACGTCGTACTGGAGACAGTCGCGCTCCTTCAGCGCCGGTATGGAATAGGCGCCGTACGGCGTCTGCGCGATGACATTCTGCCGGTACTGGAGGTGGAGTGGATAGATCGCGAAGCTCACGCAACGGCTATGAGCGCTGTCATTGCCGGAGGGCGGCAGGGACCGAGCCTCGTTGATTGCACCAGTTTCGAGGTGATGCAACGCAGAAAGACCAGCTACGCCCTCGCGTTCGATCGTCACTTCGCCGAGCGTGGCTACACACTGCCCGAATGTGACGGATCTCCGTAACGCACGACCTCAGACACGACGACCTGGTCCGAATGGCGATGGAGCACCCCAATGGGCATGTGCAGGCGCTGCACCATTTGCCAGTAGACCCGTGATGAAGGAACCGATCCTGGTCGTCTCGTTCAACGTCCGCAATGGCCGCGCTCTGGACGGCGCGAACTCCTGGCCGTTCCGGCGACGGTGGGTGCCCGAGTACGTCGCGAGCCTCGGGGCCGACGTGATAGGTCTTCAGGAGGCTTACTGCAACCAGGCGCTCGCATTCGAGAAGGCCTTGAACGGGCATGTGCGCGTCGGCGTCGGTCGAGACAACGGGAAGACACGCGGCGAGTTCTGCCCGATCTACGTGCGGTCGAGCCGCCTGCGGATACTGGACCAGGGGACATTCTGGTTCTCCGATACACCCGACGAGCCGGGATCGTGCACCTGGGGCAACACGCTGCCGCGCATCTGTACGTGGGCGCTGCTCGCCGGACGAGACGGCGAACTCCTGAGGGTGTGCAACCTCCATCTTGATCACGCAAGCCCGCATGCCCGGTTGAAGAGCGCGGAGATGGTTCGGCGGCGGATCGCGGAGTGGGGTGCGGTCTGTCCAGTGGTGGTGATGGGCGACTTCAACGCCGGTGAGCGTGACGCGGTCATCACCTCACTGCTCGCGGAGCCCGACGGTCTTCGCGACACGTTGCGGGTGGTGCATCCGGAAGCGGTGTCTGTAGCCACATTCCATGCATGGGAAGGTCGAACCGACGGCGCGAGGATTGACTACATACTGGCAACGAGCGACGTGCACGTGCTCGCCGCCGACATACGGCATGACACGGTTGCAGGCCGACTGCCATCCGATCACTGGCCGGTCACCGCCGTGATTGAGATCAGTCCACGGCAACCGATTGGCGAAGAAGCGAGGTCATAGATGCAGATACGCTTTTCCACAGCGTTGCTTGTGGCATCCTGCTTGCTCCGGCTCGCGTGGGCGGTCCTTCCGGTTCGGTGTGCCGGCACGGCCTCCCTGTTGCGCAACGGCGGCTTTGAGCGGGACGGCGGATGGACCATCGGCCAGTACGCCGCCCTCGACAGCCAGTCTCAACGTACGGGCAAGCGATGTCTGCGCGCCGAAGGCGATCGTGGTGCGGCGGCGGAGCAGACGGTGTGGGCGGTTCGAGCCGGCAGCGCCTGCACGGTGTCGGGCTGGATGCGGACAGACCGGATCGTTCCTCAGAACGGTGGCTTCGCATTCATGGCGCTCTACGAATACGATGCGTCGGGCAGGATCGTCCGCTTTACCGACTTCGCCAAGGTGACCGGCACGACCGAGTGGACTGAGCGGCGTCACACGGCCCGGCTGTCGCCCGCGACGGAGTACGTTGTCGTCCGAGCAGGCATCCACAGCGCCCTCGGAACTGCGTGGTTCGACGATATGAACCTCGTCGAAGGGAGCGAGGCCGCGCCATGGAAGGAGCCGGTCGAGGCGGCCAATGCAAGCGGCCACTACAGGGCCGCCGTGTTCGATGAGCCGGGACTGCCCGTCGTCGGGGCTCGAACGCCCGCCTCCATGATCCTCAAAGCGTGTGCGCAGGTGGGCATTCCGGCGCAACGCCTGACGGCGGCGCAGATCAGCGGCGGGGAGTTGGCGCCGGAG
The DNA here is from genome assembly GCA_020722705.1 of Chthonomonas calidirosea. Lineage (GTDB taxonomy): Bacteria > Armatimonadota > Chthonomonadetes > Chthonomonadales > CAJBBX01 > JAAYVH01. Next base: position 13,452 of record DYKI01000043.1, on the reverse strand, counting down.
CGTTTCGACTTGCTGGTTGTGCCGACGGGCGCGACGTTTCCTGTAGGGTGTCGCAAGGCCCTGATCGGGTTCGTGATGGCAGGGGGCGACCTGCTCTGCACAGGCGGTTACGCGTTCGACCACCTCGTTGTCCGCGGCAAGGGCTGGGAGCCCTATCGAGGCTACCTTGCCCGCATGACCGCCGGAGCGCGTGATCGCGTGATCCCGAACGGCGACTTCGAGCAAGGGCTCGCTTCGTGGCTGCCGGAGGGAAGCGCATGCGCCCTGGACGAGGTTGTTGCCGCTTCCGGCAAGAGATCGGCGCGAGTGAGTGTCGAGCGCCTTGGAGAGGGAGCGCGCTGGACCCGCGAGCTCGCTGTGGAGCCGGGCCGAGCCTACTTGATCGGCGCGAAGGCAAGGTGCGATAACGTGCACGGCTCGCATTACGCTTTCCTTGCGGTCTACCAGTACGGCTCAGACGGCAAGCTCCTTGAGTTCAAGGACTTCGCCCAGATGACGGGCACGCAGGATTGGACGCGCCGCGAGAGCCGCATCGTGATCCACCCTTCGGCCACGCGTGTGCTGTTCCATGCGGGGCTGTACCTTGCGGCGGGCACGCTGTGGGTTGACGATGTCACCTGCGCGCCGCTGCCCATGGAAGAGCGGATCAACGCGCATTATGGCGAGCCCATGGACGGGCTCATCATTACGCCGGCCCAGCTCACGCTCTACAGCCCCGATCAGCCCCTTCAGGCCGATCGCGGCGTCGGCGTGTGGCCGGGATGGTCGCCGGTGACCGTTGGCGGGCCGCTCAAGGGTTACGATGCGACCGCCCAGTTGCGTCAAAACGCCCGTTGGCAGCCGCTGGTCGAGGGGCGCGATCGGTTCGGGCGCATGACCGGCGCGGTCGGATCGCTCGTAACGTTCGGCTCTGGGCCGTTTGCAGGGTCGCGCTGGGCGCTGTTCGGCGCAATGAACCGGGACGTCTTCGCCGGCACGCAGGGCGCCGACCTGTTGCGCCGCACGCTGCGGCTATTGTCGGAGGAGGTTGCGGCACGGTCGCTGACCACGGACTTCGCCATGTACAAGGCTGGCGAAACCGTGCGCATTGAGCTCAATGTGCACTCGCCAAGGGGACTTGCCGCGCTCGGGGCAACGGTGCGCGTTGCGTTGACCCTGGATGCGCCTGGCCGCTCCGCCAGGCCGTTGCACTCCGTCCGGCGAACGTTGCAGGCCGGATCGAGCTTCCCGATGAGTGTCGGTCTTACGTGGAAGGTTCCTTCCGGCGCTCCCGACTTCGTCCGCGCTCGTGCCGTTGTGACCGATGTGGCCGGTCGGGTGCTGGACAGCATCGAGACGGGCTTCTGCGTGCGTGACCCGAAGGTCGTCGCTTCGGGCACACGGGTGCGTTACCGCGACAACGCCTTCGAGCTTCAGCGATCCGGCAAGCCCGCGACGCGCACGACACTCTTCGGCACGGACACCTACGGCAACATGCTCCTATCGCCTTCGTGCAGCCCACTCACGTGGTACAGGGACATGCAGGCCATGCGCGACCACGGCCTGCATTTGTTCGAGAACCTCCAGTACCCGCCGAAGGACTGGAAGTACACCGAGGCCGAGTGGCGCAAGATGGACGCCATGATCCAGATCGCCCAGCGGTTCGGCCTGCCCTACATGGCCGGTCTGCTCATCGGCGTGGATGTGGCCGTGGATGACGCGACGCTGGAGGCCCAGGCCGCCATGTGCCGGAGCTTTGCGGAGCGCTATCGGCATGTGCCCGGCCTCATCTACTACCTGAACGGCGACTTTCGGCTGGAGATGAAGGACGTTCCGGATTTGCGCCGGATGTGGAACGACATGCTCCGTCGGCGCTACGGCACGGATGAGGCGCTCCGGGCGGCGTGGGGCTCCGAGGCCGCAGCCGAGCCGTTGGGCCGGATCCCCGTCATCGAGTTCGCGTCAACGAAAGCGTTCAGCGAACGCGCCCGCGACACGAAGCTGTTCCAAGCTATGCTGGTTGAGCGGTGGGTGTCTGCGCTCACCAAGGCGATCCGGGAAGCTGACCCGGATCACCCGATCACGAGCGAATACTACCAGCGTCCGTACTCAGGCATAGACCTGAGGCTCTCGATGGACGGCATGGATGCGGCCAATATCGGTTACTTCGGCCCTCCGCGCGCCGACATAGCGCAGCTTCTTGCGACGATCAAGTGGAACGACATGAGGAGGTCCGGCAAGACGGTGAACCTGGGCGAGTTCGGCGTGAAGACGCACGACGCCTGGGCGCAGGAGCGTGACCCGTTCGGCTACCACATTGGGCGCACAGAAGAGGAACAGCGGCGGCAGCTCTGGTGGATCGTGCATGCCGCCCTCGCCTACGATGTGACCAAAATCCAGAACTGGTGCTGGGCCGATGATCCCGACAGCGTGTTTCCGTGGGGTGTGGCCTACAACAACCCGCTGCGGCCCAAACCGGCGTTGCGGCTCTGGCGGAACCTTCGGTTCGTCACGGAGTTGATGCCGCATCAATACGAACCTGCGCCGACCGTGTTCGTCATGCCCGATTCGTGGCGTCTGGGCGCGCCGGAGCCTGCCGCGTGGACCGGCTTGGCCTCCGCACTCGAGTGCCTCCTCGCGACGAATGTGCGATTCGACGTGGTGAACGAGGCGGACATCCCTGCTCATGCAGGGCAGAAAGAGACACCCCGCCTCGTGATTGCGCCCTTCGCCGGTCGCATGTCTGAAGACGCCCAGACGAGACTGCTTGATCTTGCGCGTGCCGGCACAACGGTCTACCTGTCGGCGCTGCCGGAGAGCGGGCCGATTGCCAACGCAGGTCCCCCCTCCGCCCAGCCCCCGCCCGCACAAGGGGGCGGGGGAGCTGCGGTCCCATCCCATTTCATGGCGGAACGGACTGGAGGGGATGAGCATTTCCGGCGGCTGCCTGACGACCTGACTTATGTGCCCCGCGGAAAAGGACAGCTCATCGTCTCGCGCGAGGCATGGGAGTCCATGGCCGGCCACGACGTGTTCGTTCTCCATCCCGACGTGACCGCCGATCCCCGGCGCAACCTCTACCTCGACCTCGTAAGGCAGGCTGGGGCGTTGCCGGACGCGACGGTGGAGGCTGCGACCGGTGTCTGGCGCGCCACAGCCCGCAAGGCCGAAGGCCACACGCTGATTGCTCTGTTCGCCCGATCCGACATCAAGGGGCCGATGCCCGTCACTGTTCGTGCCGGTGGCCACACGGTTCGCTGGAGCGCCGCTGCCAACTGGCCGTGCCTCGTCGTGCTGAACGCGGAGGGCGGAGTTCTGGCCGCCACAGGCACCGGCATCCTGACTGTGGACGGTCGCGAGATAGGAGGCGGCAGCGGGCCGTGGATGATGGCGTCGCTGGACGGGAAGCCCGTGCAGAATGCGGCACGGTTTGTTGTGTCCCTGACCAATGGCGGCGCCATACGGCTATCGGGCGCGGGATACGGCGCCACCGCATCTGTGGTCGAGTTGGAGGGACCTAAGCTGCGCAAGATCGGGCCGGGACGAGTGGTTGGCACGAGGAATGGCTGCACCGTGCACGCCGATGCGAACGACCTTGTGATGATCGAGCGGCAGCGTTGACGGCGCACTCCGGGGTCGCTATGCTGTGGAGGTCGGCAACGCAGGCGGCATGAGACAGGGAACGTGAACAGACGTGAGTTCCAGAAGCTATATGAGATGCGGTTGCGGGAGGCGCGGGCACCACTGCGATAACGGTGTTACGCGGGTGCGTGACATTCGTCAGGGTACGCAGTTGAGTGCGCCATCAAGGCGTGCATTGCGAAGCAGGTGAGGCGCTACGACTTTCCGCCCAAGGATGGGAGCAAGTTCTACATACACAGGCCCGTTGAGCTTCTGCGGCTTGCGGGACTCAAGGAGAGCCTCGAAGCTGACATGCTGCATTCGCCCTTGTTGGCTGACAGTTGGGCGACTGTGAAGGACTGGTCGGAAGAGGCCAGGTACGATGCCTCGATCAGCAAGGCAATGGCGCAGGACATGCTGGTGGCTTGTACGCGTTCCGATGGGATACTGACTTGGCTTAGGGAGCGATGGTAACAACACCGCTGACAGATAGCATGGTCGCCGTGGGAAGGCGCTTGGTCGAGCGACTGGACGCGGCAGGGCTGAAGCCGGAGTCTGCGCTCTGGCTCTACGATACCGATCGGGAGAGCTGGAAGCTGCTGATCTCCGATCGCAAGCTCCGCGACGAAGGCCCGTTGGCCCGGTACGGTCGCATGAGAGAGGCACTACAGGACGTGCGCGACGACTTGCTTGGCCTGCCGTTCGACGCCGTGATGTTGAGTCCTCCGGACACCGGTGCGCTCGGGAGACTCAGGTCCGCCATGGTGGTCGAAGGGCCCTTTGCGGGCCTACGGTTGATCGGTCACGTGGTGAACGGCGAGTACATTGAGGACGCCTACATCTACCGGCTGACCTGATGGGCCACCCGAATGCCGAGACCGAATCCGCTCGTTGCCGCGGGCATACAGCTATCGCTGCAAGCGTGACGCCAACGATCTGCAGCGCCGGCGGGCAAGCGCACTGAACGATATCGTGTGCTTCACCTTCGAATCGCGCGACATCCGACGTGAAGCCATCGAGGGTATCGAGGTCCACGAACCGCTTCGGTCATGGCCGTCCGACCGGTTCGCCGATGCCTGCCCATGGCGGAAATGGTCAAGATACGAGCGGCAACTCCAGAGCAAAACCCTACGTTCCACCTGAGCTTCGGCCAATGCTCGCAGTGCCGGGCTTTGGCGTGCAGCGTATCTGTGGAGGTACCGCCGGCACCTGGGGCCGCCGCCCGCCTGAACTGGACGCGATGAAGCTGATGGCGAAAGCGGTTCGCAGAGGCTGATGCCCGTTGCGCTGATGCCCTATGGCTCAATGCCGACGAGGACGAGAGGAACCGCCGGAACGCCGCGGCCGTTTCGAACGACGTTGTACAGCTCGCCTTCGTAGTAGGCAACGCCGGAACTCATCTCGGCCTGCAAGGACTTCATGGGAAGTATCTCAATGCCGACATCTATCTGGTTGCCGACATAGAACGCGAGGTGCTTGACGAAGAGGTCGTACGCCACGAATGCATACTTGCCGAGTTGGACCTCGATAGCCACGCGCTCCTTGACGAAGTCCGTCTGGTTGTAGCTCTTAATCGCCGTGTGGCCTGCGGCTTCAATCTCCCGACGTTGCCGGTCAGGTGGTGCCGTCAGTGTCTGACGGATCAGTCGGACGTCATCGGTCACCCAGTACTTGACTCTGCTTTCGCTCCAGCCTCTGCGGCCAAGCTCGTAACGGTATGCGTGGTTGATGTCCTTCGGGCTATAGAACACACGGCCCGCCGTGCGGGTCTCTTGGGATACCTTGGTCCTGCACGCATCGGCATCTATCGCTTGAGTGACCTCTTCGACCTCTTTCCAGAGGTCCGGGTGATGCACCAGCAGATACTCAAGTCCGTTCAGATGGGAATGGTATCCCGCAATCCTCATGGGTTCCCCAAGGAGTCGTCGCTGAACAGCGTTCTCATAGCGTCGGTCCGGAGCCACGGCGCCGTGGTCAGGCTGCGGCCGGCATCACGGGGGTCATAGACAGGTCTATCCATCGGTCTGGTCCTGAGCACACCGAGCATCTCCTTGGTGATCCGGTCGCGTGCGAGCTCAACGTATTTCGGCACGATCTCGGCACCGACTGCGCGCCGCCCGTGTCGGATCGCGGCGATGGCGGTCGTACCGGTTCCCATGTACGGGTCAATGACCAGGTCTCCGGGCTCTGTCAACGCAAGAACGAGCCGCTCGATGAGTTCGACGGGAAACTGACACGGATGCTCGGTCTTCTCAACGTGGTTGCACTTCACGTTCGGGATCACCCAGACGTCGCCTGGGTTCTTTCCGAGTGGATTGCAGGAGTACTCGCCGGCTCTCGGACCTTTGTACTGCTTCTTGCCGGGGTACTTCTGTGGGACCCGGATCGGGTCCAGGTTGAAGACGTACTGATCGGTCTTCGTGAACCACATGACGGTTTCATAGCGTCCCGACAGTCGGCGCGTGCAGTGGAGGCCATGCTCGAAGTGCCAGATGATGCGATTCCTGAGCAGCATTCCGGCATCCGCGAAAACCGGATACAGCACGATGTCAAGTGGGACCACCGTACCGTTCACAACATGATTGCCCACCTGCCAGCACAGGCTCCCGGAAGCGGACAAGACCCGAACGCACTCGCGTATCACGGCAGTCTGATCGGCGATGTACTCGTCCAGGCCTCGGCGCGTCTCGTACTCCTTACCGATGTTGTACGGCGGCGAGGTCACAACGAGCCGGGCAGAGCCGGCGGGTATGGAACTCAGGAGATCGAGGCAGTCACCCGGGTAGACGACTGCACGCGCCTCGGGGGCGTACACAGACTCAATGGACGTGGGCTCGATCATACCGGTAAGATACCCTAGCTCCGACGTGTCGTCACCGGTGCAAGCCCTTCGTTCGTTCGGTGCGCATCGCAGCCTCATGACGTGTGGTTGCCTCCGCTACGGTGTACTCGCGTCGGCCTTACGGATTCGGAAAGGCGTCGGCACGCGCTGGGCGCGCATTGTGTCTGGAAGGGTAACCGCGCCTGTCACAAGCTGCGAGCCGGCCATCGCGCGACCCGCGAGCGTTCGTATCGAGGCAGGACTCTCGTTTGTCGAGCGCGAAGGACCCGGGCAGCATGTCTGCGAGCGGAGGCATATCCAGCCGCGGAACGATGCACGGCTTCGACATCCCGTCGCACATCGCGGCTTTGCGCTGCTCTGGTCCATGTGACTTCGGATGACGATGGGAGGATCACCATGCGATCGGGAACATCCCACGCGCTGATTGCGGCTGCGGTGCTGTTCGTGTGCACCGTTGGCGTGGCGCATCAGGCGGCGCCGCGAGCGCTCCCCGACCATCCGCGCCTGCTGATCAGCCGGGCCGAGTTGCCGGGCCTGAAGGCCAAGATCGCGCAGAATGCCTGGGCCAGGCGGTCGCTTGCAGCGTTTCGAAAGCAGGCGGATAGATGGCTCCGAAAGGCCGTAGCTCTGCCTGACCGAGGCGGGCAGTGGTCGCACTGGTACTCGTGCAAGAAGCACGGCGCCCGCCTGCGCACGGAATCGCCGACCCGGCACGTCTGCCCCATTGATGGCGAGGTCTTCACGGGCTACCCGTACGATGACGTTATCATTGGCCACGAGCACAACAGCAACGCCGATGCCGTGCGGCTGCTCGGCGTCGTGTATCAGTTGACGGGTGATGCCCGTTACGCCGACAAAGCGAAGGAAATCCTGCTGGCCTATGCCCAACGGTACTTGAGCTACCCGCTCCACAACAACCAGGGACGTGCAGCCGTTGGCGGCGGGCGCATCACGTCGCAGACGCTCAACGAGGCCATCTGGATCATCCGCGCGGCGCAGGGCGCGGACTGCATCTGGGATCGTCTCAGCCCTGCCGACCGCGAAACGCTCAAGACGAAGCTGTTCCTCCCTGCCGTCAACGACGTCATCCGCAAGCACCGGATGGCGATACACAACATCCAATGCTGGAAGAACTCCGCGGTCGGGCTCGTTGGTTTCCTGTTCGACGACCGTGAGTTGATCGCCGATGCCGTGGACAGCGCGCATGGGTATCGTCAGCAGATGGCCAAGGGTGTCAATGCCGACGGGCAATGGTGGGAGGGAGCCTGGGGCTACCACTTCTACACGATGGATGCCCTCTGGCCCCTCACCGAAGCCGCCCGCAACTGCGGGATAGATTTGTACGGAGACGCCTACAAGCGCATGTTCAGGTCGCCTATCCTGCTGGCCATGCCCGACGGCAAACTTCCCCCATTTAACGATTCACGCATCGTCACGCCGTACGACAACCCGAACTACGAGATCGGCTATGCGCGCTATGGCGACCCGATCATCGCCAGAGCGATTGGACCCGACCGGCAGAGTCTGCAGTCGCTGCTGTATGGGGTGGCCAAGGTGGTGGACGCAGCATCCACCGCAGTTCGGGGCGGCGAATACGAGGCATCGGGCTATACGATCCTGCGCTCGAGCGACCGCACGAATCCAGCCTGGCTGTGTCTGAAGTGGGGTCCGCATGGCGGCGGACATGGTCACCCCGACAAGAGCAGTTTCGTGCTCTTTGCGCGAGGCAGCGTGCTCGCCGGCGATCCGGGAACGGCGGCCTACGGCGTTCCGATCCAGTCGGAATGGTATCGAACGACCCTGGCCCACAACACGCTGGTGGTTGACGAGCGATCGCAGGCAGCCGCGACGGGGCGCTCATTGGCCTGCCGGGTCGGGCCGAACTGGCAGGGCGTAACCGTTGACGCAGGTCCGGCGCTCGCAGGCCTTCGGTTCAGGCGGACGGCCGCTCTGCTCGGCAACGAAGTCGCGCTGTTCGTGGATCAGGTTGCGCCGGAAGGCGATATCGCGTCGGCCACGGCGCGCACCTTCGACCTTGCCTACCATCCGGAAGGAGCCTGGGCGGAGTTGCCTGACGGGGAGCCTGCGGCGTTGCCGGACAAGCCCGGCTACAAGCACGTGCGTGATGCCCGATCGCTGCCCATCAAGGCAGTTCGGGAGGGCGAGGCTCCCGCCGAGCCGCCGCTCCATCTGAAGACACAACGCAAGTCGGCCGACGGATCCTGGTGGATCACGGTCATGCCGGGCGACGTTCCAACGCGCGCCATCGTCGGGACGGGCGTGGGGGCCAACACCGAGGACCGCGTTCCGATCGTCATCCTGCGGCGTCAGGCCGTAGCGACGACCTATGTCTGGGCTGTCGGCCTCGCCGCAGACGTTCGCCCTTCGTTGGCTCTGGAGGCGCTCGCGACAACCGCACGGGAGCCCATACCACGGCACTCGGCCTGCGCGGTTCGGGTCCGATGCTCGGGCGGCGGCGCATCGGCGTCACGCTCCTGGCGGGTGCTGGCCAATCCCGATGGCCTCTCCGTCATCCTTGGGGCACGGACCGTGAGCGACCGGTTGCTGGTTGAGGCAACGGGCCGGTGAACGGAAAGCAGCGCTTCGTTTGACGCGGTAACGGCGAGACGCGCCACGGAGGAGGAACGTGATCTGTAGGGCGACAATGACGGCGGCCATGCCGGCAGGGAACATGACCGCCGTGCCCGCGAGTGTGCAGCGATCGGAGGCAGCGATGCTGAAGCCCGAGGAGTTCGTCATCCTGTCCTGGAGCTTGGGGCGCGGCGATGCCGAACGCATGCGTCGGAGGCGCTAACGGAGTCGGTACGCACAGGAGGAGCAGATGGCGGCTCGGCGGGAGCCTCGCCCTCC
>DYKI01000043.1:0-4039 GCA_020722705.1 Chthonomonas calidirosea | reverse complement strand
GAGCCTCGCCCTCCGGGCGTCACTTCGTATCGGCGTAGACGTTGTCTTTGATGATGACGCGTGCGGTTTTGCCGCGCTTGTTGACGACACGCTTCGTCGTGTAGTGTTCATTGCGGCAGTAGAACGTGGTGATGGCGCCCTTTTCGATTACCAGCGGCACCGGGTCGAGGAACCTGTTGACGATGTACAGGCTGTCGCATACGCTGAGGCGGCCCGACGTCTGACGGATGAACACTGGCGTCGCGGTCTTGCCGTTGATCGCGTAGAAGTGACAGTTGCTGAACGAGACGCGGCCCTGCCCTTCGATACGCACGACCTCAGGATCGGCCGGTTCGTGAACCTCGGACGCGCCGAAGATGCCGCATGAGGTGAATCGGACCGGGCCATGGTTCTTGTCGCCGACCACGATCCGTCCGAAGATCTGGCTGTTGGAGAAGCTGACGCCGGAGTGGCCCTGCGTCTCCTCGACATTGACGGCGATGTCGCAGCAGTCGGCGCCGCTCTGGCTCAGGAGGTAGTTGCCGGGACCGTCCGGGGCCGAGGTCTTGAAGTGGAAGCCCGTGTGGTACGAGATGCAGAACGAGTTGCTGATGTACTGCCAATCCGATCGGCTCAACACGAACGCCGTGCCGTTCTTCATGATCCATTTGCTCAGCGTCTCCATGCCGTCCGGGTTCAGGTGCATCCAGAAGGGCCAGAAGTGGACGTTCTCGACCCTGCCGACGTCGTAGCACTTGTCTATGAACAGCCCGCGGCAGATCGCGTGCGCATAGAGGTTGCGGATCAGGTGCCGCCCGCACGGTTGGGAGCCGAAGTCCACGGCCTTGTAGGGATTGACGAGGAGGCAGTCGAGCACGCTGATATTGTCGCCCGCGCCGGCAATGGTCCACGGATAGGGCTTAGGCTCCGGGGATGTCACCTGGTTCGGGTAATAGACAATCAGGCCCTTCAGTGTCGCGTTGTGCTCCATGAAGATGAACGGCGGAGCCTTCTCGTCGCCCTCGCCCTCGACGGCAAGCAGGACCGAACCGGCCATGATCGCGGCCCGGGCATTGACCGGCGGCGCGGCGATGCGCTCGGTCGGTCCGATGCGTGAAGCGATCGGTGGGGCTTCCCATTCACCCACAAGCGCCACATTGGCGGGAATGCGCAGGTGTCCCTTCACCAGATGCATTCCGGACGGGAGACGAACCCTGCCGCCCCCGGAATCGCGAGCCGCATCGAGCGCCTTCTGGATTGCGGCTGTGCAGTCGGTCTTCCCATCGCCGACGGCTCCGAAATCGGCGGCCTGGAGTTCGATGGCAAATGCGGGAACGCTCAGGGCCAACAGCGCTCCTACGAATGAGGCGGTGGTTGAGTGCGAAGCGTATCGAAACCAAGCCTCGCCCCGGGAACGCCGAACTCCGTGCATGATGGACAACCCTCCCTGAACGCTACTCCGAATCGTGCTTCGGCGCCTGATATGGGCAACCGTCCCAGCACTTGCCCGGGCCGCCGCAAGTGCGCCCCATGGCGACCACTTCGCAATGATTGCACTGGCACTCCCACGGCCATTCGGCATCGGCATCGGCGGTCCGGCGGGCTTTGCAGCACGGGCACTCGGCGGCGAGGTAGTTGATTTCAATGGTCTTCATGGGCTACGACTTTCTGTTAGGGCCCATCAATCCCTGCTCGATCATGGTCAGCAGCGCAGAATCCTCGGTTTGGAGCGGAAGGTCAATGCGCCCCCTTGTCCGGCTGGATTCATAGGCGGCGAAGATCACCTCGGTCGCCCTGACGGCGTTAAAGCTCGACAGAAGCGGGCGATCCCCTGTGTCGAGGCACCGCACGATGTCGGCCGCGACGCGCTCATGTGCAACGCCGTCGTGGATGCCCTCGCCGACGGGTATCTCTGCCCAATCGGGGCTTCCCTTGAGCCATGCCCGAAGGACCGGACGGTCCCAGCCGATCTCGATGATGCCGTGGGTGCCGATGAGGCGATTGGCGCAGCCGATGTCGGCTTCATGGCCGGTGACGAGCGTCGCCCGGACTCCGTTGGCGAACTTGATGTGGCACAGTCCCTGACCTTCGAGGGGGACGCCGAAGACCTTGCGGTCGGTTCGGCAGTCAATCTGGCCGATGACCCATTCGGCTGGAGTTTCGTCGTTGTAATAGTGCAGCATGTCGAGCCAGTGCGTGCCCCAGTCGAACAGATCGGCGCATTGGGCTTCCATTCGCAGCAGCCGCCCAATGGCCCCATCCTTGACCATCGCCCGGGCCTTGCCGAACGGTTCGAGGAAGCGGCGCTGGTGGTCGAACGTGAGCTGAACGCCTCGCGCGGCGCACACTTCGTGCATGGTGCGCGCCTCGCCCCAGGTGGGTGCCATGGGCTTCTCGCAATGGATCGCGCGGACGCCGGCCTCGGCGGCAGCCAACGTCATTGGAGCATGCAGATGGGGCCACGTGCAGATGCTCACGATGTCGGGTTTGACGGCGGCCAGCATGGCGACATAGTCCTCGTAGATCGCCGGATTGCCGTACTGGGCTGCAAAAGCCTCGGCGTTGTCGCGACGGATGTCGGCGATGGCCACGAGGTCGCATCGGCCCGTCTTGGCGAATCCCTGAACGTGCGAGTGCGCCATGCCGAAGCCTGTCGCTCCATCGCTCTTCCATGGCCTGCCTACGCCGATCACAGCAAGCCGGTAACGTTGTGTCATTGCGCTGCCTCCGAAACGTGCTGTGACCGGTATTCCATGCGCCTGTACCGGATCCCTGCATCGTTGGGACAAGTCGGATTCGCCCGATGGCGGCGGTGCGGATCGGCGTGACGAATCCCGTCGCACGGAACCGTCGGCCCGCGCCATGCAGGAGTGGTTCGATCGCGTGCGGAACCCCGTACAGATGGCTTTCGGCTCCTGGCTTTCGGCTCCTGGCTCTCGGCTCGTGCGCGGTCTATCGAATGGATCGGCGGCGCGGACTGCGGTCGTATGCGTCTGCGCCCTGTTCATCGCCTGGTCGGCCGGGTTCATGCGCACGTCGTCAGTCAGGCTCGACGACGGCGGCAGAGCGTATTGTCTGTTCGACGATGCGATGATCTCCATGCGCTACGCCGAGAACCTCGTGCGAGGACGCGGGTTGGTCTGGAACCCTGGCGAGGTTGTCGAGGGGTACTCAAACCCACTGATGGTTGCTCTGATGGCGGTGTGCCTCGCGTTCTTGCCGAAGTCAGCCGCCGTACTGGCGGTCCAGTTCCTCGGCGTTCTGATCGTGCTCGCGGTCGGCTTGCTCGGAGCGCGGCTGTATGAGCGGATCGCCATACCCGAACGACGCGGTCCGGCGTGGCTTCCTCTGGCCTCGATCCTGTCGGTGTACGTTCTGTCTTTCTGGTCGCTGCTGGGCATGGAAACCGGCCTTGTGGCGCTTCTGACCGTGCTAAGCGCTCGCACGGCCCTGTCCGGCGGCGATCCGGGCCCGACTTCGCTGCAGCTTGGCGCACTGACCGCGATGCTCTACCTGTGTCGGCCCGACGCTGTGCTGATAGGCGCGATCTTCGGCGCATCCGCCATATGGAGGGCCAAGCGGCACGATACACGTGAGCCTGGGAGGGCTGTCGTGCTGCTGGCGCTCTTCACCCTGCCGGTGGCAGCGGTTGCCGCTTCGCACACCGCATTCCGACTGGCCTACTACGGCGAGTGGCTGCCCAACACGGCCGTCCTGAAACTGACCGGAGTGCCGTGGCGCATTCGGCTTCACGACGGAGCGACGTTTGTCGGTCCGTTCCTGGAAGGGCTGATCCCGCTGTTGGGTCTTGCGGCATACGGCATGGCGCTCACCCCGTCGAGGGCGAAGGCGATGCTCGCAGTGCCGATGGGTGCGCTGATCGCCTATCAAGTGATGGTTGGAGGAGAGCCCTGGGCCTACTGGCGCATCATGGCGCCTGCCATGCCGCTGCTGGTCGTGCTCGCGTGCGATGGGGCGATGCTGCTGGCGCACAGGGCGCTGCACATGGGGGGCGCTGAACCCTCACCCTACCCTCTCCCGCGCGCGACGGAGTGTGCAG
>DYKI01000042.1:10410-26086 GCA_020722705.1 Chthonomonas calidirosea | reverse complement strand
CTCGCCCTCCCGATGTCCGGCGGCTCGGCGGGAGCCTCGCCCTCCCACGGAGCCTTGCCATCCCACACCGGCGACGCCAGATGGGGCGACGGCGGCATGCGGTTCTCGTCGCTGCTCGTTCCCTGAGCCGGCCGATCCTGGTGGTTCTCTGGCCTACAGCCCGATCCTACCGGCCAGTTTGGTTCACGCCTCCTCACCGATGGCATCCTCGAGTGCGGCTGCGGCTTCGAGCGTATGCGTGCCGTCCAGGACGATATCCGCATAGGCGCGGCTGGGCAGCACGTAGAGGAGATGCATGGGCCACACTGTGGACCGCCATTGATCGCGGACTCCGGTCACGCTCCTGCCCCGTTCGGACACGTCGCGACGCACCCGCCTCTCGAAGCAGAGCGCCTCATCGGCATGCACGTAGGCCCGGATGGCCATCTGCTCGCGCAGTTCGCTCCAGTGCAGGGCCAGTGTGCCTTCGACGATGACGACATGCCTTGGGGAGATGGAAACGGTCTCGGGGTTGCGCGAGTGGGTGACAAAGCTGTACGTGGGGGACTCGATCGTGAGACCCCGACTGAGGACCTCGATGTCGCGCACCAGGAGCTCTATCTCGATGGAGTCGGGCGCGTCAAAGTTCCATGCCGCTCGTCGTCCGGCAGGAAGGTGGGCAAGATCGCGATAATAGCTGTCGAGCCGGATCACGGCGCAGCGTTCGGGCCCGAGGCGTTGCGCCAGGGCATCGGCAATGGTGGTCTTGCCGCTCCCGCTCGGTCCGCCAATGCCGACTATGATCGGTTCAGCCATGTCAGCGCCCATCCTCTGCCATCCCGGCGTTCCCAAAGTGTCGCAAGAACCTGTGTGCGCCGTCACTCCGACGGCGACCCGCGTCAGTCCCCTCTTGTCAGGATGCGCTGGATTTGCCTGTTGATCGCTTCGTTGGTGGCCTGCCGGTTCTTGACGATGTCGGCGTCAACCTCGCGTATCCGCTTGAACGTGCCGGCCATCGTTCCCGTGCGCTCTTCGGCCGCCTTGATCTCGGCCGAGAGCCACTCTATGCCGATCTCGATGGAGTTCCGCACCTGCTGCAGCATGGCCATGGCTCCTCTGAATGGTTCTCGGTTCGGTCGCTGCGAGCCGGCTATCGTGTGTCGCCCTCGTAGTAGACCCATCGGGCCGACGAGCGGAACACCAGCAGCGTTGCGAGCAAGGTCAACAGGAACAGCACCCATGCCATTGCGGAGGCATAGCCCATGCGGAAGTAGGTGAACGCATTCTGAAACAGATAGAGCGCGTAGAACAGCGTTGAGTTCGCCGGTCCGCCGGGCGGGCTGCCGGTCATCAGGAACGATTGGGTGAAGTACTGGAACGTGCCGATGATGCCCAGGATCATGTTGAAGAAGATCACGGGCGAGATCGCGGGAAGCGTGATGTGCCAGGTTTTTCGCCATGCCGAAGCGCCGTCGAGATCGGCGGCCTCATAGAGGTGCTCGGGCACGCCCTGAAGCGCGGCAAGGTAGATCACGATGCCGCCGCCGATCATCCACAGGTCGAGCACAATGAATGCCGGCTTGGACCATAGCGGGCTCTGGAGCCACTCGGTCGTGGGCAGGTGAAGCCATTCGAGCGTCTTGTTGACGAGACCGTACTCGGGGTTGAGGAGCCAGAGCCACAGGATCGAAGCCGCCACGGTGGGCACCACCGACGGCAGGTAGTAGAGCGTGCGGAAGAAGGCCATGCCCCTCAGCTTCTGGTTCAGCAGCAGAGCGATGGCAACGGAGAGCGCCAGCGCGATCGGAAGCTCGAGGAACATGAATGCCGTGTTGGCCAGCGACGGAAGGAAGTAGTCGTGGTCGGAGAAGAGCTCGATGTAGTTGCGCAGACCGACCCATCGCGGCGGCGTCAGGACGCGGTACTCGCAGAAGCTATAGTACAGTGACGCCAGCACCGGATAAAGTGTGAGCGCGAGGAAGCCCACGAGCCAGGGTGAGATGAAAGCGATCCCCAGCCAGAACTCGCGGCGGGCTCGGGGGCTCGGTCGGCGACCGCTCACGCCGGCTTACCCTGAACGCGCGCTGGTGTCCGAGACGGTTTCACAGGCTCATCGTCCCTTCGCAGACGTATTCGGCCGGTCCGGTCATGATGATCGTGTCGCCAGGCTCCCAGTTGACGATGAGCTCGCCGCCTGCGCTCCGGACCCTAACCGTTCGTCCGACAATCCCCTTCCGACGTGCGGCAACGGCCGCGGCGCACGCTCCGGTGCCGCAGCCCAGGGTTTCGCCGACGCCCCGCTCCCATATGCGAAGCCTGAGGGCATCCTCACCGGAATGTTGTACCCACATGAGGCTCGTACGTTCAGGAAAAAGCGCATGTGTCTCAACCTCGGCGCTGACGGCAGCGAACTCGGGATCGGAGGGCAAGGCATCAACGAACGCCACAGCATGCGTTGAGCCCGTCGAAAGCACGGAGACCCTCAGGACGCGGTCGGACAGCTCGAGAGGGTAGTCGAGCGCCTCCTGCGCATTGACGCTCATGGGTACCCGTGCAGGGTCGAACTCGGGCCGTCCCATGTCCGCCGTAACCGCGACGCTGTCGCCCGCCCGTTCGACTGTGGCTCGCTTGTGTCCGGCCAGAGTCGCGAGCGTGAGCGTTGCGGGGTATCCGCTGCCCTTGCGGTCAGCCACGAATCGGGCGACGCATCGGAGGCCGTTGCCGCAGAAGTCCGGAGTTCCGTCGGGATTGTACATCAGCATCGCCGCGTCGGCATCCGGCGCCTCTCCGACGATCAGGAGCCCGTCCGCGCCGATGCCGAATCGCCGCTTGCAGGCCCTGCGAGCAAACTCAGGCCAGTCGGTTGCCGGGCCCATTCGGGCATCCACAACCACGAAATCGTTGCCGATGCCCTGCATCTTGGTGAAACGAACCTCCATCGTGCCGAGTATATTCGCGGCGTTGGTGGGAAGGTCCTTCCTGAAGTCGCATTCGGTCAGGCGTCGGCCCAGCGCACCGGCTAGGCCGCGCCACAGGACCTGCCAGACAAGGAGGCGACAGCCCGCATCGCGAACAAGGAATCCGAGGTCTGGTCGCCGAGGAAAGCGGAGGCCATCACGCCGGCAACGCCAGGGGATACTGGGACCGCCTCACAAAGGATGCCTCGGCGACGGCCGGATGCGGAAGAGACCATGGCGTTGACGCTCAGCCACAAGCACCCGCTGATCTTTCGAATCACGCACATAGACAACGTGCGCTGGATACTGCGGCACGGCCTGTGTTGTCGCAGCTCGGACCTCCGCGATCCCGAGTACAAGCAGATCGGCGATCCTGAGGTGATCGGCAAACGACGTGACCGGGCCGTACCGATAGCGCCGTTCGGAACGCTGAGTGACTACGTGCCTTTCTACTTCACGCCCTGGTCGCCGATGCTGTACAACGTTGTGACAGGTTATCGCGGCATGCCCCGTCAGCCGAGAGAAGCGATCGTCATGCTCGTGGCATCCCTGAGCACGCTTGCCGCGCGCGACGTCCCTTTTGTCTTCACCGATCGCCACGCGCTCCCCATTACGGCACGCTACTCCAGTGACCTTATGGACCTGAGTCGCATTGACTGGGATTTGCTGAACAGCCGGGACTTCCGTCGCGATCCGGAGGACCCCGGGAAACTCGAGCGCTACCAGGCGGAGGCGCTGGTCTACCGGCGCTTGCCGGTGGACGCTCTCGCGGGCATCGGGTGCTATGATGAGGTATCCAAACGGCGCATTGAATCGGTGGCCGACGAAGTGGGTATCGGCGTGACCGTTCGTACACGCCCTGAGTGGTATGTGTGATGATCCGCTACACGACGGGGAACATACTCGATGCTCCAGCCGAAGCCCTCGTGAACACCGTCAACGAGGTCGGGGTCATGGGCAAGGGTGTTGCGTTGCTGTTCCGGGAGGCTTTCCCGGACAACGCACGAGCCTACGAGGCTGCGTGCAAGTCCGGCGAAGTGCGCGTAGGACGGATGTTTGTGACTGAGAACCCGGCCATGATGGGGCCGAGGTGGATCATCAACTTCCCCACCAAGAGGCACTGGCGGCACTCGTCCCAGATGGATTGGATCCGGGACGGTCTCGTTGATCTTCTCCGAGTCGTGCGGGAACGCGCCATATCCTCGGTCGCCTTGCCGCCTCTGGGTTGCGGCAACGGGGGGCTGGTCTGGGAGCATGTGCGACGGGAGATCGAGGCTGCGTGCGCCCAGACACCTGATGTCGAGTACATCGTGTACGAGCCTTCGGACGAGTATCATGCTGTCCCCAAGCGGCGGGGCTTGACGGAACTGACCCCAGCGCGAGCGTTGGTCGCCGAGATGGTGCGCCGCTGCTGTTCGCTGGGCATGGACTGCTCCGTTCTTGAGGTGCAGAAGCTCGTCTGGTTCCTGCATCGGACGCTCAAGCAGGCAGGCTTGCCGGATCCTCTGAAGTTGACGTTCGTCCCGAGGCGCTACGGGCCCTACGCGGATGGTCTGCGGCACTTGTTGGATGGGCTCGATGGCAGCTTTCTGCATTGCGATCGTCGGCTCGCAGATGCGCGGCCCTACGACCTCATCTGGTTCGACATGAACAAGCAAGCCGAGGTCGCAAGATATCTGTCCAGCGCTTCCGCCGCGCAGTACCGTGGCGCCCTGGAACGTGCTTCAGCGGTTGTGGACGGCTTCGAGACGCCGCTCGGATTGGAGCTGTTGGCGACGGTTGACTGGCTTCTGGCTGTAGCGCGAATCGAGCCGAACCTGGCTTCGGTGAAGGCGAAAATCGCAGTCTGGCCCGGCGGCCGCGGTGCCGGGGCTCGCAAAGCCAAGCTCTTCGATGATCGGTTGATTGCGCTCGCGTTGGAGCGTCTCGCCTCTTCCGGGCTGATGTCGTATTCACTGCAGCCCTAATGGTCGCAGATGTTGTCGCCCTGTGCGAGCGTGCCGCTCGTGTAGGCGAGGGCCAGCTCCTCCGGAGTGTGATCAGGCGCGCCGGTGAGGACTTCGATGCCCGCTTCGACGAATAGCGCCTGGGCGCGTTGTCCCATGCCTCCGGCGATGATGACTTCGGCGCCCTGATCTTTCAGCCAACGAGGCAAGACGCCCGGCGCATGGGGCGGCGGCTCGACATTGGACGACGCAACGATCTGCTTGGTCGCGGGGTCTATGTCCAGCAGGGCGAAGACCCTGCAATGGCCGAAATGGGCGCAAAGGCGGCCATCTTGTACCGGGATGGCAAGGCGCATGGTCTGTTTCTCCTTTGGTCTTTCGTCGGACGGGTCAGACAGGTCGGACGGGTCGGACGGGTCTGGCGATTCACAGGGCTCTGGAGGCGGGCGCGGTTCGCCGTTGCTCGGCGAGCGCCTGCGTCAGCCTATCCCATGCCTGGCGCAGGGCCGTGGCAGACGGGCCCGATCCGTTCTCGGTGATCGCCAATCCGCGCAGTTGGGCCTCGGTGAACGCGGTGTCGTATTCGGTCTCGCCGAGCAGGGTCAGCCCACGCTCGGCCGCGAATCGGGCAGCGCGCCGTGCGCCATCGGGGTTCAAATCGGCCTTGTTGATGAACAGCGAGCCCGGCATACGGAATCGTGCCGCAAGATCGGCGACGCGTTCCAGGTCATGGAGCCCCGCCTCGCTCGGTTCCGTGACGAATACGACGTGGTTCGCGCCGGTGAGCGTGGCGATTGTCGGGCATCCGATGCCCGGCGGGCCGTCGCAGATGATCAAAGGCGACTGAACCTCACGGGCCACCTCGGCGGCCTGTTCTCTGAGCAGTGCAACGAGCAAGCCGGAGTTCTCGGCCCCGGGCGCCATTTCAGCGTGGACCAGCGGACCGAACCGCGTGTCCGAGCGCATCCATGCACCGCGCTCGGCCTCACTCATCCGAATGGCACCGCGCGGGCACACGCGCTCGCACGCGCCGCATCCTTCGCAGAACATCGCGTCCACGCGCCATGGCTCCTGCCGGCTGCCGGGCCTGACGATGGCGCCGAACCGACAGACGTCTGCGCAGCGACCGCATCGGCCGCAGAGCTGGGGGTCTATGAAGGCCTCGTATCCGGAGACGAACGGAGTCCGTGAGCGCGGCTCCGGCTGCAGGATCAGGTGCAGGTCCGGCGCGTCCACATCGCAGTCCACCACGACAGGGTTGTCGGCGAGCGACACGAATGCCGCGGTGACACTGGTCTTCCCTGTTCCGCCCTTCCCGCTGAGCACAACAACCTCCATCGGCTTCTTAGGGTCTCGGGTCAAAGCACTCCCTCCATCTCGAACCTTCGGATCCGCTCGGCGACCTCCTCGACGGCGGATCGGAGCGCCTCGGAAGTCTCGATGGCGCGCTCGCCACGGGCGCAGGCTTCGGCTATGCCACGATCGTGGGGCACACGTCCCCAGATGGGGATGGCCTCATCACGGCAGTAACGGTCGAGGCGGTCGTCGCCGAGCCCGTCACGATTCACCACCACCGCGAAGGGCAGATCAAGAGCCCGTGCGGTCTCCACGGCCAGCCTGAGATCGCTGAGACCGAACGGGGTCGGCTCGCCCACGAAGATGGCCAGGCCGCAGCCGCGCAGAGTCTCGACAACCGGGCACGAGGTGCCGGGAGGGGCATCGAGCAGGACCGTTCTTGAGCGATCGGCGTAGGTCTTGAGTGCCGCGATGACGGGACTGCTTCGTACCTCGCCCACATTCAGCGTGCCCCGTGCGAAGGCGATATCGCCGGCCTGGCCGATATCAACGTGGCCGATCTCGCGGCTGACTTCGGTGATCGCGCCGGTTGGACATGCATCGGCGCATACGCCGCACGAATGGCACAGATCCTCGTAGACGACTGTCCCGTTCGGCAACGAGGCGATGGCATTGAAGCGGCAGGCCTGCGCGCATTCGCCGCAATGCGCGCAGACCCCATCGTCAACGTGCGGCATGGGCACAACAACCGGCACGCGTTGGCGAATGCTTGGATTCAGGAAGAGGTGAGCATTCGGCGCTTCGACATCGCAATCCAGCAACTGAACGGGCTCGGTCTTCTCCAATGCCAGGGCGAGCGACGTGCTGATCAACGTCTTTCCTGTTCCGCCCTTGCCGCTAGCTATGCAAACCTTCACCTGCGAGCTCACCTCTCCTTCGGACGGTTGATCCTACGCCTGCTCGTTCTTCTGACCACGCAGCTCCTCGAGCGCGGCTGTCAGAGCGTCCACTTTCTGGCGCAGCGCTTCCACCTCGGTCGTCTGGTCGGCTGCGGGAGCGACACCAGCGCCGAAACCACGCCTCCATCCCAGACCCAAACCCATGCCACGGCCTGCGCCGCGACCATACGCCATTCCTCGCCCGCAAGGTCCGAGACCTCGACCGGGGCGTCCGTCACCGAAGGGACCTGTTCCATCCATTCCTGGCATCTCCGTCATCCTTTCCCGGGCTGTCTGCCCGGCGTCGGGCGCCTCACGCTGTGGTGCAGACGCCAATGTGGTGCTATGAGCTAAGAAACCCTTGCACGGCGCTGCGTGCCGTGCCCTCCTGTCCTTCCACGACGCGGACACCCGCCCGGGTGAGCGCATCCAGAGCTTTCGGGCCGCAGTTGCCCGTCAGCAATACCTTAGCGCCGCTCCGGGCGACGGCCTGCGCCGAACTGATACCTGCGCCGTGGGCCGCGTCGCGGTTTGCCTGGTTGTCCATGGCCGTCCATTCGTCGGTTTCCGAATCGTAGATCAGGAGCCATGGAGCTCGACCGAATCGCTCATCCATGAGCGAATCCGGGTCGGTCGAAGTTGCCGTCACTGCTATGCGCACTGTCATCCTCCCCTCAGTTCCCAATGTTCCCGGACAGTCTGCCTACTTACACATATACGTTATGCGTTGCTAGATGTATCCTGCACCTAGTATGACACGTGTGGTATGATATTGCAACATCTATGGAAAGAATCCTGAGATGCACGTTAGGGGAGGGGGCACAAATGCCGGGCGATACCCAAGAGCCGCCGATGCCGCAAAGGCCGCGAGGCTTCTGCCGGCGTCACGGGCCGGAGCGACCCTGCACGTGCGCGATGGGCAATGTCTATCGGTTCATCGAACCCGTGGCGCTGTACTCGCTTCTCCGCAAAGGCTCGGCGCACGGCTACGAGCTGGCCGCAGCCGTGCAAGAGCACCAACTCACCGACTCGGACGTTGACCGCGGCGGCCTATACCGGACTCTGCGCTCGCTGGAGCAGACGGGGCATGTAACATCGGCATGGGACGTATCCGGTGCAGGTCCGGCACGACGAGTGTACTCGCTCACCCCGTCAGGCGTTGCGCACCTGCGTGAGTGGATCGAAGTGCTGACCCGAATGCAGGGAGCGCTCTCCAACTTTGTATCTGAGGCTTCAGGCGAACTGGACAGAGTCTAAATGCGTATACAGCAGTGACGGACAAGCATTCCAACAACACAGAAAGGAGCGCTGAGTTGGGAGACAACCTCGAGCACGGCTCAGACCAAGCCGTCGGTAACCGACTGCCCCTCATCGGCGAAGATGCCCCGGCATTCACAGCCGAAACGACCAATGGAGTGATCAACTTCCCGGAGGACTACAAGGGCAAGTGGGTTATCCTGTTCAGCCACCCGGCCGACTTCACGCCGGTGTGCACGACCGAGTTCCTGGCGTTCGCCAAGCGCGTCGAGTCTTTCAAGAAGCTCAACTGCGAGCTCATCGGCCTGTCGGTGGACAGCACCTACAGCCACATCGCATGGCTGCGGACGATCAAGGAGAAAATCGAGTACAAGGGCCAGAAGAACGCGGATGTCACGTTCCCTGTCATCGCCGATCTGAAGCAGACCGTATCCAAGCTCTACGGCATGGTCCAGCCCGGCGAGAGCGATACCAAGGCCGTGCGCGCGGTGTTCTTCATTGACCCCAGGGCCAAGGTCCGTGCGCTCATGTATTATCCGCTGTCCAACGGACGGAACTTCGACGAGATCCTGCGCCTGCTCATTGCCATGCAGACCACGGATGCCCATGCCTGCGCCACGCCTGCCGACTGGCAGCCCGGCGACGATGTCATCATCCCTCCGCCCGGCACGACCGCAGAGGCAACCGAGCGAGTCGCCAATGCGGGTGCGGACTACAAGAGCCTCGACTGGTTCTTCAACCTCAAGCCGTTGCCCAAGGACAAGCTGACCTTGCCGTAAGGGCATGATCCCGGGCCGGCGCACGAGCGTCGGCCCGGTCGCGCTGCGAGGCCGAGGCAGGCTGCTCGTGGCGGTTGGCCCAGCCCCGTCCTATCCGCGTTAAGGTTGCTTTGGCTCGGTCGTCACACGCGCTTGCGTGGCACAATCGTTGCCGTTCCGCACATCCTGGTTGTTGGAGACGGCATCATGCGACGTAGGCTCAACCTGGCGTTGATGGCAGTTCTCGCGGTCATCATGTCCGGATCGGCACGCGCCGACCAAGCACTGATCAGCTTCTCATCAGACTATCAGACCGGCGGCGCTGAAGTGCCAACACTTGGCTGGGAGTTCACGCTTAGCCAATCCGTGGTCGTCACGCACCTGGGTCTGTGGGACTACGGCGCCGACGGGCTGAACCACAGCCATCTGGTCACCATATGGTCAACGGGCACCGTAAAGACGCGGCTTGTGGAAGGCACGGTCCCGGATGGAGGTGCACCGGGCTCGGAATGGCGATGGGTTTCCGTCACTCCGACCACGCTTGGGCCGGGCACGTACCGCATCGGCGCCGTCTATCCTGTCACCACAGCCCACCCCAACCCCAATCAACACGATCTCATCGCCGCATACGCCGATTCCGTGGTCACGGGCGGCGCGGTTTCCTACGTTCGCGATGCCTACGAGCAGCACGGGCTATCCGGGCAGTACGTACTCACAGGAGGAGAAGGGCTACTTCGGCCCGAACTTCCTTTATACGCCGGAGCCCGGGCTGGTCCAGCTTCCGATACTCATCGGGTTCAGCGGGGCCACACTCTGGTTCAGGCGGCGGCAGCGCTGAGCCGCTGACAGTCCCCCTTCGCGTTACGAGGGCGAGCCAACCGCGCGAGTCCAGTCAGCCGTGTGGTGGGGCGTCTGCCATGCGGTTGCCTGCGCCCCTATGGGGTACGGTGCGCCCGGCCTCTACGGCGTGACGGTGAGTATCCCTCCTGCGGTCGTCGGCTCGTAGGCTGCGTCGCCCGCGAAGTCGCACCTGAGAGGATGATCGCCCGGGACCATGCCCGGCGGAACGGTGTAGAGGACGCTGGCGCGACCATTGGCATTGGTGGTGTCGCCGCCAACCGACGTCCCGCCGACCAGGAAGTCAATGGCGACACCGCTCTTCCAACTGAGGTTCGGCAGAGTGCGCACGAACGCCCGAAGATAGACCGAGCCTCCGACCGGTGCGCTTCGGGGCTGCAGCACCCATATCAGGAGCGAACCCTTCGTGCAGGTCAGCGTGGAAGACGCCTGCGACGGGAAGTATGTCGTATCCCCCGGCCACTCGACCGCAATGTTGCGTAGGCCCGCCCCTGCGCCGTCCGGAATCGCGTAGGCCAGAATCGCCGCGCCGCCGCCTGCCGTTACTGCGTGGCCCACCTCGGATCCGTCCACGCGGAAGACGAGCGACCGCTCGGCCACACGCATCCTGTCGGTGGAGCGGTAGAGATACCCCTTCAGATAGCATGTCGTCCCGATGGCGCCCGTCCGGTCAATGGTGTACGCGAAGGTCTCCGTCCGCAGCACCGTCAGCAATCCCGCGCCCAGAGACGGGTTGAAGTATGCGTCTCCGGCGAAGGCCGCCTCGACCACGCGGTAGCCGGCGCCTGCGACCTCGGGCACCGTGTACTGCAGACGCGCCCAGCCGGTGGAGTCGGTCACGGCCTGGCCGACTGGGGCGCCGTCCACGGCGAACGCTATGAGCTTGCCGGCCACAGGTCCACCCACGCAGACAAGCTGGGCGGCGAGCGTGACGCTCTCCCCGATCCTGCCGCTCGTATTGCCGACCGCGATCGCGGAGTCCTCCGGCGTCGGCGGAGGACCATACGGATTGCGCGCCAGCACCAAGCCCCCGCGGTCGCTGTAGGCCATGTACGCCATGTCCGGCGAGAACGTCACCGACATCGGCTCATGCCCCGGTTCGAAGTACCGCAGCAGCGTGCCGTCCGACCGCGACCATAGGAAAAGCCTGTGATATCTGCTCTCGGAGGCCGCAACCACGCTTCCATCAGCCGAAAACGCGATCCCGGAGATGTCGGCATACTGAGCGTGTTCCCCCAGCCGGAATAGCTCCGCCCCATCAGAGGAGCGCTTGAGTTCGACGATTCCAGGATCTCCTTCGATCGCCAGCGTTTCGCCGTCGGGCGAGAACGTCACGGGACGGTGGACCTGGGACGCATCGTACACGACCTGGCCGTCGGCCGCTCTCCAGACCCGAAGGTCTCTGGCCGCAGTGCCGGCGACGAGGCTGCCGTCGGGCGACAGCGCCATGTCGTCAACATACTTCCAGTCGGTGAACCAGCGCCGCCGGACCCCGCTGGGGACATCGTAGAAACTGATGGCCCGGTTCAGGTACTCTCGATCGTCCATGGCCCCGACCACGATCTGGCGGCCGTCGGGCGTGAAGACGACGGACGCAACAGAGCAGAGGTGGTCGTAGATGCCCAGGACGAGCTGCCCGTCCGACACGCGCCATATCCGAACAACCTGGTGGCCGCCGCCGTACGCCTGACCGCACCCGGAGGCCACCAGCGTGCCGTCCGGCGAGAAAGCGATGGACCGAGGGCTTCGGGCGGTTGCCCGAGCCCAGTAGACTGCGCCCGTTGACACGTGGTGGAGCGCAACGTAGCCGCTGCTGTCAAGGTCGTAGCCGGCGGCTATGTAGCGACCGTCGGGGGAGAACGCGACGCGTTCCGGCCTTACACCATCCAGCTTCGTCCAGACGATCTCGGGCGGTCCCTGGGCATGCGACGCTGCCGCTATGACACACACCGCAGCGCACCCGATGAGAAAGCTCCGTGTCCTGTTCACGGCAGAACTCCTTTCGTCAGGCCAATCCGGCCTGGATCTTCATCCATTGCATCATGAGTTGGCGCTCCCATGCATCGAGAGCCTTCGCAACGACGGCCACCATGCCGATGTAGCCGTCGAACGGGTAGATCACATCGGAGCCTCCCCGCCTGATCGCGCCGAACGAGAACCGATCGAACGGCATTGATCGGAGTTCATCCATGTCCTGCACGGGCGTGGCAGGTTCGACGGCGTCATCTACGTACAGCTCCAGCTCGAGACCGGCACCATTGTTCACCGCTCGCCACACCGTACAGAGCACATGCGGTTGCCTGCGCCCCTATGGGGTACGGTGCGCCCGGCCTCTACGGCGTGACGGTGAGTATCCCTCCTGCGGTCGTCGGCTCGTAGGCTGCGTCGCCCGCGAAGTCGCACCTGAGAGGATGATCGCCCGGGACCATGCCCGGCGGAACGGTGTAGAGGACGCTGGCGCGACCATTGGCATTGGTGGTGTCGCCGCCAACCGACGTCCCGCCGACCAGGAAGTCAATGGCGACACCGCTCTTCCAACTGAGGTTCGGCAGAGTGCGCACGAACGCCCGAAGATAGACCGAGCCTCCGACCGGTGCGCTTCGGGGCTGCAGCACCCATATCAGGAGCGAACCCTTCGTGCAGGTCAGCGTGGAAGACGCCTGCGACGGGAAGTATGTCGTATCCCCCGGCCACTCGACCGCAATGTTGCGTAGGCCCGCCCCTGCGCCGTCCGGAATCGCGTAGGCCAGAATCGCCGCGCCGCCGCCTGCCGTTACTGCGTGGCCCACCTCGGATCCGTCCACGCGGAAGACGAGCGACCGCTCGGCCACACGCATCCTGTCGGTGGAGCGGTAGAGATACCCCTTCAGATAGCATGTCGTCCCGATGGCGCCCGTCCGGTCAATGGTGTACGCGAAGGTCTCCGTCCGCAGCACCGTCAGCAATCCCGCGCCCAGAGACGGGTTGAAGTATGCGTCTCCGGCGAAGGCCGCCTCGACCACGCGGTAGCCGGCGCCTGCGACCTCGGGCACCGTGTACTGCAGACGCGCCCAGCCGGTGGAGTCGGTCACGGCCTGGCCGACTGGGGCGCCGTCCACGGCGAACGCTATGAGCTTGCCGGCCACAGGTCCACCCACGCAGACAAGCTGGGCGGCGAGCGTGACGCTCTCCCCGATCCTGCCGCTCGTATTGCCGACCGCGATCGCGGAGTCCTCCGGCGTCGGCGGAGGACCATACGGATTGCGCGCCAGCACCAAGCCCCCGCGGTCGCTGTAGGCCATGTACGCCATGTCCGGCGAGAACGTCACCGACATCGGCTCATGCCCCGGTTCGAAGTACCGCAGCAGCGTGCCGTCCGACCGCGACCATAGGAAAAGCCTGTGATATCTGCTCTCGGAGGCCGCAACCACGCTTCCATCAGCCGAAAACGCGATCCCGGAGATGTCGGCATACTGAGCGTGTTCCCCCAGCCGGAATAGCTCCGCCCCATCAGAGGAGCGCTTGAGTTCGACGATTCCAGGATCTCCTTCGATCGCCAGCGTTTCGCCGTCGGGCGAGAACGTCACGGGACGGTGGACCTGGGACGCATCGTACACGACCTGGCCGTCGGCCGCTCTCCAGACCCGAAGGTCTCTGGCCGCAGTGCCGGCGACGAGGCTGCCGTCGGGCGACAGCGCCATGTCGTCAACATACTTCCAGTCGGTGAACCAGCGCCGCCGGACCCCGCTGGGGACATCGTAGAAACTGATGGCCCGGTTCAGGTACTCTCGATCGTCCATGGCCCCGACCACGATCTGGCGGCCGTCGGGCGTGAAGACGACGGACGCAACAGAGCAGAGGTGGTCGTAGATGCCCAGGACGAGCTGCCCGTCCGACACGCGCCATATCCGAACAACCTGGTGGCCGCCGCCGTACGCCTGACCGCACCCGGAGGCCACCAGCGTGCCGTCCGGCGAGAAAGCGATGGACCGAGGGCTTCGGGCGGTTGCCCGAGCCCAGTAGACTGCGCCCGTTGACACGTGGTGGAGCGCAACGTAGCCGCTGCTGTCAAGGTCGTAGCCGGCGGCTATGTAGCGACCGTCGGGGGAGAACGCGACGCGTTCCGGCCTTACACCATCCAGCTTCGTCCAGACGATCTCGGGCGGTCCCTGGGCATGCGACGCTGCCGCTATGACACACACCGCAGCGCACCCGATGAGAAAGCTCCGTGTCCTGTTCACGGCAGAACTCCTTTCGTCAGGCCAATCCGGCCTGGATCTTCATCCATTGCATCATGAGTTGGCGCTCCCATGCATCGAGAGCCTTCGCAACGACGGCCACCATGCCGATGTAGCCGTCGAACGGGTAGATCACATCGGAGCCTCCCCGCCTGATCGCGCCGAACGAGAACCGATCGAACGGCATTGATCGGAGTTCATCCATGTCCTGCACGGGCGTGGCAGGTTCGACGGCGTCATCTACGTACAGCTCCAGCTCGAGACCGGCACCATTGTTCACCGCTCGCCACACCGTACAGAGCACATGCGCGGCTGCGTCTCCGGACTGCATGGTTTGAGGCAGGACAGCCTCGGTCTCGTACTGGTCGCCCTCCCACAGTGTTGCCGTTGCGCTCTTCGACACCGGTGATTCTGTCGGGTGGTAGTCGCGGTGATAGGCGCCGTGGTGGGTCCACATTCTGTAGGGCATGCTGCTGTAGGCGCACCCCAGGCCGACGATCCCATCGAGCTGATTCGGGGCGTACGGGTCGGCTGCTTGCAGCAGCACGAGGAGCGTCATTGGCACGTTCGTGCCCGCAAAGTGGGCGGCCACGGAGTCGCAAGTGAAGAACTGGGTTGCGGACCTCACCAGCCGTATTCCGGGGTAACCGTTGTTGAACGGAGCGCTGCCGAGCCACCAGTGTCCCCAGTGCATGTTGTTACGCCCCAGTTCGTCAAACACATACCCGCCCGAGTCCTCATCGAGAGGCCACATGGACTCCAGATTGTCGGTGTCGGCTCCCTGGGTGTCGGCGAGATCATCGAAGTCAACCGGCGCGTCCACGCCCGGGCCAACGAGCGCCTCGACCGCGGCGTCGGAGATGGCCTCCCGGTAGTAGTATGCGTGGGTCATGCGGCCCTGCCAGATCCGGTGAGGGGACTCAGGCGCGCCGCCGATCTGAAACGTGAGGTCCTCATAATGGGCGATCCGGGCCGCCGGGAACGCCGCCTCGATCCAGACAAGCTCCTCCGCCGGGTCGCCCGTGCCGATCCACAGCCGTAGCTTGGCTTCTTGCTCCCCGACGGGAGCGAACTGCGCAACTACGCGGTACCACGTTCGGTCGCTCTTGATGAGGTCGGAGGAGACTGATACCTCGGTCTGTTGCGTCCCGTCCGTGGTGGCGCGATACGTGAACCTCGCGCCATTGTCGCCGCACACCAGACCCAGCCAGTAAGACCGCCGGTTCCCGGCTTCGGTCCACGCGCAGCAGATGGTGCGCTCCTCTGTCCCGGTCGGCAACGTGTCCGGCCACACCCAGAAGATCAGAGTATGGTGATAGGGAGCGCTATTCATCAGCACCGGATCGCTCACATGTTTCTCGTGCCGGCATAGCCACGGCTCGCCCGGCGGCACTCCGGGGAAACGCCGTGCACCCCTACCGAACACGTTCGCCTCCCTGGTGGGGCTGTTCACTGGGACGCCGTCGCCGC
>DYKI01000042.1:0-10310 GCA_020722705.1 Chthonomonas calidirosea | reverse complement strand
CGCCGTTCTCCTTGCCATCGGCCGCTTCCATCATCCGTGTCAGCAGCTTGGCGATATCGCTTGCCATCTACCCGTTCTGCCTTCTGCGCTCACTCCGTCCGGCAGTGTAATGGGCACAGCCTGTTCTGGACTCTGTGAAGGCGCGGGGGGGAGACCGACCTACGTGCTGGACCGCATGATGCCGTGATTGTGTGGGGGGGGGGACAAGGCGTGCGTCTGAGCTCCGCAGATCCACCCATGCGGATACGGGAACTGCCCACTCGCCGCGCAGCATGCATGGTACGCTTGTCCTGTGAGTGACGCTGTCCGGTCATCGCTTGCCGGCGGGCGCCTACGCCTGTATATTGTATACCGCGCCAGGGGCGCTATGGGTTACCGACGGGTGTGACGCGAGTTCACCTATCCCGCACTAACCGGAACAACCCGATGTCCTCGGGGTTGATGACCCTCGTCTGGGCTGGTCTATCCTGTGCCATGACGCTGATCCTTTGCTCCTGCACCGAATGGTTGGCGACGACCACCATCATGTCACCGCCGATGTCGGCGCATACCCATGACAGGTCGGGGGGTATCTCGCCGGACGGTCCGGTTACCGACACACGCGGATCGCGCGCCAGCTCGCGCAGCAGGTCGGCGAAGAAGCCGAGGCGGTCGGCGCGGATGTCCGATGAGACGATGTCGAACGAGCCGCCGGGAGTCGGAGCGAAGCAGCCCGGAGTGCGTGGAGTCCGGTCGCGTTGCGAGGGCGAAGGTGAGCAGCGCTGTCCGCAGAAGATCGAGATACGCAAGCAGCTCAAGGAGTGTCTCGAGGTATTCGGCAACCGGCCCTGACAGGCGCACATGCAACATACGGGCATGCGCCCCGCGTATGGTACGACAGCGGTTGACAATGGGCGGGTTATCTGCAACAATGTTCGCCCGCACGTAACCGCATGTGGAGAAGCGTGAGCGACAAAGCAAACGATCTGGCCCACACAATGGAAGGCGAAGGCACCCCGCCGGCGGCTGAGGACGCTCAGCCGACCGTGGAGCGTCGCCCGATGCTGGAGTGGGCAGTGTGGGCGGCGTTCATCGGAGTCTTCGCGCCCGTTGTGGTTGAGTACGCGCACGAATGGGCAGCCGACGAGCGGTATTCGCACGGCTGGCTGATCATACCGATCAGCCTGGGGCTGGCGTACATGCAGCGTGCACGGGTGGTCCGCGCCATTTCGACCGGTTCGATGTTCGGCGTCGTGCTTGTTGCCGTTGGGCTGGTCACGCATTCGATGGCATGGTTTCTGCGCTTCCCGCACGTGGGCATGTGGTCGCTCGTGCTCGTGCTCGCTGGGGTCATCTTGGCGCTTTACGGCTGGGCGACCTGGCGCGTGCTCCGTTTCCCGACGCTCTTCCTGCTCTTCGGAGGGACGCTGCCGAACCGGCTGATCGAGCCGATCAACATTAAGGTGCAGTCGCTCAGTGCGGTCGGGGCCGCTCACGTGATGGCGTTCCTCGGCTACACGGTCATGCGCGAAGGCAATCGGATCGAAATCCCGGGTTATGTCGTCGAAGTTGCAGATATCTGCAGCGGCTACAAGAAGACCGTGGCGCTGCTGGCCTTTGCGTTCCTGTATGGCTACGTCATGACGACGTCGCCGATTCGGCGGATCGTGCTCTGCGTTGCCGCGATCCCGATTGCGGTCCTTGCCAACGTTGGGCGAGTAGCCGGTTTGATCGCGGTGACGGCTGCTGCGGGGTCGGAGGGCTTGCACAAGGCGCACGACCCTGCCGAGATGGTTGCGCTCATGGTTGCGTTCGTGCTGTTCATCATGATAGGAAAGGCGATCGGATGCAGGCTGCCCGAACCGTCATAACGCTCGCCCTGCTTGCTGCCGCGGCGGTGGTGACCTACGCGTTGCCGAGGCTGAACCTTCCGCACCCGCGTCGCCTTCCCGTTGAGGAGTTCCCGAGGCAGATCGGTCAATGGCGTGCGGCCGAGGACAATGAGGTCAACGAGGATGTCCAGAAAGCGCTTCCGACCGCAGTCATTGTGGATCGTCAGTACGTCAACGGCGAAGGCCGGATTCTGAACGTGGTCCTTGTCACGGCCAGTGAGATGCGCGACATCCACTCGCCGGCTGTGTGTCTGCCGGGTTCCGGCTGGGTGACGAGCAAGGACGAGCTGGTGATGATGGAGGGGCAGAAGATCACCGCTCGTGTGATGTCGTTCCGCGACAGCCCCTACCATGTCTGGTTCTGGTACCCGCCTGTGCCCTTCGACGAACCGAAGGATCCGATCATACGGAGGCTCTATCGCTGGCGGCTGACGGCACCGGGCACATACCGACCCGACACGCTTGCGGACCTGTCGAGTTCGTTGATGGTGCGCGTGATGACGCCCGACCGGCCCGGTGCAGCCGAGGCCATACGCGATTTCGTGCGCAGCGCCACCAATCCACTGGCGACTCTGGCAAGGGCAGCCGAGGTCAAGTGATCTGCGGTACAGTTGCATGCGCAGCGGTGAAGTGCCTGAATAGCGCCTTATTGAAGCCCTGCGGCAGTTGCAGGTACAGGGCAGAGGGATTGCCTGTCAACGCACAGGTGGAACTGAGGGAGAGAGATGTCGCGAGTTGATCTGGAAGTGGATCGCGTATGGGAGCGGTTGCCCGACGAGACAGACGACGCCCATAAGGCCTTTGTGGCCTACAGAGGACTCGGGGCTGACGCCAGTGTCGAGAAGGCATGCCGGTCTGCTTCGGGCGAAGAGCCGTCTCCCGAGACACTTGCTCAATGGCAACAGTGGGCAGAGGAATGGGCCTGGGAGGAGCGCGCCGCGAAGTTCCGGGCGTCGCAAGAGCAGGCGTCGGAGGAGGCGCGACGTCTGGCGGAGCGTTGGGCAAGCGCCAAGGAGTTCTACCGGACTGACGAAGAGCGTCCGCGCGGATTCCTTGCCGGGCTGTTCGGCAAGCGTCGGCATCGCCACAGCTCGTCTCGGCCTTCCGGTACGAAGGGAAAGGCGGTTCAGGTCAGGCCGGAAGCCCCCCCTGGCGCACTCAAGAAATGGGCGCAGGAGCGGGAGGTACAGAAGCGCTTCAAAGCTCAGCAGGCTGCCGCGCTTCGGTCGGCCAAGTCGCAGAAGAAGCGGAGCCTCGCAGAGCGCTGGACGCTGTTCATTCGACGCACGAAGCGCGAGGCCAAGGAAAATCGCGACAAAGGCTTCCGGGGCTGGGTTCGACGCCGGATCACACGGCTCCGACTGCTCGCCCGAAGGCGCTTCGGCCGGTTCGTGCTCCTTTTCGGGACCGGTGTTTTCCTCTTAGGCATGATGACCGGTGTGCTCGGCATGCGATGGCGACGGCAGCGGTTCCAGACCGGTGTCGTGGTGACGATCAACGGCGAGAACCTCCGCCGCGACGAGGTACAGTCGCGGATCGAGCAATACGGGGGCCGACCCGTTATGCAGCAGCTCCTGGAGGAGACGCTGCGGCGCCAATATGCCGAGGCGAAGAAGGCGTATCCGAAAGAATCGGAGATCGAACAGCGGATCAAAGAGGATCAGAGGCAGCCGGAGTTCGCCAAGTCCATCGCCGATGCCGGAATGACGCTGGACCAGTACCGCAAGGTGGTTCGGGATGAGATGGCGCAGGTCAACATCATGGCCAAGGGTGTGACCATCACCGACGCCGAGGTTCGGCGGTACTACAAGATACACACGGACAAGCGGAATCCGCGCGCCAGGTTCTATACGCCCGAGACGGTTCGAGTAGCTGTAATCGGCACGCGTTCGAAGCAAGCCGCCGAGGCCGCGTTGGCTGAGCTGCAGCAGGGCACGCCCTGGGAGGAAGTGGCGCGAACTCACAGCCTGGATACGAGCGCGTTCCAGGGCGGCGTGCTGCCTCCGTTCGGTCGGGGCCGCACCCTCTGCGCGCAGATACCCGGTATGGAGGCGGCCATCTTCGGCATGGAGCCCGGCCAGCGCATCGGCCCGGTGAAGTTTGGCGAAGGCTGGTGGCTGATCCAGTGCCGCGAAAAGTTCCCCGAGAGGACGCTGCCCTTCGAGGCCGTCAAGCACCGGGCGAGGCTATGGGCGCTGCTGGAGAAGGGAGTGCCCGTGAATGGCCGGCGCGTGGCAAGCGAGTATGCGGCATTCCAGAAGAAGGCCAAGGTTCAGGTGTTCGACCCGTACTTCAGATCGCTGATAGGTCAGTAGGGGGCGACGGGGGGGACCGATGGGGGAGACGCTTACTCCCCCATCAGCCTCCGGACCATCTCGACCCATCGGCGCAAGCGTGTCCGGTCTCCGCCGATCCGGTAGACGTCCCTGTAGATGATCTCGAGGTTGCAGCCTCGTGCAGCCTCGATGGCAGCCTTCGCATCTTCCTCGAGCGCGTCCCAGTCGGGGTGGGGGCCGCTGATGGGTGCGGGGCGCGGCTTCCGGCTGAAGACGCAAGTCCGGCCCAGCGCCGCGGCAATGGCCGGCATGTCGCACCAGGGCGATACCGAGACGGCCCGAACGTTGGGTATGGCTTCAATGATTCGGTCCCAGCGGTCATGCACGGCTTCACAGCAGCCATAGTAGACAAGTCCGAACAGGCGGCCTATATCCGCAAGGTACGGCAGGAAGATCTGTGCGAACATGCGCGGCGAAATGCCTGCCGTCTCCTGAGACTCGAGCCACACCCACAGGTCCTTGAGTTTGACGGAGCCTGGCGCGCGTTCCGCCGGCAAGGCCGAGGTGTAGCCGGGACTGCCTGAACCGACGAAGGTCCAGTGGTTGTTCAGCCCAAGCAATCCTTCGGCTTCCAGCCACTGGTAATGGCGGATCCTGTCGTCGCGCAGGTAGGCCATGATCTGATGGATAGCCTCGGGGGCATCGTAGACCCACGTCATCAGGTTGTCGTTGCCGATCAGCCGGAAGAGGTCGCCCGTGAGCCAGGCAAGCAGCGACTGAGTACCGTGCAGGCGGACAGGCAGAATATCGCCAAAGAGCCGTTCGAGCGTCTCAAGCCACTGGAACGTGCCTTCGCGGTTCACGGTCCAGCTCCTGGGACGCAACCGCTCAACGTCGTCCGGGGTGCGGATGGGGTGGTTATACCGATAGGCGACGGCGTCCCCAGCGGCGTCCTGTGCGTGCTCCGATTCGAGCGGCACGCCGTAGTCGGTGCCGTGAATCTGCCACTCAACCCGCCAGATGGGCTCGACAACCGTGTCGTCGCCGACCTCCTCGACATGCCTGATGACCCAGCGCATGTGTCGTTCGATGCCGCGCAGTCCCGGGTCGCCGCACTCGAGCTCGTCTTCATGGACATAGTCGAGGAGCGACCACGTCTCGAACAGCACCATGGGCCGCTCGGCGTGCAGGTCTTTGAGGGCAGTCCATAGGCGTCTGCGCTCGTCCATGATCGGCAGCGCGGCGAGCTCCATCCACCGAGCGCTCAGTCGCCGCAAGACGTCTCGGTCATGGCCTACAATCGGACTGTCCTCTTTGGCCAATCTATCCCTTGCTGCGCGGGCGCGCGTCGAGTTCGCGGAGGTACTGGACCGCATTGCGGACATCTCCCATGGCGTCCTCGCCGCACTCGCGCTCGATGGCATAGAACCCGTCGTATCCATGCTCGCGGAATATGCGGTGCAGTTCGGGCCAGTTGGTCATGCCCGTTCCCAGCGGCACCTCATCGTATGTGCAGTCTCGGCGCATGACCGAGTCCTTGGCGTGAACGTGGACGACGTAGGGGATGAGCGTCTTCAGTCCCTCGACAGGATTGAAGCGTGCCCACGCGGCATCGTAGTCGAACGCGGCGCCGTCCCGTTTGGCCAGATACGGAGGCCAGATGAGCAGGTTGGCGGGATCGAAGTTCACGCGCAGCGATGGACTCGCGACTTCCTCGATCATCTGTTTGACAACAGCCGGCGGCTCGGGACCGGTCTCCATGGCGAGTCTGGCGCCAACACGTTCGCCGTGCGTGGCGATCTCGCCCAGCGCATCGCGGAAACGCCGCCAATGATCGGATTCGGTGTCCTCGGGCATGACGCCGACATGCGCCATCCAGAGCCCGCCGGCCATGTCGGCTGCGGTTTCGTTGATGCGCTTGCCCCAGGCGATGTTTTCCGCCAGGCCATTCTCCTCGCCGAGGTCAACGTTGCCGCCCCAGGCAATGAGACAGGAAACCTCCAGGCCCATGCCATGGATGTGCGAGAGAATCTGCTTGCGTTCCGAGGTGGTCTTGTTCTCAAGATCGAGCGGTCCTCCGAAAGCGCCTATATGGACGCCTTCGACGCCGAGGTCGCGGGCAATCTCCATACCCTTGTATGGGTCGGCCCCGCCGGTGGTCGGTATGATGGCAATCTTCACGTTGATGGTTCTCCTTGAATGGTACGAATGGGACATATGGGACCTATGCTGAGAAACTGACGGCGAGTTTTTGGCCGGCGGCGATGGTCACGGGCGAGGCGAAGGTGATGCGGATGGCGCTGTCGGATCGCGTTGCGCTCGTCCGGACCGACTTGGCGTTGACCGTGACGGTTACCCTGCGTCCGGCGCTCGGGGCGTCGAGTGTCAGGCTGCGGAGCACGAGCCTGCCGTGCGCCACGGCAATCTCATCGCGCTGACCGGAGCCGCTGCGGGTCTGGTTGAGCGTGCCCCATCCCTCGGGTCCGCAGAAGAACGACCGGTGTTTGTCGGGTGTCAGGCGCGGCATGAAGGTCAGGGCCTGCTCGGGCGCATCGTAGGCGTAACCGCTTACGGCGAGCAGGGCCGACCACGAGGACATGGCGCGCGCGTAGTGGCCGCCGCATTCGATCTCATTCCAGGGGTTCCGCGGGATCGGCGGTCTCGGAACGCCGTCATATCGGTCGCGCGCGCCTTTGATGATGGCCAGACCGTCGGCGATCATGCCTTCGTAGATCAGGTGGGCGGCCACCTGATACTCGATGCCGGTCCAGACTTCGTCGGAATAGAGCATGACGTGCGGAGGGCGTCCGCCCTTGGGCCAGGTGACGATCATCAAGCCCTTGTCACCGTCGCCCGCGAATGCTCGGGGCGAATGGCGCCATCCGGTCAGGTCGGTCATCCAGTTGTACTTGACCACCGCGCGCAGGGCGGACTTGACGCGTTCCTCGGGCAGCAGGTACCCGAGGCCGAGCTGATGGGCCCACCACTGGCCGATGAGCTGATCGGCCATGCATCCGGGGCCGACTTCGCCGGGCATGCGCTCGTAGCCGGGCAGGTGCTGACGGAAGTACTCGCCGTCCCAGCAGAGCTCCTGCACCCGTTCGCGCCCCTTTTCGAAGACGCTGCGGAAGCGCGAGGCCGCCTGGGTGTCGCCGACGCGCTTGGCCCATTCCTCACCCGCCCGCAGCGCCGCCAAATAGTAGACGCTCATGAAGGTCGTCACGCCATGAAGCGCCTCGTCGTAGGTGTTCCACTGGTCGTCCTCGATCACGCCGTTGGGCACCCCGTCGCTCGTGGCGGCGTCGCGGCCTATGAGGTACTCGCACGCACGTTTGATGTGGGGCCAGTAGTCCTTTATCCACCTGGGATCGGGGCAGTTCAGGGCTTCGCGATATGCCTTCAGAATGCAGCTCGCATGGCCGTCCACGAAGGGCTGCTCGCCAGTTGGTCTGGGCGGAGACGGGACTTCGGTGCGGTTATTGACGCCGCCATCCGGGCGTTGTTGATGCTTGAAGTCAATGCGCCGCATTTCCCTTTCCAGATCGGGGAAGAGGCGCGAGAGCGTCTGCTCGTAGCCCCATACGTGCGTGCATGTCGGTTGGCAGCAGCCGTTGGAGCCCTCCCATCCGTAGATGTCGCCGTTGGCGATGCGGAAGACGACGCCGGCGTGGCGGATCGTGGCGGCCTGGCTTGTCAGGCAGTCCAGCAGCCAGTAGGGCAGCGTGCTGTCGTACATGGTCTTGCGGAAAAGCTCGGTCGTGCGGCGAAGGCTCGCAAACGTGCGCACCGCTTCGGATGTGACCGCATTGACAGTGGGCCACTCTCGGGCGTAGTGCGTCCCCAGCGTAACACCCTGACGCGTGTAGTAGTTCGGATAGCGCCAGGTGAGGATGAACGGTGCTTCGACGGTCTTGCCCGGGCCGACCTCGACCGTCGAGGCCACGGCGCCGATGACCGTTTCGCCGGGACCGGACGGTGGGCATGGCTCCTGGGGACCTGCGTCGAAGGCGCCGCGAGCGTCGAAGCGGGACCACGCGGCCGACCAATCGCGGAAGTCGCGGAGAGCTGTCGAGCCGCTCGCGAGGGCCGTCAGTTCCAGTTCGCCGACCCCGGGCGACTGGGGATGGTGTCCGTCCGGTGCTGTGTACTTCGCCCCGACCAGCGCGCAGAGCTGAGCGAAGGCCGATTGGCGTCGGGCGACAGACCCCAGTTCGCCGGCCGGGAGCAGCCCGCCCAGCACGAGGTGGACCTTGCCGGAGCCTATGGTACGCGTATAGACGATGGTTCCGTCGGGCAGCGCGCCTCGAGTCGCTCCGGTGATGGGCTCGCACGGCGTCAGGGTTGTCGCGATGCGTCCGCTCGCAGGGTCGCGAGGGGCAACCGTGATTTGCGAATAGCGAACGGGCATCACTTCGGCGAGGGCTTTGAGCGTCTCGGTGCCTGCCGGCAGGTCTGCGAACTCGATGTCGTCCACGTTGATATGACCCCAGCCCCCCGTTTCGGCATCAACGATCTCGATCGTGGCCGTACGTCCCATGAGGTCGCTCACGTCCCATGCCGCGGGCAAGAGCCGTTCGTCATTGCGGCCCGAGGTTGCTCGAACGACGCGGCCTCCGACGATGAGCCGTATCTGGGTCGAGGGCGAAGCGCCGCCGCCGACGAGGAAGCGGATGAACCGGCGCTCGATGGTGAAGGGCTTGCTGGTCATCTTTCCGGTGGCAGTGTCGCCGCCCAGATAGGAGTTCACCAGGCCTTTGCCGCCGAAGCCTGAGACGCGCTGCTGATTGGGCAGCGTGCCGCCGGCGGGTCCTGAACCAAACGCGGCCCCCTCGACCTTCCAGTTCTCGTAGCCCCCTTCGAAGTTCTCGAAGACTATGGGAGGCCTGATGCGCGAGGCGTCGAGCTCCTTGCCCTGGGTGGCGTGCCCGTAGCTGCGAAGCAGCGCCGAATCCGCTCCCGACAGCACGAGCGAAGCGCCCGCATTGACGGCCTCGATGACTTTGTTGAGCGTGGGTGTGGGGAAGTCGGCCAGGGCATCTTCCAGCCAGATCACCTCGGCCGGTCCCGAGGGCTGCGGTGCGGCCACAGCTTCGAGCCCCGCCAGTGTCAGGTTGTCGGGCCTGTCATTGAACGGCGCCTGGAGTGCGCCAAGGTCGAGATTGGTGCATATCCTGACCTTTCGGTCGAGCCTCGGCGGCTTTCCCGTTCGTGCGGCCATGTGGAGCGCCAGCGCCTTGCCCTCGCGCCGAACCGAGTTGGCGTTCCAGCCATACTGGGGGTGCCGGTTGGCCTCGGGAGCGCCGTGCGCCTCGTAGCCAACGGGATTCTGCATGAAGGCCGCCAGCGACACCTTCAGCGCTCGGTCGGTCGGGTTGTGGATACGGAAGACGAAAATGGCTGCGGGCATGGACGACAATCGGGTTTCGAGGGGAGCGAATGGGCTGAACGCCTGGAGTTCGAGCTTGAGCGGCAGAGACGGATGGCTATAGGTCAGGAAGGCGAAGGGATACTCGCCGCGCATCTCGATGGATTGGACCCGTGGCCATGCGGGCCCGCCTTCGGTCTGAAGCAGGAAGGCCTGATTGGCCGCACGAACGGCAAAGAAGAAGGGTACGGAGCCATCGCGCAGCGTGTTGAAAAGCTGCCACGTGGTCATCTGACCGTCCGCGCCGATCTCGAAGTTGCCCGTGCCGATGCCGCCGAGGTGCATCCGCGCGTCGGTATGCTTGTCCGATCGGTAGATGCGCGGCTTGCCGGGCTTCATGAGGTCGGCCCGCCACCGCGCCAGAGCATCGGCAGGCAGAGCAAACTGCTCGGCCTCGGTCTTCTCCGGGCGAAGCGTGACGACCGCTCCGGCCCCCATCATGGCCACGAAATCGCGCCGAGACACCTCGACGGCCTGTCTGCAGTTGCCTCCCGCGCAGTTGCATTCCCGGGGCATGGTTCGTAACTCCTCGTCGCGCGACAACAGCCGCGCCGGTGCTTTCAACAGCAGCGATAGGCATGGTTTCGACACATGAGCGCGGCTTCCCTTCAGGGGTGTGCGAGAGGTAACAGTTCACACGTGATGTGACGATAATGGCGGATATGCGTGGTGGTCAGGTCGTGTGTTGTTGGTCAGGGGATCGCGTCGGTGTCGGGAGAGGGGATAGAGGCGGCCCGG
>DYKI01000205.1 GCA_020722705.1 Chthonomonas calidirosea | reverse complement strand
CGCGCCAACGTCTCCCGAGGCGTCACGCGACCATGCGCGGGAGAGGGGACTACGGCGGCGGTGATATACGTGATGTCGGATAGGCGGTCTACGGCCGGGTGCCGGCTTTGAGCGCCAGCCCGAGCGGCGAGCCGTCGGCGGGCGGGCGGCCTGCATGGACCGGCACAAAGCCGAGGAAGTCGTAGGGCTCGTCGAGCACCAGAGCGAAGCCCGGTACATGCCGACGCGTGGCTTCGGTCATGGCTTCCAGAGTGTGCAGGACACCCTCCCACGATGCGCTGTCAGGAGAGGCATCGAGGCCTGCATTGAAGTCGAGCGGCTGACCGAACAAGCCGATCAGCCGCACTCCGGCCACACCCAATCGCGCCAGGCGCTCCATGGCCTCGGTGAGTATGGTGCGATAGCGCGGGTGCCCGGCGTTAAGCCATACACGGCGCTCGCCCGTGGAGAACGCCTCTGCGGTGCAGCGCGGCGTGGCCCATCCGGGCTGGGAGTACGGGATGCCCCAGCGGTCCTCGCAAACGAACGCCTTGAGCGCGCCGAACGCCTTCCCGCGCTGGGAGATGGGATTGACCCGGCAATCGAGGTAGACGGCAACGCCCAGCTTGCGGCAATCCGCGACAGCCCGCCGCAGACCGTCTTCGCCTCCAAGCTCCGGGTCGGGCACAAGCGTCGGATCGCCGTCGTCGGGCTTGCCGGGCTTCCATCCGGTCAACAGGAGTGCCTTCACACCATCGCCGAGCGCCGCGCGCGCCTGGCCAGGCAGATCGGCGAAAGGCATGCGCGGGACCTCCTTCCACGCAGGAGCCGGCCGTCTCGGCTTGATCGCTGCCCGCTTCAGCCAGTCGCCGTAGGTGCGAGCACATCCTTCGATGCCATCGGCATGGACGCGAAGGTGGACCGGCGGCCCTTCGAACGTGGAACCGGCCTGACGATATGCCATGTGCACCCACGCCATGCGAACGCCGGCCGGACGTCCATCGAGCTCATCGGGCCTCGGCCAGTTGCCTCCTGATCGCGTTCCGGAAACGCCGGGACTCATCTCAAGGTGAAGCACCTTGAGCCGCGCGATCGGATCATGGGAACCGAAGTAGAGCGTCGTTCCGCCTCCGGAGAGGGCGGCCCAGGGCATGCAGAGGCTGGTCGGGTACGGGTAGTGCTGTTCCGGGCCGAAGATGCCGAGCCACGACATGCTGATGAACGTGTGGAACGGCTTCGATGACTGAGCACCGGCCCCGGCAGGAACGGTCAGAGTCGTGCCCTTCCGAGTGGTGCGGGAGCCGCCGAGACCCGTCATGCCGCCGACGATCGGATACGCGATCTCGCCCAGCTCATGCTTCGTCCCATTCTCGATCTTGAGCGTGAAGCTCAATCCCTCCCGGTCGGGCGCAATGCGCATACGCACGCTGACCGGCCACTTGCGGCCATCCTCCGCCGTAAGCGGCCCCTTCCAAAGGAGGTCGAGCCCGGCCGCCGTGATCTTATGCGAGGTCAGCCGCTGGTCGCGTCCGAGAATGTAGTTTCCCTCATGGTTGCGCCACCCCTCCCGCCTCCGGCTCGGGATGATCGGCAAGCTGATCCGCCAGTTGTCGGCCAACCGAGGCTCAGTGATGACTTCCGTGCCGGTGACCTTGTCGCGGATGCGGGC
This sequence comes from Chthonomonas calidirosea, assembly GCA_020722705.1. Classification (GTDB taxonomy): domain Bacteria; phylum Armatimonadota; class Chthonomonadetes; order Chthonomonadales; family CAJBBX01; genus JAAYVH01. The sequence goes on along the minus strand of DYKI01000205.1, from coordinate 2,726 downwards.
GATCGCGCCGTTGGAGCGCACGACTTCGATGCGGTGGCGCTCGTTCTCCAGCACGATGGCATTGGCAGGGAATGCGGGAGCCGGCTCCGGCGCGTCGTTCATCAGCCGAACGTCGTCAATGCAGATCATGGAGTACGTCGGCTCGGTCGCGTCGTCCACCGCCTCGATGTAGACCCGTTTGCCCCGGTGCGCTCCCGCCTCGAGCAGGATAGGCGTGAAGGTGGTGGTGTTCGGCGTATAGGCTCGGGCGATCTCCGTACCGTCTTCCAGGTTCAGGGTCACGTAGTTCCACCGGTCGGAGGTTCGTCCCGAGATATCCGACCAGCCGGCGATGCTGACCTGAACCGCATCGGCAGTCAAGGCGAAAACGGGCGAACGGAGTCTGCCGGTTTTCGGTTCGCCCCCCTTGCCGCTCCAGGCGAATCCGCGCCCCTGCCAGCCCGCATACCATCCGCCGGCGCTGTTGTCGTCCACGGCCCAGTTGTCGTCGGCGGTCCAACCCTCCAGCGTGCCCGTCTCGAAGTCGGCGTTGGGGAAAGGGCGCAGGGCGTCATCGGGCCGCGACGGCAGCGTCTCCGGCTCGGTCACTTCCGCCGCCGTACCGCGCGCCAACTCCTCGACGAAAGCGATGCGCTCGGGATCAACGCGGAACGTTGCCGGCAGCGCGAAGCGCTTCGCGCTCCGGCCCGGCCTGTGGACCGCCACCGCAGTCGCAGGCGAATCGGTGAATGACTCCACGGTCACCAACAGAGGCGCTGCCCCGCTGTTCTGCACGACGGCCACATGGAGGCCCGTCGCGGGATTTCGGAACACGTTGTGGGCCGCTTCACCTGGGGCGGACTTGACCACAGCCCGATCGGGACCAAGCGAGTGGCCCATGAACACCGCGTCGGCCAGCCTGTCACGTATTTCCTTCACGTCGCGGATGTAGCGCGCGAGCCCCTGCCAGCCGGGTGCATCCATGGACCGCTGGAAGTGATAGGGCGCAACCATGACGACGTGTCCGCTGCGTACGGCGTTGTTGACACCCGCGTAGTCGAAAGGCTGGTATATCCCGACCGTCTCTGCGGTCTCGGGAAACACGCGCTTCACCGCCGTCATGTTCCCAGCCCACCAGGTGGCCGTGCCGACCTGCAGCGCGCGGTCCCAGGCGCACTCGTTCGATATCCGCCAGTTCGGGTTGATGGCTCGGCACTCGCGATCCATGCGCGTCAGGAACCGGATAGCCCCTTCCCATCCGGATGTGTCCGGCGGCATGGTCAGGTTCGGGTTGACATTCAGCGCCTGCGGAAACATCTTGTCCACATGCACGCCATCCGCGCCGAGCGACGCAAGCTTGCGGAAGTAGACCATGAGCGCGTCCGCATAGCGCGGGAACGACGGATCGAGGAACGCCATGAGAGGCGTGGTCAGCCCCATGCGTGAGGCCAGCGTTCCCATGCCCCACCCGGCGACCCAGATCGGGTCACCCGAAGCCGTTTCACTTTCGTACCGATGCAGCTCCCGCTTGTACCAGTCCAGGTCGAGCATGGCCGGCTGCAGGTTGACAAAGAAGAACACCTTGACGCCCATGCGGTGGCACGCGGCTATGGCCTTGCGCAGGTCCTCCCACGTGCCGAGGCGCGGATCGGGCTCGTAGAGCGGGTAGCCGTTGTCATGCCCGCCCTTCTGCCATCCGGCAAGCTGGATCGCCTCAAGCCCGTACTTCTTCGCCTCGGCTGCAAGGCGCGGAATGTCCCGATAGCGGTAGTTGATGTTGCCCTCCGGCAGCATCACCATGGTCATCTGGAAGAACGATTGATGGCGCAACCAGTCGCCTCGCGGGTCTCTGACGCCGAATGTGCGCCGGAACCACGCACTGTAGATGCGCCCGGATCCGTCGAAACCGCCATCCCGGAACCGAAAGACCGCAGCGCAGCCGTGCATGCGACCGCCGGGCTTCGTGAAGGGCAGATGCACCAGCCGGGCCACGATGTCGCCATCCTGCTCCATGACACGCAGCAGCTTCATTCGGGCGAGCGGCTCATGCGCGCCGAAGTAGAGCCCTCTCTCGCCGCCGATGTCGAGGAACCCCATGGGCATGCCTCCGGGATAGTGCAGCGCGAGATCGCCGAACGGGAGCTTCAGTGGACGGCGCGTAATCGTGTTGGACGCCGTCACCTCGCCACCCAGGGCCGCCAGCCCGCCAAGGGTCGGATACCAGGCCTCCAGGATGGTGGATTGCGTCCGGTTCTCCACCGTCATCCAGACGCGCAACTCGGAATCCACGATGGCGTAGGCGATTCGCACGGTGAGGTCGTAAGCCTTACCGTCCTCGCCGGTCAACGGCCCCTTCCACTCGGCAGTCGCCCGCGTGCCCGAAACGGTCCATGCCGGAGCGGGCAGCTTCACCCCCCAAACGGTGACGAGATCGTTGGCCCGGCTCCTGAGGATCAGCCGGAACGCCTCACCAACCGGAAGGGCGAGGCTCCCGCCGAGCCTCGTGGTCGCGTCATCCATCCGGGTCACGACGCCGGAGTCGCGGTCGAGCTCAAGCGCGAGACGGGCCGACTGCAGCCGTATCGGATCGGCCATAGCCATGCTGCCGAGCCCGACCATGAGGTGGGCAATGAGGCAGGCCAGATACAGCCCAGAGCGCGCCATGGTCACAGGTTCATCTCCTTCAAACACCAAATCCTTCAATATCGGACCGGCTGAGTGGCCGAGCCTCGATGGAACGGCTCGGG
>DYKI01000204.1 GCA_020722705.1 Chthonomonas calidirosea | reverse complement strand
GGACGATGACCCTCCCGGCGCCGAACGGTGTGGGCCTCTCGGCCTACGAATCCCTACATCGCTACGAGCCAAATGTTGCGGAACTCGACTGGATCGTGGTCGCCCTGGAGGATGATCGGTCCCATAGCCGCCTCGCCCTTGAACTGGCCGTACTGAATGCCGGTGGGCCCCAGGAACTCCTCGTTGTTGTGGATCAGGACGCCGTTCTGGAACACCGTAGCGCGTGCCTTTTCAGCGACCTGGCCCTGATCGCTGAGCCTCGGAGCGCGGAAGATGATATCGAAGCTCTGCCACTCCCCTGCCTTCTTGCAGGCATTCACCTTTGCGGCCTTCTGGCTGTAAAATGCGCCGCATCCGTGAGCTTCGGGCTCGGCGCCGAAAGAGTCCATGATCTGGATTTCGTATCGGCCCTGCATTCCAACGCCGGCATTGCCATGACCGCGGGTCTTGCCGTTCTCATCAACGGTGGGGCGGAACTCCACGTGCAGATAGCAATCGCCGAACTCGGCCCTGGTGGAAATGTCGCCATGCAAGGGGCTCATGACGTTGGACACGGCCTTCCAGTCCGACGGACCCGAGCCGTCGCGCTTCATCCAGTGGGTGGCGATATCTTCGGCCTTGCCGGAGAAGAGCACCGTCGCATTCGCGGGCGGGGCGACCGGCAAGGCGATTGCCACAGGCTGAGGCTTCTGGTCCTGAGGTCGGGCGAGTGCGCAGGTTGCCGCATAGCCGGCGAGCGTGCACAGGGCTGCGGCTGCGTAGAGTTTCATCCTGGTCTTGCTGGGTGTCACATTGTTCTCCTTAGCGATGTTCACCTTTAGGTGTATGGTCATCAGGCAGGGAGCGTCCCTTGCCGTCCAGTATTTGCGCCGCTTCGGGCATATGCAGCCGCCCAGCCCCGTCCTCAAGTCGCGCCGCGATGCGCGCTTTCTGCTTCGGGGTCAGGGATTTGGACGAGTTGTCGCTCGGCACGCCATGCTTGCGGAATACCCGTTCAACGTCGGTGGTGATGGCGGCAAACCCGGCAGCCGGCGACGGCTTCCTGGTCACGCGAACCGGCTTGCGGTTCTCGCCGACGATGCCGTCACCGATCGCGTCTCCCATGGGGTCGGCGTCCGGATCGCCCGTCGCTGAGCCCATCGCGTTGCCCATTGCGCCCGTCATGCCCTCGACGGCACCGGACATTGCGTCGGCACAGGCCCCCGTCATGCCGAGCATTGCGCCGAACAGAACCCCCATACCCGCAGCGGTCTCATTAGTGAGCAGCAGAGGCAGTTGCGCCGGTTCTTTCATCGAAGCGATGCGCTTGACCAGAGGACGCGCTTCGGTTTCGGGAGTCGCCGCGCGTCCTGGCAATGGCATCGTGACCATCGTGACGGCCACCGAAAGGATGGACATGCGGGCGAATGAAGCGTACATGTGCGACCTCCGCTGTCGGTTTGCTGGCTGCATTGAGTGATCGTCGCCTGTTGCCCACTATGTGCAGGTGGCGGAAGGCAGCAGACCCTTCTCCGAGAATACCACGGCAGACCGGCTGGACAGCCCGACTCACGCCAGGAGAGCCCACTCGGATGGCGAACTCCCGCCCCATCTATGGTGGTCGAGCTCGGGCTGCACGCGGATTCGCCCATCACGCAGAGCCTGTTCGAGCATCACCGGTCCGGCCAGGTCCGCCTTCCGTAATGGTCCTGCCCGATGGAGGTCCTGAGCGGTCCGACGCAGAACTCTGGTGCAGCATCGCAGGTAGGATGTCATGCTCATCATCGCCTTGGCAGTCCTGACGACTCAGTTTCCATCACCGCGTCCGGTCGCGGTGGCCGAGACACGATATGGCCGATCGGTGCTCCGTTTCGAGGGCCGCACCAGCACGCCGGAGCGCGACGCATCTCGCCGGCAGACCGCCGAAGCAGCTCTGGGACGAGCAGGCGTCCAAGCGCGCTGGATCCAGGTCGTTGACCATGAAGGCAGCCCGCTGCTCCGCACGGGTATTATCCCCTGTTCAGCGCCCGACCCGGAAGGCAACGAGGCCGCCCTGAAGGACTGGGTGCGCGAGATCCACGCCCAGGGTATGGCTGCCATGACCTGGTACCCGCTCTCGATCTGCAAGGCGGGCAACCTCGCGCGGCCCGACTGGCGCCAGGGCTTCATCGTCCCCGATCCGATCCCCGGCGAGGAGCGCCTCTTCTGCTGCCCGCTGTCGGGGTACGGCGATGCCATGATCGCGTACTTGATCGAGGCGATCCGGCGGCTTGACCTGGACGGCGTCTGGTTCGACGGATCGGTCTGGACCAACATCTGGCAGCGTCCCTACGCCCTCACATGCAACTGCGCCGCCTGCGCCACGGAGTTCCGAGCCGATACTGGCCTCGCCTTGCCAACGCGCCACGATTTCGACGATCCGGTCTTCCGCAAGTGGGTTCGCTGGCGTTTCGAGACGTTCGGAGCATACATCGAGCGAGCCGCCCGCGAAATCAGGGCCGCACATCCTTCGGTGGCCGTCGTGATCAACCACTACCACCGTCCCGGCATCCCCTGGCGGAGCGCCGTGCCTATAGACCGCTATCGGGCCGACATCATCACCGGATCGGAGGCGACCGGGCCCGACCTCGTGGACACGACGATGCGCCTCTGCCGTGCCTATGGACGAACGCAGTCCGAGGTGTGGCGACCGTTCGACCTGACGCCGACGGCCTCCGACACGGCCGCCACGCTTCTGCACCACGCCCTTGGGTGCTATGTGGCAGGCGGACACCCCTCCTTCGGGGGCGACCCGTTCAACCCTCGGGTACCCGAAGCCGCCGCGCTGATGGCTCCCGTCATGGCCGCCGTCGCACCCCATGTGAGGCCCGCCACGCTGCCCGGCGTCGCGATCCATGTTTCGCAGCAGACGGAGACCTTCTACTTCGGCCGTGGCGCACCTGCCGCGCCCGCATCGGAGCCGTATTGGAACTCCCTGATCGCATGGACCCGAGCCCTCGGCGAAGCGCACGCATCGCCCGACTATGTTTTCGACGCCGACTTCCGCGCCGAGACACTCAGGCGCTGCCCAGCAGTTCTGATGCCGTTGTCGGTGTCACTCAGCGAGGCCCAGGTGCGCGAAGCCCTCGCGTATGCCCGTGGCGGCGGCCTGCTGGTCCTGGGACCGGCGACGGGTCAGGCCGACCCCGAAGGCGTTCCCTTGCGCGCCAACATCCTTGGTCAGGCACTCGGGTTTGCGTGGAAGGGCATGCCGACACCGGACGGCTCGGGGACGACAGCTCTCTCCATCCGTTCAGCGCGTGGTGGGTTGCCCGTCAGCCATGTCGGGATGCGGACTCCGGTTACGCTGACCGACCGAGCCTGGCGTCCTCTATACCTTGCCGGATCGGGCGCTCAAGCCCGACCATGCGTCGCTACCCGAGCCTACGGCAAAGGCTCGGTGATCGTCTGCGACACCGACCTCGGCGCCCAGGCCGGGCCCATGCTGGTCGAGGGTGGCAACACCCGGTGCCGGGTCAGCCGTGAGGCCGCACGCGAAGGTCGCTACGGTCTCCGGTACGTGGATGCTCCAGGCGCTCCGGCTCCCTACTACCCGGACCTGGAGAACCGAATCACCTGGTTTGGCGCGCCGAAGCACTCGGGATGCTCGCTGGAGTTCGACGTGCGTCTCGTGTCGGGCGCCCCGCATGTGTCCATCGAGATGCGGTCGTCGTCAGGTCCGCTGGCCGGGCCTATCGTTCAGATCGCCCCGGACGGCGCTGTCATGGCCGACGGCAAGCGTGTCGGCAGCGTCCGGACGGGCGAATGGGCGCACATCCGCATTGACTGCACGTTTGCATCGGGTGGTGTGCCGGCTTCGTATGTGACGACCGTCTCCGGCTCGTCCGTGGGGGCTGCTACGGCCACCGCAACGCCCGGCAACCCGGCCTTCTGCGGCATGGACTGGCTTGTCGTCTACGGCATCGGCGAGCAGGACGCCACGTTCGATCTGGACAACCTCCGCCTCAGCCGTGTGACGCCATCGGGCCCAGCCGAACCGGCCATTGCGCTCGACTTCGAGGAGGGTCCGAGCGGCTTCGAAGCCGACCGTTTCGCTCGCCGACTGGTCGCCGACATCGTCGCTCGGGCAAGCCTGAAGGTGCAGGTCACCGCGCCGCGACACGTTTGGGCAGGCATCCAGAGCGCAGGGGAGCGCATCCTCGTCCATCTGCACAACCGCTCCGGGCGCATCTCCGACCTGAACCGCCGATCCGGTCCCCGCGTTTCCATCGCGACCGACATGCCGGTTGCCACGGCGCGCAGCCTCCTGCGCCGGACAAATCTCCGGCCCGTGAAATCCGGCGCGCGAACCACGATCCAGGTCGGCCCTGTGGGGCTATACGATGTGATTGAGCTCACGTCGGCCACGAAGGCGAAGAGGAGGTA
>DYKI01000203.1 GCA_020722705.1 Chthonomonas calidirosea | reverse complement strand
TCCCGCATCGTCCCCGATGACCCACATCCCGGACGGCGAGGACGCCGTCCCTCCCACATCGTCCCCGATGACCCACATCCCGGACGGCGAGGACGCCGTCCCTCCCGCATTGAGACATCGCAAACCGGCGGCGGCTCGGCGGGAGCCTCGCCCTCCCGAACGTGCTCGTAACCGGCGAAGCCCGGCCCGTACGTGACGATTGGAGGCCGTGTCGGCTAGGCGAAGCTGCAGTTCTGGGCGAGGGCCTCCTGCAGCCAGACATGGTAGACCACTGCCGGAACGTAAGCTGCGCCAAGACTGGCCAGATGCGCCGTCATGTACTGCACGTCGAGGAGAACGAAGCCCCGATCGAGCAGACGCTGTACCAGGGATGCCAATGCCACCTTCGAGGCATCGGTCTCGCGGTGAAACATGCTCTCGGCCATGAATGCCGCGCCGAGGGCGACACCGTAGGTTCCGCCGACCAGGCGCCCGTCACGCCATGCTTCGACGCTGTGCGCCTTCCCGCGTCGGTGAAGCTCACCATAGACGCGGACGAAGTCCTCCGTGATCCACGTTCCCTCAGCACGGTCGGCGCAGCCGCGCATGACCCCCTCGAAGTCGCTGTTGACCCGGACCTCAAACACCCCTTTGCGGATCGTCTTCGCAAGGCTCCGCGAAACGTGGAAGCCCTGCAGAGGGATGACCACCCGCGGATCGGGGCGGTGCCAGGTCACCTCACGGGTACCCTCGTGACCCATCGGGAAGATGCCATAGCGATACGCAAGCTCGACTCCGTCGGCGGTGAACGAGAGCTTCAGCCGCGACATGGGCCTTGCGGGCTAGCGGAAGCGCCAGATCAGATTGGCGCCCCGATCCTGCGCGAGGATGGACGCTGCCGAGTACGACTTGGCATGTCCATCCGCGAAGATCAAGCTCGCCAGGCCGCGATTGCTGCCATCGGCGAAATGCCTCGCGTAAACGGGCTTCAGTTGGGAAGGCCGCAACGGGCTGCCTGCCACGAGGTCAATGTCGGCTATGAGGGGCGTGGAGAGCCTCACGTCAGTCGGGTTCACCAACCCGTTCATTGGGTCGAAGACGTATCCGCGATACTTGAGGCTGTTCGGTCCGGAGGCTGTGTCGGCCATGAGCACCGTTCGCGCCGGCTCGTCCACGACGGCCATGGAGGCGACCGAAGTTGGCGCTTCAAGCCCATCAGGATCGTAGCCCGCCCGCGTGTTGTAGCCGATCGGTGCGATGCCGCGGAGCGACCAGTCTGCGGCATAGCCCGCATTGACGGCGCTTGGGCACAGGAAGATACCTGTGTTCTTCACATACGGCGCGAGCATGCCCGGCCATATCCGTGTGGGCTCACTGGTCGGTGCGGCGTAGTTCGTCGAAGGCAGATACGTTTCGTTCCAGTCCTGGGCATACATGTGGTTCGCCAGAGCAAGCTGCCGCGAGTTGGCGACGCAGACGGTCTGGCGTGCCCGTTCGCGAGCCTGGGCGAACACCGGGAAGAGGATCGCGGCAAGGATAGCGATAATAGCGATCACGACCAGAAGCTCGATCAACGTGAAGCCTCGAGGCCGACCCTGCCTCACATTGACAACGCACATGTGTTGCGGCATGACGATAGCCTCTCCTGAGCAGCCGATGTTTCGATATTACTCCATCCTCGCCATGCTATGCCACGCCGACCGCCCGTCGGACCAGCTCTCCACGTATGCACGGCGATTCCTCCGACAGTGCCTGACGATCCTGCGCCGCCCATGAAGGAAACCCGCAACCAGGAGGGGAACCTCCTCGGCAACTGCCATCAAAGGACCGTTCCATGACTGACTTCCCGCGTACCGTCGTCGGCGGCGTTTCGATGCCGCGCATGATCATCGGCAGCAACTGGTTCCTCGGCTACAGCCATTGCACGCCTGCCAAGGATAAGCTCATCCACTCGAGCTTTGAGGACTATCGGAAACTTGCCGACATGCTCGAAGTCTTCCTGCGGGCCGGCGTTGATGCAGTCATGGGCTTCGGGCGCAACGAACTGCTTCAGGCCGGCGTTCAGGAGGCCCAACAGCGCGTCGGACGAAAGTGCATCATCGTCTCGACCCCTTCGCTGCCCCATGACCGAAGCACCGTCGCCAACGGGTTTGACATGGACGAAATACGCCGGCTGCTGGACGCCGAGGTGGCTTGCGGGGCCACATTGTGCATGCCGCACACCAGCACTACCGACGACATGGTGGACAACTGCGCCCGGGAGGTCCGCCACATGGCGGCAGTCTTCGCCGAGATGCGCCGGAGGGGTCTCGTGCCCGGGCTCAGCACCCACTTGCCCCAGACCATCGTCTTCACGGACGAGACCGGCTTGGACGCGGAGACGTACATCAGCATCTACAACGCGATGGGGTTCCTCATGCCGCTCGAAGTGGACTGGACCCAGAGGATCATCCACAATGCCAGAAAGCCGGTCATCACCATCAAGCCCATGGCCGCCGGGCAGTTGCGCCCCTTCCAGGCGTTGACATTCGTCTGGAATACGCTAAGGCCCCAGGACATGGTCACAGTGGGCTGCATGACCCCGGACGAGGCCCGCGAGGTCGTCGAGCTGTCCCTCAGCATCCTGCAGCGTCGCTCGGCCGATATCGAGCTGCAGGAGACTCGCTCGAAGGCAACGGTGAAAAGCGCGACCGTCTGACGCAGGCCGGGAACGAGCAGCCCTATGACGGGGACGCCGTCCCTCCCGCATCGGGATGGGCTGATCGCGCCTAACGACGCATCGTGCGGCCTGCCCCTCGTCGCCGTCGCAGAGCGATAAGGCTGAAGACGAACCAGAGGCAGGCGACCAGAATGACGGTCGCTCCAGTCGCCGTACCTGCCCACTCTTGCGCAGAGACGATCAGACCGATGCATGCCGACGTTCCGCTGATCGCAACCGACCACCAGAACATGCTTCCGGCGGATCGAGCGAGGTTCCGCGCCGCCGACGCGGGCACGACCAGCATGGCCGTCACCAGCAATACGCCGACTGCCCATACGGCGAACGCTACGACGAGCGCCACCATCGTCGCGAACAAGTATTGCAGCAAGGCCACCCGAATGCCGTGCACCTCCGCCAGAACCGGATTGATCCCCACCAGCATGAGGCGATTGTACGCCAGCGCCTGGAATGCCGTCAGCGCCACGAACATGCCCATCAGCATCCATACTTCGGTATCGGTGATGGTCAGGATGTCGCCGTAAATGAACCTCTGAACGTCACGGGAGACGTTCGCGTCTCGACTGACGATAGCGAGCCCAAATGCCACGACCGCCGACAGAAACACCCCGATCACGGCATCAGCCGTCAGGCTGCTTCGGCGCTGAACGGCGATGATGCCGAGCGCGATCAAGATGCCGAATCCAGGCAAGGTCCATCGCGGGTCAAGACCGGTCAGCAGTCCGATCGCTACGCCGGCAAATGCCGAGTGGCTGATGGCGTCCGAGAAGAACGCCATTCTGAAGGTAACCACCTGCACGCCCATGGCGGCCGCCATCGGCGCAAGCAAGAGGAGTGCGAGCAAGGCCCGCTGCATGAAGGTGGCCTGCATGCACTCGAAGGGGAGCAGATGCGGCACAAGCCGCAATACCGGATCGAGGTCAGGCATGGCTGTCCACCGATGATGCAGGGATGGCCTCAGGGTTGACCATGCCCATGTGAATGCCGAAGGCCAGCGCGAGGTTTTCCGGCGTCAGGACCTCGCGAGGCGGACCTTGCCCAACCGTGTGTTTGTTGAGGCATATGACGTGGGTGGCATGGTGCGTGACCGCGGCAATGTCGTGACTGACCATCAGTTCGGTGAATCCATGCCTCTGCCGCAGCCGTTCGATCAGATCGCAAAACATGGCTTCGCCCTGAACGTCCATGCCTGAAGTGGGCTCGTCCAGCACCAGCAGTTCCGGACCGTCGAGAAGTGCGAATGCCAGGAGCGCTCTCTGAAGCTCGCCGCCCGACAGCATCCCGATGGTCTTGTCGGCCAGGTCCTCGCCGCCGACCATGCGCAGCGCCTCCATCGCGCGGGTCCTGAGTTGAGCGGATACGCCGAACCACAGCGGCGTCCTCTGATGCGCCGAAGCCATGAACTCGGCAACGGTGATGGGCAGTCCGCGGTCGAAGTCGAGCCTCTGCGGCACGTATCCGATCCGACACCTGTGCCCCAGGGTGTCGGCGAGGCGGATGGTGCCCTCATACGGGATTTGGCCGAGCAGAGCCAGCAGAAGCGTGGTCTTGCCGGCGCCGTTCGGTCCGACGATCGCCGTGCAACTGCCAACCGGAACCGTGGCGCTAACGTCATCGAGGATGAGCACGCCGCCAAGGCGAACCGTCACATGCTCAAAAGCAACCGCTGCATTGTTCAAGGGCTAACCTCCTGCCGATGATGCGCCCGCTATGCCGGACGGCGAGGACGCCGTCCCTCCCGCATCGTC
>DYKI01000202.1 GCA_020722705.1 Chthonomonas calidirosea | reverse complement strand
ATGATAAACCCCGGTCGTCCATCACGTGCCGCGCGCGGGAGAGGCTGGGTGAGGGTACGATCGCAACGAAACACCGTGGACGACCTGTACGGCCGAACAGCCCTCACCCTATCCCTCTCCCGCGCGCCAGCGCCGTCCTTATGCGTCAAGCAACCATGCGCGGGAGAGGGGACAACGGCAACGGCGCGCATGCAGAATCTCCTCTCCCGCGCATGATAAACCCTGGCCGTCCACCACGTGCCGCGCGCGGGAGAGGCTGGGTGAGGGATAAGTGGCGACGCCCCCTCCTCACTCGGGTTGCAGCCGCGGGTTGGGGCGACGCTGCCGAAGGCACGGACTTCTAAAGCCGCCCCTGCGAAACGAAGTCAATGTAGCCGCGCCGGATATCAACCTCGACGAGCTTGACGGTGACCCTGTCGCCCACGTCGAGGTACCGCCCCCCTTCGACGACGCGGCCCTCGACGGGCGGATTGAAGATGCGGACCCAGGTGCCCTTTTCCTTGGCGCCCGTTACGATCCCGTCGAACTTCTCGCCGATCCTCGATTCGAGGAGCATTGCCGCCGCCGACTTGGCAATCTGACGCTCGACCTTCTTGGCGGCATCCTCCTGACGGGTGCAGTGGTCGGCCAGCACGTCGAGTTCCCGTGGGCCGTATGCCGAAGGCTTCGACCCGAGCGCAGACTTCAGGAGACGCTGCGTGATCACGTCGGGATAGCGGCGATTTGGCGCGGTTGAGTGCGAGTAGTCACGCACGGCGAGTCCGAAGTGACCTTCCGCCTCCTCGCCGGGCCGGTGCACGGCGTACTCGCCTCGGCCGAGGAGCTTGATGACCGTGAGCGATAGGTCAGGGTACCGCAGGGGATCGGCCGAACGCCGACGGAGGAGGAACCTTTGCAGCGCCACCGGATCGGGGTCCGGCGGGAGGGTATCGCCGTACTCGGAAGCCAGCGCTTCGATCCGATCCCAACGCTCGGGCGACTTGACGATCCGTCGGAAACTGGGATAGCCCCGGCTCTCAAGGTACTGAGCCACGACACCGTTGGCCGCGATCATGAAGTCCTCGATGAGCTCGTGGGCCCGGTTCTTCTCCTCGCGCTCCACGCTGACGAGCGTCCCGTCGTCGAAAACGGCCTTCGTTTCGATCGTATCGAGCACCAGAGCGCCGTGCTCGTGCCGACGCTGCCTGAGGCGCTGGGCGACGGCATCCTGCATGCGCATCTGCTCGGGCATGCCATCTGCGAGCGCCAATGCCGACGGCATGTCGGCTTCGGAATCCAGCCACGCTCCCACGCCGCTGTAGGCGAGCTTGGCATGACTGTGGACGAGCGCTCGGACGATCTCAGGGTCGCGCAGCGTGCCGTCCGGATCAACGCTGTAGGAGATCACGACGGCGACACGGTCCTGTCTCGGGTTCAGCGAGGTCAGGTCGGTCGAGAGGCGCTCGGGCAGCATCGGGAAGATGCGCGCTGCTGTGTAGACCGAGGTGGTATTGCGGCGAGCGTGCACGTCTATGGGGCTGTTCTTCCGCACCAGGGCGTCTACGTCGGCGATGGCCACATGGATGCGGATCGCGTCATCTCCGAGGTCCTCGGCGACGGTGAGCTGGTCGAGGTCGCGCGAATCGTCATTGTCAATGGAGGCCCAGAGGAAATCGCGCATGTCACGGATGTCCCCTTCGGCGGATGCAGGCGCAGCAAGCTTGTCGGCCTGCGCCAGGGCCTCTGCAGAGAACTCAGGCTCCAGGCCGCGATCGCGCATGGCCTGTACGGCCAGCTCATCGAGGTCAACCTCTGCGCCGGTCAGGCGTCCATTTCTGTTGCCCAATGTGCCTCCTCCTGCGTGTGTGCTACGGTCTTGATTGTACCGGGGTTGCCCGCTGGGGAGGGCGAGGCTCCGGGAGGGCGAGGCTCCTGCCGAGCCGCCGCCCGTACCTCTCGCCTCTCGCCTCTCACCTCTCGCCTCCGGCAGGCGTGGGTCGGGAGGGAGGTGGGACTCCGCCGATGCGCTACGGCTTGCGGGCTTCGACGAGTCCGTCCATGACGGTGTCCTGGACAACGATGCGAGGCTCCACGAATCCCGCTTCGGCGAGACCCGCGGCGATCTCGTCGAACGTGTAGCTGTTACCCCCGTTCGTGCCACAGAGCATGTTGACGGCAAAGATGGCGCCGAAGCGCGGCGAGGTCCTGTCGGCGGACATGAGGTGGTCGCGGATGATGATCCGGCCTCCGGACACCATGGCTTCGAAGCACTTTCGGTACAGCGCGACATTCTCCTCAGGGCTGTTCTGGTGGATGATGGCGCTCAGGAATGCCAGATCGTGCTCGCCGGGTATCCGGTCACGCAGATAGTCGCCACCCACGAGGGTGACGCGGTCGAGCATGCCCTCGGCCTCAAGCCGTTCGCGTGCCATCTCGACCACGTTCGGCAGGTCGAAGAGGGTTGTCCGCAGGTTCGGGGAGGCTCGCAGGAACTCGATCGTGTATGTCCCCGATGCGCCGCCGACGTCGAGCAGCGATCGAACCCCGGAAAGTCCGATCTGAGCCGCGACGGCCGGGGCGCGCTTTGTTGCGAGGACGTGCATGCCCTCGATGAACGCCCGGAACTGCTCGGGAGTGCGCGTCGCCACCGTCGGCTCTTCAGACGGAGCGCCGGTCGCGATGTCGGTCAGGCGTGACCACCGCTTCCACATATTGGCGTAATGAAGGATGATCGGCCTGACGCACTCCTCGCGTCCGTCAGCGAGCAATGCGGCGGCGTCTTCCTCGGCCCGATATGCCCCATCGGTCTTCTTAAGCCATCCCATCGCTGCGAGCGCATCCAGCAGGATGGTCATGGCGCGCAGATCACCGCCGGTCGCCTTGCATACGGCCTCGGCGTTCATCGGCGCGTCCGACAACAGCGTGAACAGGTTCAGCTCGGTCGCCGTCAGCACGATGCGGCTTTCCATGAAACCTCTGACCTGCATCATGAGTTCATCCTGTCGCGTGTTGTTCATACGTCTCTCCCTGTTTTCGGTAAGCCGGTCGGCGTCCTGTCGAGACGGGTACGCACGGCTCGGCAGGAACCTCGCGCTCCCGCACGGCTCAGCGTACTGTACCCGTCCGAACGGGCAGCAGGTATCATAGAAACTGACTCCGCCGATGGCGGAGTGCCCTGGGATTATCGTCGTTGACCGCATTCACCATATGCCGCAACGGGCAGGCGCCCAGCGAAGCGGCTCTCACAGGTTCCCCCGCCCGGGCGCCTAAGCCGGCTCGCAACCAGACTATTGACGTCCTCCGAGGCCTCTGCATCGTGATGATGATCACGGCGCACGTGGGCGCACAGACACACGTCAACGAGAGCGTGCACTTCCTGCGGTTTGTCAGCGGGGCAGAGGGTTTCGTATTCCTGGCCGGGCTGGTGATGGGCCTTGTCTACCGGCGGAAGCTGGAGTCCGGTCCGATCATGACAGCCTACAAAGCGATCTGGCGCCGGGCAGCAACCATCTGGGTGGTCCATTGCCTCCTCGTGTTCATGGCTGTGGCCGGGAACGGCACCCTCTACAACGTGGCGACCGTCCCGAAACCGACCAGCTTCGCTCGGTTCGAGCTGATCCAACTGACGCTATCGCTGCGTCTGCAGCCCGGACAGGCGCTCAACATTCTGCCGCTCTACGTGTTCCTTCTGGGCTTCACGCCGTTGGTTTTCGAGTTGATGCGGAGGCGCATGACATGGCCGGCGCTTGCGGCGTCCATCGGTACGCTGATCTTCATGCAATACAGACCCGGAACGGGCGCCTGGGTCCACGAATCGTGCGGCAATGCCTTTCCGCCGCTCCAATGGCAGGGGCTCTTCGTACCCGGCCTCTGCATCGGCTACCACTACACGCTGATCCGCGACCATCTGATTGCGCCCCGCAGGAAAGTCCTCATGGCCGGTCTCGCCGGCCTGACCGTCTGCATCGCGGTGGCGTCATGGGTGCAGACCCCGACCTTCGAGTTCTATGACCATGCGCGTTGGGATGCCATCCTGTGGCACAGGCATCCGCTCAGACTCGGGCGTGTGGCGTACTTCTTGATCTCGATCGCCGCCATGTATCTTGTCATCCAACTTGCCCTGGCTCGCTTTCGTGCGGCGAGGCCTGCGCTCGACGGACTGGCGCTGCTCGGCCGCAACAGCCTTTACGCCTTTGTGATGCACATCGCGATTGCCATTCCGTTGACGAACCTCGCCATCGAGCGCGCACATTGGATGATCGCGGAGGTGGTGACGGCGCTCGTCGTCGTAACGATCTATGTGCTCGCACGGCATCAGGTAGGGCGCCCCTGGGTACCTAACTGAAGGGCGAAGGATGAAGGATGAAGGATGAAGGATGAAGGATGAAGGATGAAGGATGAAGGATGAAGGATGAAGGATGAAGGATGAAGGATGAAGGATGAAGGATGAAGGATGAAGGATGAAGGATGAAGGATGAAGGATGAAGGA
>DYKI01000201.1 GCA_020722705.1 Chthonomonas calidirosea | reverse complement strand
TGAGCATCGTGCAAAATCTTCGCGGTTGGCGTAGTTTTTATAGAGCAATACTGTACTGCACCTCCAGTTGATGCCGGAACTGCTGGGTGTAAAGCCGGTAATAGTGGCCGCGCTGGCGCAGCAGCTCGGCGTGCGTGCCTTGTTCCTTGATGCGGCCGTCCTCGATGACGATGATCCGGTCGGCCCGGCGGATGGTCGAGAGCCGGTGAGCAATCACGAAGGAGGTGCGGCCCTTCATCAGCGCCTCCATCCCGCGCTGGATGAGGGCCTCGGTCAGGGTATCCACGCTCGAAGTCGCCTCGTCCATGATGAACAGTTCGGGACGGGCCAGCACCGCCCGCGCCAGCGAGATCAACTGCTTTTGTCCGGTCGAGAGCAGGTTGCCGCCCTCGCCGACGTTCTCGTCGTAACCCTTCGTCAGGCCGGTGATGAAGTCGTGCGCGCCGGCGATCTTGGCCGCCTCGAAAATGTCGTCATCGCTGGCCTCCAGCCGCCCGTAGCGGATGTTCTCGCGCACCGTCCCGGAGAACAGGTGCGGGGTCTGGAGCACGATCCCGATCCGGGAGTGGATGCTCTCCAGGGTGTACTCGGTGTAGTCCCGCCCGTTGATGCGGATCACGCCTTCTCTCGGCTCGAAGAAGCGGCAGAGCAGGTTGACGATGGTGGACTTGCCGCCGCCGGTCGGTCCGACCAGGGCGATCATCTCGCCCGGTCTGACCTTGAGCGAGAAATCCTTCAGAACGGGATTGCGCTCCTCGTAATAGAAATCCACGTGGTCGAATTCGATCTCGCCCAGCAGGGTTTCGGCGGCGACGGCGTCGGGCCGGTCCCGGACTTCGGGGGCTGTATCCAGCAGCTTGAAGATCCGCTCGGCTGAGGCGATGCTGTGCTGCATCTCGGCGTAGACCCGGGCCAGGTCCTGCACCGGCCAGATCATAAAGGTTAGGTACGAGACGAAGGCGTGGATGTCGCCGACCGAGAAGCTGCTGGTCAGGCTTTGCATCCCGCCGTACCAGACGATGGCTCCCAGGGCGAAGGCCGCCACGATCTGCACCGTCGGCAGGAACAGGGCCGAGAGCCAGGCCGCCCGGTAGGAGGCGTTGAACATGTTGCCGGTCAAGACCGAGAACTCGTTCAGGTTCTCGTCTTCACGCCCCAGCGCCTTGACCACCCGCACGCCCTGGATGTTTTGGTTGTACTCGCCGGTGATCTTCGAGTTGGCCCGCCGGGCGCGGCGGAACTCGACCAGGATCTTCTTGCGGAAGTTGACCGAGATGATCAGCAGCACCGGGATGGTGCTGAAGACGATCAGCGCCAGCCGCCAGTTGATAATCAGCATGAAGATGGTCGAGGAGATCACGCTGACGATGGCCCAGGTCACGTCCAGCAGGCCCCAGGTCATCAGGCTCGAGACCCGCCCGGTGTCCGAGGTGACCCGGGCCATCAGCCGTCCGACCGCGTTCTGGCTGTAATACGAGAGCGACAAGTCTTGCAGGTGGTTGAAGAGCGCCCGGCGCAGGTCGTATTGCACCCGCTCGCCGAGCACGCCGGCCAGGTAGATGAATCCGAACACCAGCCCCGCCTGGACGATCTGCAGGCCGCCGTAATACGCGGCATAGCGGACGAGGGCATCCACGCTTTTGTGGCCGATGCCCTGGTCAATCATGCCCCGGTTGATGTAGGTGAAAACCGAGTCCAGCCCGGCGGTGGCGGCGATGGTCAGCAGGAACCCGGCCATCCAGCGCCAGTGCGGCCTGAGCAGCCCCACGATCCGCTTGAAGGTCGGCGCGGTCAGGGGGGAGGTGTGTTCTTCTTCTTCGAGTTCGATCAGTTCGTTGTCAGAGTCAGACATAGTTGTTCTCCAAATGATGAATTCAGAATTCAGAATTCAGAATTTCTTCTTCCAGTTCCTCGTCAATCCGCGTCTGTATCTCGTAGATCTTCCGATACATCCCGTCCTGGGCCAGCAGGTCATCGTGGCGGCCCATCTGGACCACCTCGCCCTTGTCCAGCACCAGGATCAGGTCGGCGTTCATCACCGACTGGATGCGGTGGGCGATGATGAAGGTGGTGCGGTTCTCCATCAGCGCGTTCAGCGCCGAGCGGATCTCGGCCTCGGTCTCCGTGTCCACGCTGGAGGTCGAATCGTCCAGGATCAGGATGCGCGGGTTCTTGAGCAGGGTGCGGGCGATGGCCACCCGCTGCTTCTGACCGCCGGAGAGGGTCACGCCCTTCTCGCCGACCAGCGTGTTATAGCCGTCCGGGAAGCCCAGGATCACGTCATGCACCGCGGCTGCTTTGGCGGCCTTCTCGATCTCCGCCTGCGCCACGTCCCGGCCCACGCCGTAGGTGATGTTGTCGCGGATCGAGCGGCTGAACAGGAACGGTTCCTGCTCCACGATGCCGATCTGCTTGCGCAGGTACTCGCGGGGATAATCCTTCAGTTCCTCGCCGTCGAGCAGAATGCGCCCGTCGGTGTAATCGTGGAAGCGCGGCAGCAGCTTGATCAGGGAGGTCTTGCCCGAGCCGGTCGAACCCAGCAGGGCTACGGCCTGTCCCGGCTGGACGCGGAAGGAGATGTTCTTGACCACGTCCGATTCGCCGTCTTCGTAGGCGAACGACACGTTCTCGAAGGTCAGTTCGCCCCGCACCGGACCCTCGGGCCTGACGCGGCCTTCGGTGAGCGGTTCGCGCTCCTGCTTGATGATCTCCATCAGCCGGTTGTACGAGACCAGCCCGGTCGAGGTGTTGACGATCAGGCGTCCCAGGTTGCGCATCGGCCAGATCAGCCAGACGACCAGCCCGACGTAGGCCGGGTAGGTGCCGATGGTGATCTCGCCGTTGATCGCCAGGATCGCGGCGTAAACGAACCCGCCCAGCATCTGGAATCCGCAGACGATGTCCGAGAGCGGCCAGAAGAGCGCGTGCATACTGAGCAGCCGGCGCCCGCGCCGGAACTTCTCCCAGTTGTCGGTCTCGAACTTGCCCTTCTCGAACCCCTGGCGGGCGAAGGCTTTGACCACCCGCACGCCGGTCAGGTTTTCCTGCAAGGTGGTCGAGAGCCTGGCTTCCTGTTCCTGGTAGGCTTCGTAGGCTTTGGTAATCCGCTTGAAGAACCAGAGCGAGACCAGCAACACCACCGGGATGGCGATGACCGAAGCCAGTGCCAGCCTGTGGTTGATGAACCAGATCGCCGCAAAGTTGACCACGAACAGCAGGATGATCCGCCCTACGCCGATGGCCTGCTCGTTGAAGAAGCTGCGGATGGCGTCCACGTCGGAGGTGACGCGCTCGATCAAGTCGCCGGTGGGGGTCTTGCTGTGGTAGGCGAAACTCAGGCGCTGGATGTGGTCGAACAGGAAATTCCTCAGCCGCCGCGTGATCCCCTCGGCGGAGTACGCGGCCAGTCGTCCCGAAATGAAGGCGAAGACGCCCTCGACCACCGCCAAGCCGACGAATCCGAGGGCCAGATAGACCAGCGTCCTCGAAAGTGTCCCGGCGAAGGGGGCGAAATTACCTGTGACCGTGTCGGCAAAAATCCAGAGCAGGATGTAGGTGGTGGCTTTCGCCAGAGCCGAGATTCCGACCGAGAGGTTGGCGAGCAGGTATGGCAGGCGGTAGCCTTCCATCATCCGCCACAGGCCGACCAGTTTTTTCGGGGTCTGGGCCTTGCGGAAATCGAAATATGGGATCGTGGGTGATACGGTTGCCATTTCTCTTCTTATCCTTTGCGTAACGACAAAAAAGCCACGGTGCGGAAGGCACCGTGGCTAAAAAGACACTGTTCAAGCCCTAAGGCCGGGCTATAGGCGCACTCCGAGGAAGGTTAAATCCAGCAACACCGTTAGGTGCAGAGAACCTGATTCGTGTGATGTAGAGCTGGAACATGCAGTGCGTCTCCTTTCTTTAGAATTTGCTTAAAGCTGACAGAGTTTATCACGGCAGTTCGGAACCTGTCAAGAAACGCGCAAGGAATATTATTCGGCGACCGGCGCGAGCGAGCTGTCATCCGTAAAGCTATTTCGAATCGAAAATTTCATAATACCCCTGGTCCAGTTCGTCGTCCGACAGGTGGGCGTAGCGCTGCGTGACCTGGATGTTGCTGTGGCGCGCCAATTCCTGGGCCAGTTTCAGGTTTCCCGAAGCGCGCAGGACGGTCGTCACGAAATAATGCCGGAACGAGTGCGGCGTGATCCGGCCTTCGGCTTCGTCGCCCAGGGCCTGGCGGACGCGCTCGGCGACGATGTTGCGCCCGGTGGTGGTCGTGATCGGCTTGACCTTTCGCCCCGCGCCTTTGTCGTGCCGGGCGAAGAGCGGCAGGGACGGGAGGGGCCGGCCCGAGCCGCCGTCGAGTTTGGCGCGCAGGGACAGGTAATCCCGGATGGCCTGCATCGAGCGGCTCGAAAAACGGACCACTGCCTGTTTGTCGCCCTTGCCGATGATAACCGCCCGGCCCTCGTTCCAGTCCACGT
>DYKI01000200.1 GCA_020722705.1 Chthonomonas calidirosea | reverse complement strand
CCCGCCGGAGTGGGCGGGCGTAACGGCCCACCGCCGAGGCGATTCCGGTTCAGGCAAATCATCGTACAAACGATGCGTGTGAAGGAGGAACTGCCAGAGAGGCCGAAGAAATAGATATCACGACCTGCACCGTGACGGCAGGCGGGGTAAGACATGGCAATGGACCGACTGGAAGTGCCGCTATTCCCACTCAACAACGTGCTCTTTCCGCGCATGCCTTTGCCGCTGCACGTGTTCGAACCACGCTTCCGCAAGCTCATCCTGCGGTGTTCCGAGGCCAAGGAACCGTTCGGCGTCGTCCTGGCCACCGATGCCGACGAACGGGGCCGCACGACGGCTCGTGTCGGAACGTTGGCCAGGATCCACGCGCTCCACCGACTCGATGACGGGCGCATGAACGTGCTTGCCGTCGGCGATGAGCGTTTTGCCGTGCTCGCGCGCCGCGAGACGCCCGATGAGTTTCAGTTGGCGACCGTGGAGACGGTGCAGGACCTTCCGGTCAGAGCCGAGAGCATTGATCCCCTCGTGAACGAGGTGCGCCATCTCTTCGGCATCTACTTCGATGCGCTCGTCGCCAGCGCCGGAATCGAAGTGCCTGAGTACGAGCTGCCCGGTGATCCTTCGGACCTCTCGTTTGTGGTCGCGTCGGTCGTGCATCTGCCGCTAGAACGGCGGCAGATGTTCCTCGAGCTGACCAGCGCCGCCGAGCGCCTGCAGCAGGAGGTGGCATACCTCAAGCTGAGCATCGCCCGGTTGGAGAAACGCGATTCCGCAGGCCAGCTCGCCGTGCCGTTCGATCCGGACAGGTGGAAGGACGTTTTCTTCCGCAACTGACCGCCCAGGGATATGGGCAGCGAAAGTGAGGCTGCATGCGATGGAGAAGACGGCGCTCGGTCCAACCACATACCTCTGTCCGATGCCGGCTGTGCTGATCGGTGCGATGGTGGATGACCGACCGAACTACATGGTGGCTGCGTACTGCGGACTGGTTCAGCACGACCCGCCGATGATCGCCCTTTCGCTTGCCAAGACGCACTATACGAACGCAGGCATCCGCAAGAGCGGCGCATTCTCGGTCAACGTTGCCACCCCGGAGCTGGCGGAGCGACTCGATCATTGCGGGATCGTTTCCGGACGGACCGACGACAAGTCGGGCTGCTTTACGGCCTTCTACGGGTCGTTGGGCAACGCGCCCATGGCGGCCGAGTGCCCACTGAACCTTGAATGCAGGCTGATCCAGATCGTGGACTTCCTGGGCACCAACGAGCTCTTCATCGCCGAGATCGTGGGCACCTACGTCAACAGCGACCTGGTCACGGACGGGCACATTGACGTGGCTCGGCTCGATCCGCTCATTTTCACCGTTCCGGATTCGATGTACCGGCGGATCGGCGACATCGTTGGGCGCGCCTGGCACATAGGCCGATGCACGGGTCCGCCCACGGGGTGAGTCGCGCGGCTCGGCGGGAGCCTGGCCCTCCCGGAAGGCGAGCTGCGGAGGCCTGAGAGCAAGGGAGACCGGCAGACGCAAGGCCTAAGAACTACGGAGGAGCGCAACCATGCCTTATCTGCTCGGGTTGGATATCGGCACCAGCGGCACGAAGGCGCTGCTGATTGATGAGGCAGGCAAGGTCGCCGCACGGGCCACATTCGAGTACCCGCTCTATGCACCCAGGCCGCTATGGTCCGAACAGAACGCTGAGGATTGGTGGACGGCAACCTGCCGAGCCATTCGCGAAGTGATCGCGAAATCGGGCGTTTCGCCGACCGAGATCCGCGGCGTGGGTCTTTCGGGCCAGATGCACGGCTCGGTATTCCTCGGTGACGGTGACGAGGTCCTGCGCCCCGCCATCCTGTGGAACGATCAGCGTACCCAGGCGCAGTGCGACTGGATCATGGACACGGTGGGCCGCGACCGCGTGATCGCCGAGACGCTGAACCCGGTCCTCACGGGCTTCACGGCCGGCAAGATCGTGTGGGTCCGCGACCATGAGCCCGAGGTCTACAGCCGGATTCGCAAGGTCCTGCTTCCCAAGGATTACGTGCGTCTGCGGCTCACGGGCGAATACGCGACCGAAGTGTCCGACGCCTCGGGAACATCGCTGTTCAATGTGGCCGAGCGCCGGTGGTCGGATGTGATGCTCGACGGATGCGGCATTCCTCGCGAATGGATGCCTGCGGCGTATGAGTCTCCCGAGGTGTCGGGAAGGATCACCGACAGTGCCGCGGCGGCAACGGGCCTGGCTCCGGGCACCCCGGTTGTGGGCGGTGGCGGCGACCAGGCGGCGGGCGCCGTCGGCAATGGGATCGTCGAGACGGGCATCGTGTCGTCAACGGTCGGCACAAGCGGCGTCGTGTTTGCCTTCGCCGACACTCCGGTGATGGATCCCGACCTGCGGCTGCATACCTTCTGCCATGCCGTGCCGGGCAAGTGGCATCTCATGGGCGTCATGCTCTCCGCCGGCGGCTCGCTGCAATGGTATCGCGACGCTTTCTGCGACGCCGAGAAGGCCGAGGCTGCCGCGAAGGGGGTTGACCCCTACGAGATCATGACTGCCCGGGCGGCCCAGGTCCCGGTGGGGTGCGAGGGGCTTATCTTCCTCCCGTACCTGACCGGCGAGCGCACGCCGTATCCCGATCCGCACGCACGAGGCGTGTTCTTTGGCATCACCCGCCGGTGCGACAGACGGTACTTCACGCGGGCGATCATGGAGGGCGTCGCGTTCGGGCTCCGCGATTCGTTCGAGATCATGAAAGCGATGAAGCTGCCTATCGTCCAGGTTCGAGCGTCGGGCGGCGGGGCGCGCAGCGAGCTGTGGCGCAGCATTCAGAGCGATGTCACGGGCATACCCCACGTCACGATCAACGTGGACGAAGGACCTGCCCTGGGCGTGGCCCTGCTGGCGGGAGTGGGAATCGGCATCTACGGGTCCGTGGCCGAAGCCTGCCGCGCCGTCATACGCGTGGTCGGAACCACGGAGATATGCAACGTCAACCGGGTCGCTTACGACCACTTCTACGGAGTCTATCGGCGTCTGTACCCGCGCTTGCGCGAGGAGTTCGCTGAAATCGGGAGGATTGTTGCGTGAGTACAGCCCTGACGGCGATCCGTGATATCGCCCAGACGCGCGAGTTCGTCATACTCGATACCGAGACGACGGGCATTGACTACCGGGCCCAGATCGTTCAGATCGGCATCGTGAACGCCGACGGGTCCATTCTGGTGGACAGCTACGTTCGGCCGACGATCGCGATTCCACCGAACTCCACAGCCATCCACGGCATCACCGACGACATGGTTCGAGATGCGCCGACCATGACCGAGATCGCGCCTGCGATCCGGGAGGCCATCAGTGGCCGCTGTGTGATCGTATACAACGCCGAGTACGACATGCGCTTGCTGCGGCAGAGCTCGCAAGCGCGTCGGGAACCGACCGACTGGAAGAGCGTGGCCGCCCGATGGCTCTGCGCCATGCTTGCCTACGCCGAACACCGCGGTGTGCCCGGCAGGCGGTACGGCGAGTTCCAATGGCACAAGCTTGGCGACGCTGCCCGGCACGAAGGAATAACGGCGACCGATGCCCACACCGCCATCGGCGATTGTCTCACGACCCTGGCACTGGTCAGGAAGCTGGCAGAGACCTCGCGTTCGGCGCGAACCGATACTTCGCAGCCCTGAGCCGCGGCGGGCGTATGCGTGCGGTGCAGGAACGTATGAACATCGTAGCGCCGCCGGGGCATCGGCCATTCCCGGTGTCGTGAAAGGAGAAGTCATGAGTTCACGAATCCTGACCTCGCTTGGGGTTGCGGCATCGGTGGTCCTTCTGGCGATGGCCCCTGCCGCAGTCGTTGCCGAGGATACGTATGCCATCAAGCGCACGTTCAAAGCCGGCGAGGTTGATCGCTACAAGACGACCCTCGACATCGAGGCGGCCGGGGGCATGAATATCCAGATCGTCTTCGCCACGACAGAGAAGACCGTCGAAGTCAAGGACGATGGCACCATGACCCGCAGCATCAGCGTGGATACGGCCGAGTTGGTCATGAACGGCCAGGCCATGCAGATGCCCGGTTTCAAGCCGGCCACCATCAAATCCACCTTTGACAAGGACGGCAAGCCCATCAAGGAAGAGGGCGAGGCAGGCCAGTTCCGCCAGATGCTGTCCATGACCCGCCCCATGGCCGAAGCCGACAGGCCGCTCAAGGTTGGCGAAGAGTGGAAGACGGAAGTCCCGACCAACAAGGACGGCACCAAGAAGATGAACGTTACCGTGACCTTGCTGGGCCTTGAATCCAAGGGCGAGACGCTGAGCGCCGACACGTTCAAGATCAAGTCGGTTGCCGATGGGACGGTCGAATCGCCCCAGGGGGATCAGAAGGTGCGGTTCGAGTCGGTCAGCAGCATTGCGCGCGACACCGGCAAGCCCCTCCGCATCGAAGGCACTGTCGGCGGCATCGTGATCCCGCAGTTCGGACCGGCCAAGATATCCTTCAAGGTCGTTCGTCAGCCGGACGCCGCACCCAAGTAGGGGCCGGGAGGGCGAGGCTCCGGGAGGGCGAGGCTCCCGCCGAGCCGAAAGCAAAGCACTCGCCGAGCCGGAAGCGAAGCTCCCGCCCCTATTC
>DYKI01000199.1 GCA_020722705.1 Chthonomonas calidirosea | reverse complement strand
CCCGCCATCGTCCTGGCCAAGCTGGCCGTGAACCGGTATCAGTCCCTGCGTCGGGACATCGCGGGCCTTCCCGCCGAGAGCAAGGAGGCCTACCGTAAGGAGGTGGAGCCCGCGTATCGTGAGCTCGCGGACCTTCTCATCGCCCAGGGCCGCATCCCCGAGGCGCAGCAGGTCATGGACCTGCTCAAGGACGAGGAGATGTACCAGTACGTGCGTCGTCGGGCCGAGGTGGCCGGGCAGGGCGGCCAGGCTGCCATGACCCGGACCGAGGAGGAATGGACGGCGCGCTACGAGCGGATCGCCGACGAGGTGGGCGCAGTCGGGGCGCGGTATGCGGCGCTGCTGCAGAAACAGCGCGCGGGCACGGCGACGGAGGAGGAGAAGCGGCAGATCGGGAGCCTGGAGACCGACCTTCAGGCCGTGCAGAAGCGCTTCTCGGCGTTTCTGGCGGATGCGGCGAAGGAGTTTGCGGGGATAGACAGCAAGGCGCGTATTCTGGAGGAGACGCGCAACACTCAGGCGCTTCGGAGCACGCTCCTGGAGGTATCCCGGAAGACGGGTCTTCGGACGGTGGCGCTCTACACGCTGGTTGCCAAGGAGCGCCTGCATGTCATCCTCGTGACGCCGGAGCTTCACGACAGCGTGACCGTGGACATCAAGGCAACGGACCTGAACGCGAAGGTGGCCGCGTTTCGCGAGGCGTTGATGAACCCGCGTCTGGATCCCCGTCCTGCGGGCAAGGCGATCTACGACGTGCTGTTTGCGCCTCTGGAGAAGAAGCTTGGGAAGCCGGGCGAAGCCGGCGCCGCGCAGTTCCTTGCGTGGTCGCTGGACGGGACGCTGCGGTATCTGCCCGTGGGGGCTTTGTGGGACGGCGAGCGTTACCTCATCGAGCGTTATCCCATGGCGGTGTTCACGCCTTCGGGTCAGGCCGACATCGCGGCGGACCCCCTGTCATGGACGGCGCTGGGCTTCGGCATGAGCCAGGGGGCCGAGGTGGAGCAGGTGCGGTTCCGTCCGCTTCCCGCGGTGCCGCAGGAGCTTGCGGGTGTTGCGTCGGCGCTGCCCGGGACCGAGGTGTATACGGACGAGAAGTTCACCCGTTCGGCGTTTCTGGACGGCGTGAAGTCGGCCAAACACCGTGTGGTGCATGTGGCGACGCATTTCAGCTTCCGTCCCGGCCATGACGACGCCTCGTTCCTGCTGCTCGGGGACCGGAGCGCGTTGACCGTGAAGGAGATATCGGACTGTGTGACCACGGGCTTGTTCGAGGGCGTGGAGCTTTTGACGCTTTCGGCGTGCGAGACGGCGGTGAGCTCGGAGGAGAACGGCCGCGAGTTCGAGGGGTTCGCGGCTGTGGCGCAGCGTGCGGGTGTTCGTTCGGTCATGGCCACGCTCTGGCCCGTCGAGGATGCGACCACGGCCCACCTGATGGGGGCGTACTACAGGCTGCGGGGCCGCGATCCGAAGCTGACCAAGGCCGAGGCGCTGCGTCAGGCGCAGTTGTCGCTGCTGCGGGGTTCCCTGGAGGTGAAGGGCGAAGGCGAGCGTGGTCTGGATCCGCCCGTAGACCCGAAAGTCGCCGAGCGGCATCCCAGCTTCACCGCTCCGACCAACGCACCCTATGCCCATCCCTACTACTGGGCTCCGTTTGTGTTGATGGGAAATTGGAGGTAAGCGCAATGAGCAAGGAAAGCGGGCGGTCCGGCCTGCGTGCGCGGGCATGGTCGGCCGCGTTGCTGCCGGCGCTTGTTGCTGCGGCGTAGGCGAAGTGTCTGCACGTTCGGAGGATTCCATATGGGACGGGTTGGATTTGTGGTGGCCCTGGTCTTGGCGTCCTGGTTGGCGTTCCATAGTTCGCAGTTACCCAAGGAGCCAAGGGCGGTTCGGGGCCTTGTTCCGGTGGTCGCTTACGATGACCTCAGGCAGCGCATCGTGCTGTACGAGGAGAGCCATGCGCTACTCATTGGTTGCAGTCAGTATAAGTCCGGATGGGAGCCGTTGCCCGGTGTTCTGGACGACATGGGAGCTGTTTCAACCCTACTGGCGAGACACGGCTTCAGCATCACCACCGTGTATGACCCGAATCGCGAGACTATGGACAAGGCGATCCGCGAGTTCATCGGGCGCTACGGGGGCCGCACGGAAGCTCGCCTGCTGTTCTACTATGCGGGTCACGGATACACTGAGCCGTCCGGTACGCGCATGTCGTACCTTGTGCCGGTGGACGCACCGAACCCAAGAACCGATCCTGGGGGATTCCGGGAGCGTGCATTCCCATTGGAGTTCTTCGTCGTATACTCGAAGAGCTTCGAGGCCAAACACGCGTTCTTCATCTTCGATTCCTGTTTCGCGGGCACGATATTCGACAGGACTCGGGAGGCGACCAAGGAATCCATCAGCTACAGCGCCTCGCTTCCGGTGCGGCAGTTTGTTACCAGCGGTGGAGCCGACGAAGTCGTCTCGGACAGCGGTACCTTTCGAGGAGCTCTCGTCCGCGGTCTACTGGGCGAAGCTGACAAGGACGGCGATGGCTACATCACAGGATCTCAATTGGGGGAATACTTGTTCGATCAGGTGTCCAACCATCCCGGTAGCAGGCAGCATCCGCAGTATGGCAAACTCTCGGACCACGGGTTCAACAAGGGAGATACCGTTTTTGTCATCCCGCAAGGTGATGACCCACAGACCCGGCATCCGCGTCCCGAAGTCCGTCTTCTGGCTGGACCAATCGAGGGAACGTACCGCCACATAGCAGAGGACATCCGGCTTGCGTGTCAGGCAGTTGCCAGGATAAACCCGGTCATGACGCCGGGCAGCATCTATAACCTGACAACGCTACTCGATGCCGGGGATCCCTATACGTTAGGGATGACCCAGGATGATTCGATTGACGAACTAGCGGACGCTCGAACAAGGAACCTGAAGCTGGTCATGCCGTTGTATCGGGCGGAGATGCATCTCCTGACAAGAGCCGATGCTCCGATACACAAGCTGGAGGACCTGTCGGGACGAAAGGTAGCGACAGGTCCCGTCGGCTCTGGAACACGGGCCACTGCCCAGCGCATCAAGACGCTCACAGGCATAAGATGGGAGGACGTCCCTTACTACCCGAAGGATATCTACCCGGACCTTCGGGACAGAAAGATAGACGCGATCTTCTTCGTGGGAGGTGCGCCTATCTCGTTCTACGCCGACTTCCCACAGAGCATGGAGCAGTTCGTGAAGCTGGTTCCGATCGAGCACAGCTCGATGACCGGCAGGTATGAGCGGTGTGTTATCCGAGCGAGTGATTACAAGTGGCTGAAACAGGATGTAGCGACCTATGGAGTGACTGCCTACCTAGTAGCCGCGAAGAATGTGCCTGACGGCATTCTGGGGGACATAGCGGGTGCGATCCTCGATCACATGGAGGCACTTCGATTCCAGCGACCGATATGGAATCGCGTGATGCCCGCGGCGTACGGCAGTACGAAGGTCAAGATGCCTGAGAGGATACGGGAGCAGATCAGGAGCCGCACAGGCCCGGGTACCTAAGTAGACAATACTAACTACTGCTCGTAAGCGGTGCACAGCGTGAGTTCATTTCGGCGGTACCCTTGCGTACGTTGTCAACCAGCGCGTCAAGCGAGTTGAAGAGGAAGTTGGAAGCGTGGCTCGCTTTCAGACGGCGCCAGGTACGTTCGATATCGTTCAGATCGGGGCAGTAGGATGGCAACCACTTAACCTCCAGTTGGTCGGCGTGGGCCTGCAGATACAGCTCCACGGCCTTTGTGTGATGGAAACTGCCGTTGTCGGCGATCAGGAGCACGTTCTGAGCGGGGTACTCCGCCAGCAGGCAGTCCAGGAATGCGATGAAGTGTGTCCCGCTCTTTGTCGGCGCCCGCATCGCGCGGGTGTGCGTTCGGTCATGGCGACGCTGTGGTCTGTAGCCGATGCCACGACCGCGTCGTTGCTGGCGTCGTACTACGAGCCCCGGGGCGGGGATTCCCGGATGAGCAAGGCGCCGGCCATGCGGCAGGCGCAGTTGTCGCTCCTGAGCGGCACGCTCAAGCCGACCGGTGAGCCTTCGGACCGCGGTGCCGTCCCGCCCGGCGGAGCGCAGTCCACGGCTCCGCGCTTCACGGCGCCAGCCAACGCCCCGTATGCCCATCCCTACTACTGGGCGCCGTTCGTGCTCATGGGAAACTGGAGGTAGAGGCTATGAAGACAGTGTCCATGGTGGTTGGCCTGTGCTTGAGCGGGCGGAGGGTCGTGGCGCCTCTGGCGGTGTGCGCGCTTCGTGCCGCTTCTTCAGCTTCGCGCCCGACAACAGGGGCACCAATGTCCGGTTCCGTTGTTCCGCAGGACCGTAGTTGCCCTTTGTCCTTTGGCCCTTTTACCCTTTGCCGTTGTCGGCGCGCAGCGAGCCCGATTTCGGGTGAGTGGCGAGAGGCGAGGTGGGTGTGGTGTCGCGTCGCGCATTCCCGAGGTCCGAGGACCTCGGCTATCATCCACCGTCGCTACGCGACGGGATGGTTGCCCCGCCCTGTCGCTCAGCGACGGGATTGTCAACCGGTAACGTCCCTACGCGACGGGATGGTTGGCCCGCCCCGTCGCGTAGCGACGGTGGACAGAAGCCGGGCGGCGTAAGCCCCCGGAACGCG
>DYKI01000198.1 GCA_020722705.1 Chthonomonas calidirosea | reverse complement strand
GACATTCGGCTCGGCAGGAGCCTCGCCCTCCCGTGGAGCCTCGCCCTCACGGAGCATCGCCCTGCCATGTGTCGGGGGCGCGTCGTTACCCCCGCCCCCTCCGGCGGGCGGGGGCAAGGGGGAGGGGGGACGTCTCGTATAGCCCTCACCCAACCTCTCCCGCGCGCGGCACGTGGTGGACAACCAGGGTTCATCATGCGCGGGAGAGGAGACATTCGGCTCGGCAGGAGCCTCGCCCTCCCGTGGAGCCTCGCCCTCACGGAGCCTCGCCCTCCCGTGGAGCATCGCCATCCCGGAGCATCGCCATCACTTGGGATGAACGATGGTGGGTTCGCAGGGCGAGTCCTTCATTGCGGGTACGATTCGTTCATAGCCCTCGGCTATCGAAAGGCACATACATGACAGCATCCGAACCCGTGCGCTCCTCGCTGGAGCGTCTGTCGGTTTCGCCCGACCTTGATCCCGACGCGCCCATCGGTGCGCCGCAACCGCACAACACGCACATCCATTTGCCGCCGAACTTCTCGGCATTCGACTCCGTTGCCGAGGCGGTCGGCGCGGCAAGGGCCGAGGGTGTTGCCATGCTCGGCGTGAGCAACTATTACCACTACGGTATCTACGGCGAGTTCGCCCGTGAAGCATGCGCGGCGGGGATCCTCCCGCTGTTCGGCACGGAGATCATCTGCCTGATTGACGACCTGGTCCGAGCCGGCGTCCGGATCAATGACCCGGCGAATCCCGGCAAGATGTACATCTGCGGCAAGGCGATTGCCGCCTTCGATCCGCCCGGCGCCGAGGCTGCGCGCCTGCTCCAGACGATCCGCGATAAGGACTCCCTGCGGATGGCGCAGATGGTGGAGCGCCTGGGAGAGGTCTTCCGCGAGGCAGGGTTCGATGCCGGCCTGGATGAGGGGCAGGTTAAGGATATGGTGGTGCGCCGGCATGGGTGTCCGCCTGAGAGCGTCTATCTGCAGGAGCGGCACGTTGCGCAGGCGTTTCAAGAGCGGCTCGGCGGGAGCCTCGCCATCCCGGATATGGTCGGCGTGCTGACACGCGCGTACGGCGGAGCGCCGAAGGCTGATCCGAGTCAGGCGGTGGCGACGCAGAACGAGATACGATCGCGCCTCATGAAGGCGGGCAAGCCGGGATATGTGACGGAAACATTCGTTGATTTCGACCACGCCTATCGGCTCATCGTCGCCCTCGGCGGCATCCCGTGCTATCCGGTTTTGGCGGATGGGGCCGACCCGACATGCGAGTTCGAGGCGACCCCTGAACAACTGATCGAGCGCATTCGCGAGCGCGGGATATCGTGCGCCGAGTTCATTCCCGAGCGCAACGAGCCTGCCGCACTCGAGCGGTATGCCCTGGCCCTGCGCCAGGCCGGAATCCTGATCACTGCCGGCACCGAGCACAACACTCGGGACCGCATTCCCATCGTCCCGCGCTGCAAGGGAGGCCGGCCCGTCCCCGAACGTGTCCAGGCGATGTTCTGGGAAGGCGCGTGCGCACTGGCAGGGCACCTTTACCGGTCCGCGCGGGGTCTGGCCGGTTTCGCCGATACGGAGGCCGCATCGGCTGAGGAGCGCATCGCAGGTTTCGCCGGGCTCGGATCGAAGGTGGTCGCGGCTTTCAGGAGCTGATCAGGTTCCCCACTGCGGTCGGCTGCCGTGCAGGGCCTTTTGGGGGCGGGGCCGTCTTCCTGCCCGAAGTGCCGGATACGCGCGGCGGTGGCGGTCGTGGTACAGCCCTGTCGGCTCGAAGCCGAACTCCTGCTGAAGCGCCGCTACCTTCAGCGCGCCGTCCAGCGGCTCGACGATGAAGTGGGATGAGCCCTTGACCCACTGGCGCACGGAGACGCGATCGCCGTACTTGGCCGTGATCCGATCGGGTATGGCCATGTTCCAATCGAGATGCGACACGATGTAGTCGAGGTTCACCGGTCGCGAGACCATCGTCTGCCCTGAGCCCGTCTCGGCCATGATCTCGCCGCACGGGTCAACGATGCGCGAACGCGGCGATCGCGTGGACGTGACGATCCAGTAATGGTGAAGGTAGGCGTAGGCCTGGAGCGGGAACCCTCCGTCGTATGCCGAAGCCCAGATCACCAGGCGGGCGCCCTTGTCTGCCAGGGTCTTCCAGTTCTCTGCGAAGCCGAGATCATAACAGATCTGCACGCCCACGCGGCCAAAGTCCAGATCGAACACCGGTATGTCCGTGCCGGGCGTGATGCCGTTTTCGAAAACGGTGTAGTCCGCTGATGTGGTGACCGGACAGTGCTTGTGATACATGCCGACGATGCTGCCGTCGCGCCCGATGAGGACGGCCGAGTTGTGCACGCGGTCCCCGTGGATCGTGTGAATGGGACACAGCACATAGGTGCGGCCCTTGCGAGCCAGTGCGGCAAAAGCGTCCGTCGTCGGCCCCGGCACGGTCTCGGCCGATGCGCGGGCGTTGCCCTCCACTCCGACCGAGGTGAACGCCTCGGGAAGGCAGATCAGGTCCGGCTTGGCATCGAGCGCCTTCTCGGCTTCGGCCAGCATGGCGCCGCGGTTAGCCTCCACCGTTGGATGCCACTGGCCGTTCTGGCAGATACATGTGATCCGGGCGATCGTGTTCATGCCGGCCCCCCTGGCAGGCTGAGATGATGCGAGGCGCGGCGCTGCCGCGGCGGCCACAGCCGCCATCGTGACCTCGCGTCGCGTCAATAGGGCTTCATGCCCGTTGGATGGCTGTCTCATTTCCGCTCATGATCCATTCGGCAGCCGCCGAACGTCTTCCTTCAGGGTCGAGAGTTCGCAGGAGTACCGTGGCCAACGTCGAATACTTCAAGCGGATCAGGCTGGGGCAAGCCTGCCACGCTCATGGAGGACGGACGGATGGCTGAAACTCGTTATGCCATAGGTGTTGACTTCGGCACCAACTCGGTGCGGGCGCTTATTGTTGACGTTGAGACCGGCGAAGAAGTGGCAACGGCCGTGCATGACTACACGCGCGGCGAGCATGGGGTCATCTCGGACCCTGACAACCCTCACGTTGCCAGACAGGACCCGGCAGACTACCACGAGGGGCTTGAGGCATCCATTTCGGGCGCGCTCTCCATGGCCCGCAGCCGACAAGGCTTCGCACCGCAAAGGGTCGTCGGTATCGGCGTGGACACTACGGGCAGCACTCCCATCCCGGTGAACGCTGCGGGAGTGCCTCTGTGCATGACGCCCGCATTCGCAGGCAACCTCAACGCCATGGCGTGGCTCTGGAAGGACCACTCGGGCATGGACGAGGCCGAGCGGATCACGCGGATCGCCTCCGACCTGAGACCGAACTACCTTCAGCGCTGCGGCGGAACGTACTCCTCGGAATGGTTCTTCTCGAAGATATGGCACTGCTTGAATACCGATCCGGCTGTCTTCGATGCGGCCCATAGCTGGGTCGAGTTTTGCGACTACATCCCGGCGCTCCTGGTCGGCAACACGGACCCGATTCGGATGAAGCGCAGCGTATGTGCGGCCGGACATAAGGCCATGTACGCCGCGGATTGGGGAGGTCTCCCCGACGCCGAGTTCCTATCGGCCCTCGATCCGCGGATCGGCGCGCTTCGGCCCAGGCTCTACGACCACGCTGACAGCTCCGACGTTCGCGCGGGAGGCTTGTGTCCCGAATGGGCCGAGCGGCTGGGCCTGCCGTCAGGCATCGCCGTTGCCGTCGGAGCGTTCGATGCACATCTCGGCGGTGTGGGAGCCGGAGTCAAACTTGGAACGCTGGTCAAGATCATCGGCACGTCCACCTGCGACATCACGATTGCGTCGCGCGACAGTGATGCGGCCAACATTCCGGGCGTTTGCGGCGTCGTTGACGGCTCGGTCGTTCCCGGGTACTGGGGCATCGAAGCGGGCCAGTCTGCCGTTGGCGACATCTTCAACTGGTTCGTGACGGAAGTGTGCGAAGCCGGGCCGGACATGCACGACACGCTCACGCGCCGGGCGGCCGACCTCAGGCCCGGTCAGAGCGGCCTGCTGGCGCTCGATTGGAACAACGGCAACCGAACGATCCTCGTGGACGCCCGCTTGACCGGTCTGCTGCTGGGGCAAACGCTCCATACCACGCGCGCGGAGATTTACCGGACCCTGATCGAGGCGACCGCGTTTGGAGCCCATACCATCCTGAACCGCTTGCGCGAATACGGCGTACCCATCGAGCAGACCATCGCATGCGGCGGCATCGCCGAAAAGAACGCTCTGCTGATGCAGATCTATGCCGACGTGGACGGCCAGCCCATCAGCGTTGCCGATTCGTCGCAGACCTGTGCGCTTGGAGCGGCCATCTTCGGCGCCGTCGCAGCGGGCGCTCACCCGAACACCGAATCGGCCCAGAAGTCCATGGCGGCCGGCGTGTCGGCAACCTATCGCCCCGACCCGGATCGGCACAAAACGTATCGCGAACTTCACGGGCTGTATATGCGCTTGCATGACTGCTTCGGCATCGCCGGGCATGCCGATGCGCTCGGCGACGTGATGAAGAGCTTGCTCCAGATCAAGCAGAGGGTTGAAGGATAGTGGGCGATGGACCGCACCCGTACGTCCTCGCCCTGCCATGTGTCGGGGGCGCGTCGTTACCCCCGCCCCCTCCGGCGGGCGGGGGCAAGGGGGAGAAGGGAC
>DYKI01000197.1:1199-4690 GCA_020722705.1 Chthonomonas calidirosea | reverse complement strand
ATCATCCCAGGCGCGCACCCAGGCCCGTTGTTCGGACGTTTGCTTGGTCCAACGCCGTAGCATCTCGACCACATCTATTTTCGCTTCGTCGGCTAACGATTGTAAGTCCGCGTAGACTTGCGCGGGAAGTTCGAGTGTGATTGTAGGTGTATTCATAGCGCACCTCCATACCTTATTGGAAGTATTCGATTACCTATAGTATACCACGTATCTTAACGTATAAAGGAGTGGATCATGAAACGATGGCCGATTCTGTTCAGCATAGCGCTCGCGTGGCTGTTGTTTGGCGTTTTCTCCGGCGGATTGCGTCTGGCTGCCGCCCCTGCCGACCTTGTACCCGGCGGCCTCGTCATCCCGCTCGGCGCGCGGCAGGCGGATGTGCGCGCGGCGTACCGGCTGCCGTTGGCGCGCCTGTATGACGGCGGACGCCTGCACCGGCTGGCGCAGAACGATGCGCTGACCGGCACGGCGCTCATCCCCGGTCCGGCGCTGGCGGGGGATTTGTATTTCCCGCCGGGCGAGGGCGACCACGAGGGGGAGGGCGACCACGAGGGTCGCCCCTACACGGCGTATGAATTGATGGGGACGCTGCCGCTCTCGCGCGCCTACGCGCTGTTTCCGGGGCGCGTGGCTGTGCTGCGCTCAACGATCACGGTGCCCGTAGAGATCGACGACGGCTACGTGATGGCGATGTGGGAATTGGCTGACATCCGCCAGGTGCTCGAAGGCTATTTGCTCGACGCCATTCCTTACACCGTGTTGACCGAAGCGGACACTGCCGCGCATCTGGCCGATTACGATTCTCTCATCATCCCCGCCTTCCGCAGCGACGCGCGCGACGCTGTGCGTGAGCGTTTAGCCGAAACCGGCGCGTTGAACGCAATCGCCGCCTTCGTCGATGCGGGCGGCGCGCTCTACGCGCAAGGCTCCGGCCTGTGGATCGCAGAGCAGGCCGGCGTGCTACCCGAAGGCACGGTCAACCTCGATGCGCCGATCCAGCTTTTGGGGGATGACGCCTTCGCCAACCAGGGCTGGCTCGACATCGTGCAGCCTGAATCCCCAATGGCCTGGTCGTGGCTGACGAGCAGCCTCTACATCTTGGACGATCCAACGTTGGTACCCGGTGAGGCTATGGAAGTGATTGCCGAACTCAGCAACGCTGAGGGCGGCGCAGTCCCCGCCGTCATCCGCGTGCCCCACGGCCTGGGACAGGTCATCGGCGTCGTCGGCCATCCCACCGACGCGACCCGCCGCGCGCAACTGCCGCTGTTTATGAACGCGCTGCTCACCGCGCTCTCCGGGCGGGCTGATTTCTACGGCGATGCCATCCAGACCTGGAACCCGGACTACGATTTGCACACCTTCCCCGCCTATGAAAGCGTTCCCGTGAGCGCGATGTTGGTGATCGAAAACTTGTGGGATACACCGCTCGATGATGCCGTTGTGACGGAGACCATCGCGGCAGGATATACACTGACCGGCACGATCTCGCCATCACCCGCGCTGACATATACCACCACTTCTAGTGAGACGCTTATTGTCTGGGAATTAGGCGATCTTGCCCCGCACGCTGTCATCACGCTAACCTACGAGGCGCAATCCGACCCGCAGACGCTGGCGGCAGGCGTGGGGACGTTTGCGACCGGCGAACTGCGCTACACCGATCTCGACGGGCGACCCGTCACGGCGCGCCACCGCCCCTTCGTCCTCAATGCGTTGATGGCGGCCCGGCTCGTCGGCGACCGCGACATCGAGGGCGACCGCTATTTCCTCATCCCCGATGACGGCGTCTACCTCGATGCGGCCCTGCCGCTGGAAAACAAAGAGCAAACGTTGGCCGCTTCGCTGCGGACGACCGACGTTGTCATCCTCGTTGCGCCCATCGTGGACATCGCCAATCAGCACATCATCCTCAACGCCAACGATGGCGAGACGATCTGGATCAAGAACGAGCCGTATCTCTGGGACACGCGCAAAGACTATCCGCTGTGGGAAGGCGCATCCTCGCCCACGCAGACGCTCACGCTGGACGACTGGCGCGCGCTGCCGGAAGCGGAACGCCCGCGCTGCGTCTTCACCAGCACGTATGGCATCCACATCGACCCGCCCCTGCGCGCCACGACCGCCATCACCGACTACGGCTCCTTCGTTACCATCCCGCCGACGTACACCGACGCGATCACCGTGGTGAATGAGCAATTGCTGTTGCCTTGCTTGCCCATCGCCTGGGACCTGGGCGACTTCCCCGCCTACTGGTACGAGGAACCCGCCGTGCGCTATGGCATCCACTCGCGAGAACTGTTCGGGCGCGAAGTGCGCTTCCACGGGACGCCGCGCGAGGGCGTGGTGGTGCTGCCCTACGATGCCGGCTCGGTCTACGTGCTGGCGGGTGAGTATCCTGTGCCCTACCGTGAGTATCTGCCGCACGCGGAAGCCTACGCGCCGCAAGCGCCCGCTCCCTCGGGATTGACCTATCAGGACGTATGGTCGCGCTCGCATACACTTCCCTTGCGCGCGGCGTTCTACGATGTGTGGGACTGGGATTCCTGCGCGACCTGCGGCGATCTCGGCGAGCAACACGCGGGCTTTGCCGTCACCTTTGGGATTTGGGCTGACCTGGACGAAAACGGGACGCACGAGACATTGGTGCGCGAAATTCCCACGCGCCTGGACGATGCGCAGTTGCAGCTTTTAGGGAAGACCTACAGCGTCAATGCAGGGGATTACGATTTCACCATCCCGGCTGACGAGAACCTGATCGATTTGCCCATCTTTCTCGGCCTGGGCATCCAGATCGGGCCGCAGGGCGCGACGTGGTACGATTCGTGGCGCAGCGTGGGGCCGGGGACGAGCGAGTTGTTCAGCGTGACCACGGGTGTGGCCTACGACGATCTTTTCTTCCGCCAGGTGATCCCGCCCGGCTCGTGGGCCTCGTTCGTCGTCTCGGCGACCATCGAAAACTACCCCTTCAACCGCGAAGGCCAGTTCAAGCTGCACGACGGCGGGCGGCTGGTGTACCGCCAGCAGATCGCCGGACCGAACCGCTACGAGGTCTACGACGCGCACGTTCACGTCGCCGAGGGCTTACGCAGCGACGGCGTCATCGAGAAAACCGGCGGCCCCATCCAGGTGAGCGTCTACAGCGACACGCTGATGTTCATTTACGAAATGTGGGATGCGTATGACGCGCGCGATTTCGAGACGCAGTACGATCCCTTCATCAAGAGTTGGGGCTATGGCGACCTGGTGTGGACGACCTACGTGGGCGGGCGCGAGGGCAAGACGCTCTTCAGCAGTGTGCTCGGCCCGGGCGAACGCGCCATCGTGCGCGTCGCGCTCGACAACAACACCGGCGTCACCCTGACCAACCTGAGCGTCACACTCGGCGCCGTCCCCGGCATCACCATCACCCACCTGTACACCGACCCGGCGACCGCGCCGGAGCCGATCTGGCCGGAACTCTCTTTCCTCAATCGCGCCGACGTGCCCGA
>DYKI01000197.1:0-1099 GCA_020722705.1 Chthonomonas calidirosea | reverse complement strand
GCCTACACCGACCCGTTCGGGATGCAATGGACGGCACAGTCGCAGTCGCTCATCGTGGAGGCGCACGGCGCGGCGGTGTGGGTGGATTACACCTGCAATGGCGGAGCAGCTTCTTCGCCGGTTTACGTGATCGACGGCGAGTGCTACATTCCAGACGCCGAACCATCGGACGTGCTGATGTCCGTCACCGCTCATAACGCCGGCGACGCCATCGCCCGCGCCGTGACTGTTACCCTGATGTTGCCGGAGGGAGTCACCGTCACGGAGGCTTCTCCCGCCTGGTCGGCGCTCGGCGATCAACAGGTTACGTGGACGCTCGGCGACATCGCGCCAGGGCAGTGGAAGCCATTCCAGGTGACGTTCCACGTTGAACCCGTCGAGGGTGGGGTAGACGCGCCGCTGGTGCGCAACTTGCTCGGCATTGATCACAGCGACGGCGTGTTCTTTGACGATTACAGCCAGCAGATCGTATCCGGGCAAGTAGGAGGTGACTTCTGGTTCAAAGTGTATCGGACGACGCGCGGCGCGCAGGTTTACCTGCCGGTGGTGCTGCGTGCATACGATACGCGCCCGGATTTGTTCACCACGGCGGCCACGGTTGTGCCGACGGATCCCGGCGCGTTCGAGGTACAAATCGTCAATCAGGGACGCAGCGCAGCGCGCGATTTCTGGGTGGATGTTTTCCTCGACCCTGTCGCGCCGCCAGCCGTCAACCAGACGTGCATCGAACTGGGCTGTGTCTATCAGGCGGTGTGGTATGTGTCCGAATTACCGGCCGGCGCCACGCTAACGTTGCGCATCGCCGATGCTTACTACGACGCGACCTGGTCGCAATGGCCGCAGCCGGCCTATCCAGGCGGCGCGCATACCTTCTGGGCTTACGTGGATTCGTGGGGGCCGCCCAACCCGTGGGGCAGCGTCCAGGAAGCATTTGAAGACAACAACCTTTTCGGCCCGGCCACCTTCATCGTAGATGGCAAGCCGGCGCCGATGACACCGTTGCAGCCGCTTCCCCCACGTCCGGCGCGACCTTAGGAGACGACGATGAGACGCTATGGCTTGATCGGGTTGAGCGCATTGATCTTGATCGTGGCCTTGA
>DYKI01000041.1:18424-28695 GCA_020722705.1 Chthonomonas calidirosea | reverse complement strand
CTCCCGCGCGCGGCACGTCGTGGACGACCGGGGTTTATCATGCGCGGGAGAGGAGACACTCGGCTCGGCAGGAGCCTCGCCCTCCCACAGAGCCTCGCCCTCCCACGGAGCCTCGCCCTCGCACATAGCCTCGTCGTACCACAGAGCCTCGCCCTCTCCAGCGGGCTGTCACATACTCTGCCGACGCTAGAACGAGAGGAGGACCTGCCAGATGTACATGTTGCCGAGTGCGTCTATCTGTTCCCAGATGCGCCGGATGATGGCCTCGTCGCCGGAGATCGTACCGATTTCCGCCCGTTTGACTTCCCATGGAACACACACGCCGGGCTTCGGCATGCCCTCGGGAACCGCGATCCCGGCGCCGTCGGATGTGGGCGACGGCGATGGGCGCGCATGCCCCTGCGAGTACACGCCATGCTCGCGCGCGAACTCGGTCAGGACACGCAGGCACTCGGGCCTTGTATCGTTCTGCATGATCGCGCTTGCGTCAAGG
The DNA here is from genome assembly GCA_020722705.1 of Chthonomonas calidirosea. Classification (GTDB taxonomy): domain Bacteria; phylum Armatimonadota; class Chthonomonadetes; order Chthonomonadales; family CAJBBX01; genus JAAYVH01. The sequence continues at coordinate 28,202 of DYKI01000041.1, read as the reverse complement.
ATATAGCCGCCATCCTTCGCCACGCTGTCGAGGATCTCCCGGCACTTGGCCCTCACCTCGTCCTCGGTGCCGTAGCTCAGCAGCACGTTTGGAATGCCGCCGCTCAGGCAGAACCGATCGCCGAGCTTCCGGTGCGCCTCGTGGATGTCGCCGCGGTCAACGTGGTAGACGATGCTGGCGTCGGGAAGTTCGGCGAAGCTGTCCAGATGGGCGTTCCAGTCGCCTTCCGCATAGAACAGGGTCTGATGCCCGGAGCGCCAGAGCTCCTCGATGATCGGCTTGAGCGTCGGCCAGTAGTGACTGCGGAACTGGTCGGGGGATACGAACGGCACGCAGCCGCGGTGCATCCAGAACCCGATGGGCACCTGCCCCGAAGGATCGGCCGATGTCCGGGCCACGTGCAGCAGGTGCGGTGCAAGGGCCTCGCATGCAGCCAGAACCTTGTCGGGCCGCTCGATCATGTCCATGGTGAGGCCGATGTAGCCGCGCAGCTTGTCGGCGATGATGTCGAACGGAGCTTTGAGTATGCCGGCGATGGCCGAAACGGTGCCCGACTCTTCTCGCAGGCGTGCAGCCTGAGTCCCGAATGCGGAGAAGTACTGCATCATGGCCATGCCGCCTTTCACGAACGACAGGTTGTTCCGCATGGTGGACGGCGCGCCGATATGGGTGACGTCGGCCGAGACCCTTGGCAGCCAGGTGTTCAGCAGGAAGCCGGTAGGATCTGCGATGAGCGCGTCGTATTCGTCAGGCCGCATGAATGCCGCATCGGGCGCCGGCTCACGGTATTGGAACCCGGTGTCGGGTGGAACGTCAACGCCCGGAACGCCATAGTACTTCAGCCCGATGGCCTGGGTCAGACCGGTCCACACGTACACCATGTTGCCAACCACGGCGTCCCAATCGAAATCCGCCGCGCACTTGCGGGCTGCGGCGAATGCCAGCTCGTAGTCGTGCGTGACCTCCTGAACGGTGTAGCCCGCGTAGCGCGCCGTGAACTCGGCCACAAACGGGCGGATCGGCACCATGTCCGGGACCCCGTTGGCCATCGCGGTCGTATATCGCGCAAGCCGCTGTTGGTAGAGCTGCTCCATATCGGTCATCGCCGTGTCCCCCTTAACCGGCAGGCGTCAACGATGCCCTTGTTCCATGCCGCTCCCGGCTGTTCCTCCTGCGCTCAGGCCGACACCTGTCGGCGACCTGGCACTTGCCCCATCGCGTGCGCGTAAGGAGAACAGGCAAGCAATACAGATGACGAACCGGAATCCATCTACATTGTTCCTCGGCGACCTGCTGCCCGAAACTGCGGCAGCGCTCTCACGCATCGCCGAACGAGTCCCCGCCATAGCGGGAGCATCTGAATGAGCTCGCCCGTTGCCGTGTGGTTTCGTCGCGACCTGCGGCTGGCCGACAATCCGGCCATCGAGGCGTGCTCGGGCCGCGATATCGTGCCGGTGTATGTGTGGTCGCCCGATGAGGAAGGTGACTGGCCGGCGGGATCTGCCTCTCGGTGGTGGCTTCACCACACGCTTTCAGCGCTCGATGCCGACCTCCGCAGGCTGGGCAGCCGCCTGATCGTGCGCAAGGGTCCGGCCCCACACGCTATCGAGAGCCTGGTGCGCGAAACGGGCGCTTCGGCTGTCCACATGCATCGTCGCCACGAGCCCTGGGCGGCGGCGCAGGAGGCGTCGGTCGCGCGAACGTTGACTGGAATGGGCTGTGCCGTCCGAACGTTCGAGTCAAGCCTCCTCACCGACCCGGGCAGTCTTGTGACCGCGTCAGGCGGTCCATTCAAGGTGTTCACACCGTTCTACCGCGCACTGCTCCAGCGCCTGAGCGCCGATGGAGTGGTCCCCGATGGAGCCCCTCCGTCCCGCATGGGAGGAGTTGAACCCGGTCTGGCTTCAATCCCCATTGATGAGCTTGGTCTATTGCCCAACATTCCCTGGGACCGTGGATTCCGCGATGTCTGGTCGCCGGGTGAAGCTGGAGCGCATAAGCGTCTCTCCGCCTTCCTGGCGGACGCCATTGGCACATACGCGGAACGCCGCGATCGGCCCGATCTGGATGGCGTCTCGCGCCTGTCACCGCATCTGCACTTCGGCGAAATCGGCCCGAGGCAGATATGGCATGCCGTTGCCGGCATTCCCGGTGCAGAGCCTTTCCTGCGCCAACTCGCCTGGCGCGAGTTCTCCTGCCATCTCCTCCATCACTTCCCTTCCACACCCCTGGAGCCGCTCCGGCCCGAGTTCGCGGCATTCCCGTGGCGCGATGATGCGGGCGCGCTTCGCGCATGGCAGCGGGGCCGGACCGGCTATCCCATCGTGGATGCGGGCATGCGCCAACTGTGGGCAACCGGTTGGATGCACAACCGGGTGCGCATGCTGGTGGCCTCCTTCCTGACCAAGGACCTTCTCATCCCGTGGCAGGAGGGCGCGCGCTGGTTCTGGGACACTCTGGTGGACGCCGATCTGGCCAACAACACCCAGGGCTGGCAGTGGACGGCAGGGTGCGGAGCCGACGCGGCGCCCTACTTCCGCATCTTCAACCCGGTCACGCAGGGCATGAGGTTCGATCCTGACGGCAGCTACGTGCGGGCGTGGATACCCGAACTGGCCTGTATGCCTGCCGAATGGATACACAGGCCCTGGGAGGCGCCCGATTCGGTTCTGCTTGAGGCTGGGGTGCGGCTCGGTGAGACCTATCCGATACGCATCGTGGACCACGCTGAAAGACGAGATCGGGCGCTCGAAGCGTACCGCTCGCTGCGGGGCTGAAACACAGGCTCAGCGGGAGGGCAATCCTTACAGGGAGGGCGAGGCTCCCGCCGAGCCGGCTCAACGACGATGGTTACGGCCCCTGCCTGTCAGGCGGCCGCCGCGAGTTCCGTCTCGCGCTGTTTGGCGCGCGGGAACAGGATGTAGTTCTCCTTGTGGATGTGCGTGTGCAAATCCTGCTCCAGAGTCGCCAGGGCATCCATCAGCGCACGGTAGGTGCTGCATACATCATCCGGGGTGCTGTATCCTTTTGTTGCCGCATGCATGCGGGCCAGCGCCTGCCCGGCACTCTCGTGCTCATGCTCCATAACGCGGATCGGATTGGCGACGGTCTCACAGTGGATGGGCGGCAGCGAAGTCGCGGCATCCAGATCGCGCACCAGTGGGAAGAGGATGTTCTCTTCCTTCCAGAGGTGCGAGTCCAACTCGGCCTTGAGGGCGGCAAAGACCTCAGCCACCTCGATGGCCTCCGGGTGCTCGGCGCCATGGGCTGCGCGGACCTTGGTTGACATGCCGGCGATTCGGGGAAGCTCCTCTTTCAGGCAGGCATGGTGGGTCTGTTCTATGTGGTCGGCCAGCTCCGTCAGCGAGGCCGTGGTCCAATCGCGCTCTTCTTGACTTTGGGCCGTCCCATCGAGATTGGCGAGGGCAGTGATCACATCCTCGACGGCGATGCTCTTCTTGGCGCAAGCGGCATCGAGCTCTATGTGACCGCCGCAGCAGTAGTCGAGTCGGAACTTCTCGAACACGCGAGATCGAGCAGGGCGCTCGGTAACGAGTTCGGCGAGCGTTGAGGCAAGGTAGTCCGTTGCCACCTGGGTTCTCCTCGGGTGAAGTGTCTGCCGGGCGGAAATCGGCGTCCGCGCCCGGAGGGCAATACCAGATATGATTATCTGTTATATTCCCGTATCAGTTCCCGTTGCTGCGAACTTCGCCCCGATTGGCCCCGTTCGGGTGTGCGTCGAGCGCGGCTATCGCCCCTCGCCGCCATAGTAGACGTAGCGGGCCGAGGTGCGGAACACGATCGCCGTCGCCGCTACGATCACTACGAACATAAGCCACGCCATGGCGCACGCGTAGCCCATCTTGAAGAACTGGAAGGCGTTCTGGAAGAGGTACATGGGGTACATCATGGTGCTGTTGGCAGGGCTTCCGGTACCGTTCGTCATGACCCATGCCTGGGTGAAATACTGGAAGGACCCGATCAAGCCCATGATGAGCATGAAGAGGAAGTACGGGCTCATGAGCGGTGCCGTGACGTGCAGCGTCTTCTGCCACGAGCTTGCGCCATCGAGGTCGGCGGCCTCATAGAGCTCTTCGGGGACGCCCTGAAGCCCTGCGAGGAAGATCACCATCGCATTGCCTGCGCCCCAGAGGCTCATCAGGATCAGGGCCGGCTTCGACCAGGCCGGGTCCGCGAGCCAGCCGATGGGCACCTTGATGCCGACTGCGCCGATCAACCGCTCCAGGCCAGTCCACCCAAGAGCCAGGTTGACGAGGCCATACTGCGGGTTCAGCAGCCAGAGCCAGAGAACCGACGAAGCCACAACGGGCACGATGGACGGCACGTAGAAGAGCGTCCGGAAGAACGCCTGGCCCCGCACCTTCTGGTTGAGCAGGAGGGCCAGCAGGAACGCGGTGACGATGCCCAGCGGAACGGCGAACACAGAGTAGTAGACCGTGTTCCAGACGGACTCGTAGAGCAGGCCCTTGTGCGACAGGTCGCGCCAGATCAGCCGGTAGTTGCCGATGCCGACCCATTCGGGCGGCTTCAGCGCGGAGTACGAGCAGAAGCTGTAGTAGAGCGACGCGGCCAGGGGATAGACCGTCAACAGCAGAAGCCCGACAATGGCCGGTGAAGTGAAGAGGAGCCCGTTGATCGTGTGGCGTCGCGCCATGGGGCTGTGTCTGCACCCGGCTGCCGTTGTTCGCGCTGTCATGGAATAGATCGTACCCCGCAATCAGCCACGTCACGCATCCGCTTCGGACCCTCCTCCTCCTCGTCCTCCTCCTCGTACTCCTACTCCCACTCCCACTCCTACTCCCGCACGAGCGCCCTCTGAACGGCCCCCCGAAGCGCCTCGATACCGTCGCGGATGGCGGGCTCGGTGATGCACAGCGGGGGCGCGATCTTCACGCACGCTCCGCCGACGCCGACCGGCGCAAACAGCAGCAGCCCAGCGCGGAAGCACTCTTCCACAATGCCATGGGCGAGGTCGGGATCCGGGTCCTTGGTACCGGGCTTAACCGTTTGCATGCCGGCTACGAGCCCCTTGCCGTGGACGCAGCCGAGCCGATCGGGATCGAGCGACTGAATGTCCAGCAGGCCCGGCAGAAGCACATCGCCCATGCGGCGCGCGTTCTCCACCAGCCCCTCGCCGATGATGGCCTCGATGCTCGCCAGCGCCGCACGCACGCAGATCGGGTTGCCCGAGTGGGTGCTGGTCATGCTGCCGGGGGGATAGAGGTCCATCACTTCGGAGCGGCCCAGCACCGCCGACAGAGGCAGCGAGCTGGAGATGCCCTTGCCGCAGGCGATCAGGTCGGGGGCGATGCCGTAGTGCTCGAAGCCCCAGAAGGTGCCGCAACGTCCAAAGCCGGCCTGCACCTCGTCGAAGATCAGCAGAGCGCCATGATCGTCGCACCATCGGCGCAGGGCCTGAGCGTACTCCACCGGCAGGAAATCGGGCCCCGCCCCCTGGTAGGTCTCCACCATGACCCCAGCGATGGAATCAGGCTCGATGCTGCGCTCCTCCAGCGCCCGCACGAAGCTGCCGAAGTCCGTGTCGGTGACGCGATAGCCGTCGGGGAAGGGGATGCGATGGATATCGGGGTCCAGATTCACGATCCAACTGTGGCCGTCGCCGAGGGGTCCCATCTGCTGCGCGCCCATGGTCCGCCCGTGGAAGCCCTGCAGGAACCCGATGATGCCGATCTTCCGATCGCCGCCGGTCGTGCGTCCCCAGGTGCGAGCCAGCTTCAGGCAGCATTCTGTGGCCTCCGAGCCTGTGGTCAGCAGGAAGCACTTGTCTATCCCGTCGGGAGCGAGCTCGACGAGCCGCTGGGTCAGCAGCGCCCGTTCCTCGCTGGGGAAGCAGTAGTTGTGCAGCAGGGGCAGGTCGCACTGTGCCTTGACCGCCTCACGGATCGCGGGATGGCCGTGACCGGCATTCGTGACCAGCACGCCCGACGACCAGTCGAGCCACATGTTGCCGAAGGAATCGTAGACCTGCACACCATCGGCGCGATGCCACACGATCGGCGGCTGCCCCGACATGGAGCGCGGCTCAAAGCGCCTCAGGCGCTCGAGGATCGGCAAGGAGTCCGGATGCGGTATCGGCGACGCGATACGGCGGAACGGCGTGTCCACCATCGGCACATGCGCCGGCGTCAAATCGAATGGCTTGCCCATGCGGCGGAGTCCTTTCCCAGCAGCGTCGGACTTGTCGGACGCTGCCGCTCAGATCGGCTTGTCGTAGATTTTCTCCATCACGGCGTCGGGGCCCTCGCCGGCACGATACGGGTCCAGGATCACGATGCCGTCCTTGCCGAAGCCGGCCGACACCGCCGGAGCGCGTCCAGCTTGCTGATACGCGAAGTTTCGATCGCGCACGATGCGCGCCGCCTCGACTATGGCCACGGTGATGCGCGCCTCTTCGGGCGTGGGATATGTTCCGTCCAGTTCGTCAAGCTCGGCGCCGAGGTACTTCACGCGGCACGCGGCCAGCACGCCCGCATGAATGCTGTCGGTGCCGTAGCCCACATAGGACGCAACGCCGCCCGCCGGATTAGGCACGTCGCGTGTGAAGTGGTTGTTGGCTGTCCGTGAGCCTCCGCCAAGGCGCCACCAGCGGAAGCCCCGATACTGCTGGTCGCTCTCCACCTTGCCGTCGGTGCCGACGATCTCATGCCCCTGGTTCACCGGCCCCTCGAAATCGGGCGGCGTTATCCAGTTGTTCATGAACGTGATGCTCATCCCGTTGTCCCAGTCCACGCGCACCTGCACGGCGTCGTACGCCCGGATGCCGTCGCGCATGAGCCGCTTCTTCTGGCCCACTGCGGTCAGCCCCACGGGCCTGGCGCCGTAGTAGTGATGGAACAGGTCGGTCCAGTGCGGCCCCACATAGCTGAACGGATCGCTGCTCTCGGCCCATTTGAACGTCGTCGTGGAGACCTCCAGCGGTTCCTCGAGCATGGCCATACCGTAGAGAGGCGCCCCGATACGATCCTTGATGTCGTTGCGGATGCGCATGTGGTCCGGGTCGTAGCGCTTGTGCATATCCACGCACACCACGCGCCCGGCGGACCGGCTCAGGGCGATGATCTCGTCGGCCTCGCGCACGCTGAGGCACATGGGCTTTTCCACGATCACGTGGCACCCCGCACGCAAGCCGGCGAGGATCGGAGCCGTGTGCAGGTGGTCGGGCGTCGCCACGGCGAGTATGTCCAGATCGGTGAAGGCTGTCAGGACGGCCTCCCAGGGCGCTTCACCCCAGAAGGGCTGCGGGCGCGTGCCGGTCAGGTCCCGCAACGCCGCCGACGCGCGCATCGCTGACTGCTCGGTGCGCGTGGCTATGGCGACCAGCTCGAAGCGGACATCCGCCAGCGGCCTTGCGAACTCGCCCATCCCGAGTCGCGCCAGAAACGGAGCGAGCCCCACGCGGTGCAGATCGGCATAGGCGCGCAGGTGCACGTCTCCCCCGAACATGCCCGCGCCGATGAGCGCTATGCGCACGGTCCTGTTTGGCATGGGTGTGCTCCTTTCACAGGGACTCTGACAAGTCGGACAAGTCCGACCCGTCCGACCGTCTTCCCCCAACGATGGTCGCGATGATCTCCATGGGGCCGTCGGGTGCGATGCGGAACAGCGTCAGGTCCGCATCGAAGCCGGCTGCAATCCTGCCCTTCCTCTCCAGGTCCAGGACGCGCGCAGGCACCTCGGTTGCGCATGCAACAGCCTGGGCCAGGTCCATGTCGGTCCAGCGCCAGGCGTTGACGATGCACGTGTCCAGCAAGGCCGAGGCTCCGGCAAGATAGGGCGTACCCGTCAGCACGATATGACCGTCGGGCATGACTTCGAAGCGTCCGCGGGCATACCGGCCGGGCGGCAGACCCGCCAGCATGACCGCGTCGCTGATCAGGGCGATGCGCTCCGGGCGCTTCGCTCGGACCATGACTCGCGCCTCGGCAGGCTCGATATGGTGGCCGTCCACGATGAGCGTCGCCGTGAGCCGATCGCAGGCAAGCTGCTCCCATATGTAGCTGTCGTGACGCGGGATGGCGGCATGGCATCCGTTGCCGATATGGGTCGAAAGCGTGGCGCCTGCCGAAACAGCGTCGCGAATGGCCTTCGCGTTTGCGCCCGTGTGGCCTATGGCCGCCACAACGCCGGCTGCAACGAGATGCTCGATCAGGGCAAGCGCGCCGGGCAGTTCGGGCGCAAGCGTGCATATCCGGATCAGGCCTTCGGCAGCATCCTGCAAGCGCTGGAACAACGGGATATCAGGCCCGCGCACATGCTCCAGAGGATGGGCGCCACGCGGCCCCTCCACCGGTGACAGGAATGGCCCCTCCAGATGGATGCCAGTCACGCCGCTCCGCAGTTGCGCATCGGTCGCGACCGCCTTCGCGATGCGCCGGAGGTTGGCGGCCATTTGCTCGACCGAATCCGTGATCACCGTCGGACAGAAGAGCGCGATTCCGTGTCCGGCCAGGTCACGCTGCAGCAACGCAAACCCTTCGGCGGGCTCCACCCGGGTATCCAGCCCCCATGACCCGGCATTGAAGTCGTGTCCCCCGTAGCCGTTAACCTGCAGGTCGTGGAACCCGGGAGCGATCCAGACATCCGGGCCGCCGAGCGCGTCTGTGTCGCCGCCATCGGTCACTGCGGCGATTCGTGATCCCTCGATGGCAACCGTTATGGTCGCTCCATTGGTGATGCTCTTGCCGGTGACTTTCATGTGCTCGCTTCCGACGGGGGTGCAATGCGCTGCATACGAGGCCGCCTCCGCTACAGCCTTCCTCCCAGTCCGTCCGGAATGACCTCGGGCAATCGGTGGGTCCCGTCGCGCGGCTCGAAGAAGGCCGCCAGCCGCGGCAGCCACTCTGTGTTGGCGGCGGGAGTGAACTGAGCAGAGTTGAGCTCCACGCCGTTGAGCGTGGGCACGTAGGCGGCGAACAGGCCCGCGTGGATTGCCGCTAGCCCGGGGTTGGTCAAATCCTGCAGGGTCACGGTCATGCCCCGCTGATGCGCCCAGGCTGCCGCAGCCAGCGCGAAGCTGTGGCCCTTGCAGGTCTTCAGCGCGAATCCGCTCCATCCCTGCTCCACCGCAAGGGCCATCGCATGCTCGTCGGTCAGTCCCTCATCCAGCAGGACAGGCTTGAGGGCCGCCACGGATCGCCAATCGTGCGGCTGCGCCGCGACGTCACGCCCGGTGGGCTGCTCGATGTACTCCAGAGCCTCGAAGGCGCCCGGCTCGAGCGACCGAATGCGCTCCAGGTATTCGACCGCGGCCTCAGGTCCCGGTGTCGCACCGTTCGAGTCGGCAGTGAACCGGGGTCGCTGGACGCCGAAAGCCCGCACTGCGCGCCATATCTCCACGGTCCGGCGGGCGTCTGCCTCAGGGTCGCGCCCGAGGATCTTCACCTTGAAGGCGCGATAGCCGCGTTCGCGGACCCAGGGGGCGACATGCCGCTCCATATCGTCCGCCTCGCCCACCACCAGCCAGGCATCGAAGGCGCGCATGGGCTCGGACCGGAGCATGGATGCGATGGCTGCGGAGGCGGAATGTCCATTGAGGAGGCGATCCGCCTCAGGCATCGGTTCGTGTTCATCATAGAGTCGCATCGCCGACATGCCGAGCGCCGCACCCACCGCGTCGTGGATGGCCGCATCGAACGGACTCAGGCACATGGCCATCGCAAGGGCTGTAGGCTGAGGCCCGCTGCCCTCGCTTCCCGCGGATCCCGCCGACGCAGGGGGCTGCGATTCGGCGTCCCCC
>DYKI01000041.1:0-18324 GCA_020722705.1 Chthonomonas calidirosea | reverse complement strand
TCCCCCTTGACGGGGGAGGGCAAGGGAGGGGGTGATCCGACAACCGCATGATGCAGCCGGATGCCCAGTTCCAGCGGATGGGCAGGTTCGCGGCCGCAGAGGTCGGCGAGGTTATCGGCGATGGCCCGGCAGAGGCTGCGCAGGACGGCATCCCGCTGCTGATGGCTCCGCGACGGCTCCGGCCAGGCCCACAGATCGCTCAGGTACATGGACCCACGCCCCCATGCCTCGCGGCCATTGACCTCAACGAGCACGTGGGCGCGCGCCTCGGTGATTTCGGTGATGGCGCCGGAGCTGATGATCAGGGGCTGGACGAAGGGCCGATGGAAGAACTCGACCCGAGCCTCCAGAATGCGCGCTCTCATCCCGACTGCACCGGATACCGCATGGCGCGGTACTCCACCGCAAAGGCGGCGCCATCGTAGCCATCGTCCGGATCGGGATGTTCGGTGACCACCCAGGCATCCTTGCCCATCCATGAGGCCCGGGCGGCGACGGCCCATCGTTCGGGCTCCAGCAGCTCGTCCGGCGGGATCGGGGGAGTGTCCGTTTCGCCCGCCAGATAGGGCAGGCACGCCTCGAGCAGCGCCCGATACAGCTTGCCCGAGTCGGCAATGAACTGCGTGACGCCCCGCTCGGTGACGACGGTCGCCCAGAAAGGAACCCAGCCCGCAACCTTGCCGACGACGACATAGCCCTGTCGCTGATCGGGCCAGAGAACCTGGAGACGCCGCTGCGGCACGCCTCCGAGGTGCCGCACGCGGAGCGCCCGGCCTCCCATGATCCCGGCAAGCATGGCGTAGGCATGGATGCCGTAGTTGAACTCGTCCACGGCGCAGCCGCAGATCACGGTGTGGGCCGTTCCGCGCTCCTCCACCGGCCTGGCCAGCCACTCTTGCGTTTCGCAGCAATACCGGAGCGACGAGCCGCCGGCGATCCGAGCGCCGTCGTGGACCCAGCCCTCGATGATGTCCAGGTCGCGCCGACATCCGGCCATGGGCTTGTCAATCAGGACGGACTTGCCCGCCTCGACGAAGGGCCGCGCCTTTGCGACATGCGTGTCCCAGTCGCAACTGTGGATGATGGCGCAATCCACCTCCGGAACCATCTCCTCAACGCTCCCGAATACGCGCGGAATGCCGTGCTCGGAGGCGAACTTCTGGGCGTAACCTGCCGGGTGGATGTCTCCGGCGTCGAATACGCCGACCACCTCGTGGCCCAGCTCCCGCTCGATGGGTATCCAGTTCTGCGGGTGCGACGTGTCCAGATCAACGATGCCGATCCTCATGCGCCTGTCCTCCGTGTCGCATCGGCCTGGCCGATGCCGATTTCGAGCCCGTCACATGCCTCGATGGTAAAGCGCAAGGTGCGCGGACGCACCACTTGCGGAATGACGGTCTCCGGCTCGCGCCCTGGTCGGGCGATGGCGACGCGGGGTTTGCCGCACCATGCCGCCTCGGCAACCATGTCCAGGGTGAGCTCCGTGCAGGTCACCGTCGGCGGCAGATCGGCCATCGTCAGGCGGTACCGGTGCCCGCTATCGTCGGCCTGCAGCGTCTCGACTTGCGTATGCCGTCGCGTGACATGATAGTTGATCACCTCGTCGGGGTTGGCGCACCACACGGCATCGCCTCCCTCGGTCAGCACGGCCTCGAACCTGCGGCGAAGCTGGGCTTCCGAGCAGTCCTTGTTCGGGTGGACGGCCTTCTCCAACGGGCAATGGCAGTAGTCAATGATCCAGCCGCCCTCTTCCTGCGCGAACCGAATGTTCCTGTAGGGGTCGTAGGCGCTGAAGAAGGGCGCGTAGTACTGCTCGTGCAGGGGCGTGCGGTTCAGCCAGAACAGCTCGTCGCCCGGGCGGTTCAGGGCGTCGGTGATGCTCATGGCGCCGAGATAGCCATAGCGGCGAGCGGCTTCGAGCACATGGTCGCTCATGTTCACGTTGCTTCCGGGCGAGCAGAAGAGCGGCACCGGAGCCCCAATCACGTCTTCGAGCAGCTTCTTGGCGTCGCCCAGTTCGCGCTCGACATCGTCGGGTCCGATCACCTCGTGCGACCATGAGTGGTTGCCTACGCCCCAACCTCGATCCAGCAGGTCCCGAAGTCCTTCGGCACCCATGTGATGGAACCCGTTGTATGAGGACTGCCCGATCTGCCGCACCTTGCCGATATGGCCGGCGACCGCCTCAACGTGGCCCGGTATGCCGAAGGCCTCGTGGTGGGGTACGGAGAACCGATGAAGCTCAACAAGGGCCTCGTCGTAGGTGATCGAGTATACCCATCGTTTTCCGTGCTTCCAGTCGCAGATGCTAAGGCTCATGGGGCTGACCTCCAGGGTTGGCTGTGTCGGTTCGGAACAGTCGGACCGTGTCCATCTCATCGAGCGCCGTCAAAGGCTCGATCAAGCCGTTCAGGAAGAACCCCGTACGCTCCTCCGCCGGTACCTTTGAGCGGCCAATGGTGCGACAGTGGAGCCATCGGGCGCGCATGAACATGGGCAGCAGGCGAATCTCCTCGGACGTCAGGGAAATCTCGTCCGCGTACGTTTCGAGGAACGCGGCGAAACGTTCGGCGTCCGGCAGCCAGGTGCGCGTGAGCTTCCGAATGTCCGCCGAGTCCACGTCGCCATCGCGCACACCGCCGAAGAAGATGAGCCCGTCCGCAACGTCGCGGACGCGCGGCTGGACGGTGCACCAGTCCATATCCCAGATGCCTGCGACCTGCCCATCCGCAGTGAAGGTGACATTGGCCGGATGGAAATCGCCATGGATCACGTGCTTCGGCAGCGCATGGTAGACCGCATCCGGAAGCTCCCTTTCGATTAGGGCGGCCTGAGCGTGCAGGTATTGCAGGTGGTTGGGCGCCATGGCACCGACGAGGTCGTCGGCCATCTCCTCGATGCCGGTCCGTATCTGCGCAGGGTCATCGTACCGGGGCCACTCCTTGCCGGGCGTGGCAGGGAAGGAAGCGGCCGCCACGTGGAACCTGGCCAGCGCCGCTGCTGCTGCGCGCAACTCCGTGAGCGACTTGCGATCATGGGGCCGCCCAGGTCGGTAGGGATAAAGCTCATAGGTATCGCCGCCGACGATGACCCAGCGCGCGCCGGACCGGGTACAGACGGCAAGGGGCGTCGGAACATCGCGGCGGGCCAGGTGGAGCATGAGCTGGTGATCGAAGGCCACGTAGGCGGGCACCGCATACTTCGGGTTGCGACGCCGGAGCACGAAGCGGCCCTGGTTGGTCGTGATCAGACAGTTCGTGTTGGCCGTGCCGCCCGCTGAGGAGGGCAGCTCGACGGCGCGGCCAACCTCGTAGCGCTCGAGCACGGACGCCACATCATCGGCGCTGATGGGCCGACGATCTACGATGGTGGCGCCGGTTACCGCATTCATCGCTCGCCTTCAGCACATGCCTTCACGAAGTCCGTTACGGATGCGGTGTAGCCGACCCAGCACTCGATGTACCTCAGGGCGGTCTCCGTGTGAATGCGTTCGGCAAGCGTCTCGGGGAACTCCACCGCCATGGTCGCTTCGCGCAGTAGGACGCAACGATAGCCTCGGGCGGCCATCGGTTTCATCGAGGCCGGCGAGTCGAGGATGCACAGATTGGTGCAGAAGCCCGCGTAGATCAGGGTGTCAATCCCGCGCTCGCGAAGCCAGGCATCGAACTGATCCGTCGCGACGATCATGATCTCGCCGGGCACCGGCTTGACCGGCTCGGCTATGTCGAGTTGCTTCCATCCTTCCCAGTCATTGAAGCCCTCGCCGTGGACGCGGCTGGCGCGCCGGGCCTGATGGTCGGATATGGGCGACCATCCCCAGGCGGGGCTCTCGGCCCGTGGCTCCGAGCTCCTGGGCGGCATCGGCGGCTGGATATGCCGGTAACGGTCTCCGATGCGCTCCGGCTGTACGTGGACGACGGGCATACCGAGACGGCGCGCGGCTTCGAGGGAAGGCAGGATCGCCTCCTGGATGATCCGCCAACCGGCCTCATGGTTCTGGGGCGAGCCCAGATCAACCCAGTAGTCCTCCGGCACCGGAGGACCACCAGGACACCCGACGTTCCAGCAATGCAGCTCGACGAAGGCCGTCCGGCGAACGTCGAGGTCCCACGGCTCTTCGACAAGGCCGGTCGGATTCGACGTTGGAACGGCGCGATAGAAGCGCGTCGGCAACGTTATGGGCATTCGTGATCCCCTTCCATGGCCCACCTCCTGCAGATAAGGCCGGGTCCTAAGCCCTGTTGGCATCGGCCACCAGACGTACGATCTCGGCGGCGATGTGGCAATGCTCGTCGGTGTATTTCTCGCATATGGTGGACCAGCGGATGAACCGCGACAGGAACTCCCGTGCCGTCGGGCACACAGCTTCGCCGTAGCGGTACTCCCGCGACGCCGGCGGCATGGAATACGGATACCGCTTCGCGCGAGCGTTCTTGTCGAGGAACGTCAGCGCATCAGGCATGAGGTAGTAGCTCGCAATGCCCGCGCCCGGGATGCCCGCCTCGGCACACTGGCTCGCGAACTCCTCGGTGGTGCACCGAAACGCGCCCGGTTCGAGGCTGAACCCGAGCATCCAGGAGGAGTAGACATCCACATAGTCCGGTATAGGATGCGGCACGATGCCAGGTATCTCGGCCAGCAGCTTGGAGATGAGGCGCGCAACCTCATCGCGCCGCTTGACGTTCTCGTCCACGATCTCGAGCTGGGCCAGGCAGATCGCCGCGGTGCACTGCGGCATCCGATAGGCGTAGCCCGGCTCGGTGTGCATTCGTCCGAAATGTGGCTTCTGGACCCCGGCGCGGCTCTGGCCGATGAAGCGCATCCGCTCGGCAAAGGCATCGTCGTTGGTGACGATGCAGCCGCCAACGTCGGCTCCCATCGTCTTCTCGGAGTCGAAGGAGAAGCCCGCAGCATGACTCAGCGTGCCCGCATAGCGGCCCTTGTACTTGCCGAACACCGCCTGACACGCGTCCTCATACACCGGTATGCCTCGTTTTGACGCCACAGCGTTGATGCCGTCCATATCGCAGATGATCCCCGTCTTGTGGACGATCAGGATCGCTCGGGTCCGATCGGTGATGCATGCCTCGACCGTCTCCGGGCTCACGTTGGCGCTGCCGGGCTCAGTGTCGGCGAACACGGGGATGTAGTTCTCCCTGATGATGCCCATGAGCGTGCCGTAGTCGGTCACGGGACTGACAATGATCTCGTCGCCGGGCTCGCCGCCGAGAGCGGCTGCCATGACTGCCAGGGCCGGCGTGCATCCCGGCGTGGCGATGCAGTTGCGGACGCCGATCTTCTCGGCAAAGGCCCGCTCGAACCTGCCCATCATGTTCACGGTCAGGCCCGAGTCTACGACCTCCTGCAGGTACTTCATGGCGTTCGGGCCCATGATTCTGGGGAACGGGTTGGGCAGTTTCCCTGTCAGGTGCGCCCAGGCGGCGGCGCCGTACTTCGCTCGCTCCATTGCTCGCTATCTCCTTGGTGCTTGTCTTGGCTGTGGGACAGATCGGACCGCTGAGACCGACGAGGGCCGAAGCACCCGAACGGCATAGTCGCCGGTTTCCACGATGATCTCGGCCGGCCCGTCGCCGTCGAGGTCGGCCACCACCGTATTGCGGATGGCCGATGGGAAGCGCTTCTTCCACAGAATGCGTCCCTTGCCGTTGTGTTCGTCGAGCGCTATGAGATCACCGTTGACCATCCCGAACACGTAGTTGTCACGACCATCGCCATCAATGTCGGCGGCCGCAATCTGGGGCAACGTCGAGGACTTCACGTCCAGATCGAGCGTCCAGCGATCTTGAGCCGTGACGGCATCGGCGCTGTGGAATACGCCCTCGATGGTCATCATGCCGATGTCCCATCGGCGGCCATCGCGTATCTTGGCCATGGCCGAACCGCAGAAGCTCCGCTCGTAGATGCCGCCATAGGGCGTCTTTGCAAGACGATGCCCCTCGATGTCCAGCACTTCGAGATTCTCCAGCCCTGGCGAAAGCACGATGCGGAGCTCGCGATCGGGTCCGAATGGCCCCACGATGGGAAGGGCGTACTTGGCGCCGTCGCTGCGGTCGGGAATGTCGGTGAACCAGCCTCGGGCCACCATCGTGGCCATACCCGTGGGCTCATCAACGATCAGGTGCTTGCCGTGATTGTCCACGAAGAACTTCAGTCTGCCGTCCACTCCCCGGAACAGGGCGGCCTGCCTCGGATGGGGACCTTCCTTCTCGTCGAGCCAGAGCCGGCGCCCGGCGTCGTCGTAAAGCGCTTGCGCTCTGGTGTGCACGCCCGTCTGCAGCGGCACGAACACGCGCAGGGCATCAGACCCGTATGGAAGCACCATGCCGGCGCTGCGCACAGGCGGATAGGGCGGTTCGATGGTGGTGACAGGCAGGCGGCTGCGCGTGGGATCGTAGACATAGACGACGTCGCGCTCCCAGTCCGTGGCGCAGACCAGCCGGCGGTTTGCTGAGGCTTGCCACACCGACGGCAGCGAGCCGCGCACATTCCACGATGAGAAGAATGCCCCGCTCTTCGCCAGGTTCGGAACGCCGCCGAAGAGCGTCAGATCAGTGCGGGCCATGACCAGCTCGCGCCGGTTGCCGTGCTGGCAAACGAGCGCGTTATAGGCGCCCACCGAGGAGGGCCGCTTCGGCGCGGTGAACGCCATGTCAGGCCGTGCGATGCGATCATCGCCGAGGCTGAGCATCACGGATCGGGCGGCGTCGGTGATGGCGAACGGCTCGAATACCGATGCGCCCTCCGCGATGCGCCAGATTTGTTCCCGCGTATCGGTCCCTGGTCTGGTCACGAGAAGACCGGGCGGATCATCTCCGATCCCTACATAAACAGGCGTGGCGCGCTGCGCATGAAAAGCCGTGTCGCGCGGGAGGCGGCTCGACGTGACCGTCAGTCTGGCCTTCTCGATCGTCGCCACGTCGCGGAACGTCTTGCCGTCCACGGCTTGCACGGCTGAAACATCGGCCGTTCTGCGGGCGGTCTCGGTCGAGGTGATGACCTCCGGACGACCATCCCCATCAAGATCGTAGCAGCCCCAGAAGTACCGGTCTGGCAAATCGGCAAGCCTGGCATCCCATCCGCCCAGCGGGTCGAAAACCACCGTGTGCCAGCGTTTGTCGCCTTCGATGTTGAAGAGGCCGACCGCCATCTCGCGCCGGCCGTCGCCGTTCACGTCGGCGAACGAGGTCACGTTTGGCCGCAGCTCGTAGAAGTCGTCGGGCAGATCGTGTTCAATGAACCGCGACCAGACATAGCGGAATGCCTTGCCGCCTTCGTTGCGCACGATGCCGATGTACTCCTCGACCTGGCACGACACCATCACCGCGTCCCGATATCCGTCGCCGTCGAGGTCCACAGCCTGCAGGAGACCGTAAGGGCGGCCCGTTCCTTCGTGACCCGGCACCGGGTACCGGATGTCGAACTTGATCTTTCCGGTCAACGTGTCAATGACGGCGAAATACGACGGCTTGCCGGCGAGGAGCAGGTCCTCGCGCCCGTCGTTATCCATGTCGGCCGGCACCACATACGGCCCGAAGTTGGCCCAGTACGTGTCCGGATAGCGCACATGCCACATTTCCCGAGGAGCCCCAAGCTCCGCAAAGTCGAAGGCGAACCCCTCGATGGTGTTCTGGGGGAAGGCGAACAGCCTGCCGCCCGTTGCGCGCGGCAGGAAAGCGTAGCCGCCCTGATAGGCGTTCTTCGGCGGCATCCAGGTCCAGAGGGTCTTCCCCGACGCCAGGTCGAAGAGGCCATAGCCGTTGTTGCCCGCCGTGGCAAGCGCCGCCTGCCGATCGGGCGAACCGAACCCCATCACGGCTATGATCGTGCCCACGCCCGCCGTAGGCCGCTCCCACACGATCGCGCCGTCCGGTCTGACCAGATCCAAGCCGACGCCAACCTGCCTGAGGAATGCCTCCCCAGAAGCGGTTTGGACCGGCTCGAAGTGGCTGCTTCCGGGCGGCAGGCCGCCGTAGCGCCAAACCTCAACCGGAGGACCGGTAAACCGGCCCCTGGCGTCCGATCGCGCCGTGTTCTGGGCGTCGTGGCGCGCGAGAGGCCAGAGGCCCCTCGGTGGGGCTGAGGCGACATGAGGCCTGGTTCTTGCCACGGCCGACACCACAATCGGCATGACCAGAGCAGCCAGGGCAAAGCGACCGGGCCACCGCAGGCGTACCGCGATGTGCCTGCTCAGCTTCGTGGAGGCGCGCATGACTTTCGCTCGGTCAGGCGGACCGGCAGCGTGACGCCGGCGACGGCGTTGCTGCGACGTTCGACAGCATTCACCAGCGTCTGCGCCGCCAGAGCGCCTGCCTCGGCGATTGGCGTCAGCACCGATGTCATCGGAGGATCGGCGATACGGGCGATGACCGTGTCGTTGTAGCCGACGATCGAGACGTCGTCCGGAACCCTGATGCCGGCGTGCCGCAAGGCGCGCAGAGCCCCCAACGCAAGAAAGTCGTTGCGGGCGAATATGGCTGTCCAGTCCCTGCCCGTTTCCAGAGCTTTCTTCGTCAGCAGAACGCCATTCTCGAACTGATCGCCGCTTAACCGTCCGCGCCACTCGATCGGCCCTGCCGACCCGGGGACGGCGCCCACGGCGGCTCGGTATCCGGCCACCTTATCGGGAGTCTCTGCGCCATCCGCATAGTCGCCGAACAGACCGACGATAGCGCGATGGCCCAGTTCCGCCAGATGACCCACCGCCAGCGCAGCTCCCGCAACGTCGTCCCACGTTATGCAGTTGGGCAGAGGCACCCGTGCGCTCCACACGTAGACGGCGGGGATCGGAAGCCGATGCACCCCGTGCTGCTCGACGCCGGGATTGGCGAGCAGGATCGCCCCATCTACCCGGCCCTCCGTGAGGAGCCCCTCGATTTCGGTACACACGGCCAGGTGGTAGCCGCGCCTGCGGAGCTCATCCTCGACGGCGGGCAGCATCTGGGCGAAGTGGGGGTCGGTTAGCTCCTGGGTGAACAGAACGACCGTGAAGGTTCGGCGCGTTGCCAGAGCGCGGGCAATGGCATTGGGGCGATATGCGAGCCTCTCGGCCGCGTCGCGGATGCGTTGCTCAGTCTCCGGCGTGATGGGGATGGACAGCTTGCTGTTGAGTACCCGGGACACCGTGGCGACGGATACGCCGGCCTCTCTGGCCACATCAACAAGCGTTGCGGGGCGGTCAGGCCCCTCTGTGGAAGGCTTTGCCGTAAGCGTTTGCATGATGCAGAATATCCAGAATCAAGGGTACCATCATGGCCATCCGGTGTCAAGACGCGAGCCCGTTTCCGGATGTCGCGCCAAGTCTCGGTTTTGACCGCCGGAGCACAATCGTGTGGGAGGAGCCTGTCCTATGAAGCTCAGAGCCTTGCTCGGTTGCGTCACGGCTATCGCGGCGTTGGCAACTCTCGGCTGCGCCAAGAAGCCGCCTGATCTCAGCGATATCCCCGAACCCAAGCCGCCGCCCGGCTACAGTCCGCCGCCCGAAAGTGCGCCTGCAGCCCCCGGATCGCCTCAAACGACGCCTCAGCCCCCAGCGCCGCCTGCCGCAAACAAGTAAGCAGTCTTGGCCGACCGCAAACCAACGGGCGCCCACGCAACGCGAGGGCGCCCGTTTCGGGCGAGTGCCTGGTCTACTTGTACGTCAAATCCCACTGCATGTAGCCGGTGTACGTGATCAGGAACCGGCCGCTGTTGAACTTCGCGTGCCCGTCGCAGTAAGCGACGTTCACGCCGCCGTGATGGATAAACACGGTGTAGAACAGGTTCGGATCCGCGAGCAGGAAGCGGGCCACGTCGTACATGCCGCTCGTGCCGTTGATGAACGAATAGAACTCCCCGTAGATGCCGCCGTAGAGCCGGTCATAGTAGAACCATGAGGGTTTGCCGCAGTTGATCGCTGCGGTCTGAGCCGGATAGAGCACCTCCGCATCCGAGGCGCCGCGGAAGAAGCTGTAGTTGCCTCCTGCCGGATACCAGAAGTAACCCAGGTGGATGTTGTACGAATAGGTGCAAAGAGTGTTGTACTGCGTGAACTTGGTCATCGAAGTGCAGTACAGGATGCCGCCGTTCTTGATGTACGGCTGGAGCTTGTTCTGGCCATACCACTTGTTCACGTCGGCAAAGCGTCCTCCAGGTTCGCCGCGAACGGGAACCTCTCGTCGTAGTCCTGCACATACATGCGCAGAGCGAGGCCGAGCTGTTTGGTGTTGGACAGGCACGACGCCGCACGGGCCTTCTCCCGTGCCTGTGCGAACACCGGGAACAGGATGGCCGCGAGGATGGCAATGATGGCAATCACCACCAGGAGCTCGATGAGCGTGAACCCTTTCTTGCTTCTCACTTTCGAACACCTCCATTTGGTTTGGACCGGTTGCTGCATTCGTCGCTTGAGCGCACGCGGCTCGCGTTCGGTCTTGCGCTTAGGAGGCCGAACGCTAGACTGCAGGCCAATACAGGGTAGTGCTTCGCGATGCTTAGCGTCACTATGCAAACGCTTACATAACGGGTACGGTGTATCATAACATCGGTTCCCGCCGTTGTCAACACCTTAACGAGATTCAGAGAGACCGGATTCTGGCGTCATGCACGAGGAGCTGTGTGCGTCTGATCGGTCATCGAGAAGGACCGAGCCGCCTGCGATGTCGGCGCGGGCATTTCCCACAAGCCGTTAGGAGTTCCGACTGCCGGCCGGCGTGCCGGACGTTGCCGGGCGGCTCGGGACGCGCCTGTTCAGCGGGAGATCGTCAGAATCGGTCCCGACTGGCTGAAGCCCACCGACGACCACACGGATTCCCGCTCGGGCATACGCGCTCGGTTCTCGACCAGGAGCATATGGGAATCGAGGTCGTAGAGTTCGAACGCCCCGCATCCGGCGGCCACGGCCAGCGCCCAGCCGATTCCCCTGCGTGTCTCGAGCATGCACCCGACCATGAGCTTGCGTCCGGCTGCCCGTGCAATGGCGGCGATATCGCGCGCTCCGCCGATGCCGGACTTCATCAGCTTCACGTTGATGCCGTGCACCTGCGTCTCCGAGACAACCTGAAGCGCCTGGGCAGGCGTCCTGACGGCCTCGTCGGCGAACACCGGTACGGGCGAGCGCCGAGCCACCGTATCGAGCGCCCGCAGATCTTCTTTGGCCACGGGCTGCTCGAGGCACTCAATCCGCGCTCCTGAACGCATCGCTTGCTCGACGAACCTCAGAGCTTCATCGGCGGTAAACGCCTGGTTGGCATCAAGCCTGAAGGCCGCATCCGGCACGGCTTCGAGCACGTCCGTCAGCGTTCGCAAATCGTCGCCGGTGTCTGCCCTGCCCAGCTTGACCTTGAACCGCCGGAAACCTTCGGCTGCCATCTCCGCCGCGCGCTGTTTGGTGTCCGGAGTGAGAGCCAGCGTGACGTCCGTCTCGACTTCGGCGACGGCACCGCCGAACAGCGACCACGCCGGCAGTCCGGACTGGATGCACAAGGCGTCATGAAGCGCCATCTCGACTGCGGCTCGCGCCGAGGGCATGTCGAGGGACGGATCGCGCAAGCCGAGCCGTTCGCTGAGCGCTCTGTCCACGGCACTGATGCCGGCAATCGGTCTGTCGGCGCGCATGCCGACCATCGCAGATGCGGAGATTCGAAGCGCGTCAAGCGCGGTTTCCTGGGTCTCGCCGGTGACGTAGCGCACAGGCACACATTCGCCCACGGCATGGCGGCCGTCACTCAACGTCAGGGTGAGACGAACCAGACGGCTTGCCTGCCGCGCGAACTGGTCCTGCGCCGTGGCGAAGGCGTGCCGCAACGGAATCTCGACTGCTGTTGCGGCGGCGTCGGAGATGGTCAGCATGTCCGATGGTACCCGCTCCGCGCAATGCCGGGACACGTGCCAACGGCCACTCGCGCACCAGTCGCGAGTGGCCGTTGGCAACGTCATGCGCCTCGGACGCCGTGCGCCCAGGCGATCAGGCTGTTCTAGCCGTGTGTTTCCTGGCCGTCGCTGCCCTTTTCGGCAATCTGAATGGCTGTGCCGGTCTGGAGCGTCGGGGCGCCGGCGGGGATGGCGGACAGAAGGCCAAACACCATCGTGCTTGCAATGGCTGCGCCGATGATCAGACGCTTGATCTTTCCTGCTTTGTTCATTTTGCTATCCCTTTCCCAGAGCCTCTTCAAGCCAGGTCCACCATGCCACCAGGTCGGCATCTCTGATCTGGAACAGAGTCTCGAGGAACCTCTGAGCGCGGCATTCGGGCAGGTCTTCGCGGATGACTTTCTCCAGAACGGCCCGCGCCTCAAGGTAGTATCGGTCTTTCACGTGCGCGAGTATCAGGTTGCACGCCCGCATCGGCGACGGCTTCTCCATCGCCATTTCCGCGTACTTGCGTGCAAGCTCAATGTTGCGATCCCGGTTGCGGCCCGCATCGAACCAGGTCAGATAGATATCGGCCGCGTTCGTAGCCGCTATGTGCCGGTGGGGCGCCGGAGCGTTGGACTCGATGATGCTCAGGTACACGTTGAGCGCGTCGCGCAGGCGGCCCAACTGGCTGTACATGACCCCGACCTCGTTGAGCGCCTCAACGAACGTCGGTTCCAACTGATGGCACTGCCGGTAACGAACGAGCGCTTCCTCGATGCGGCCTGCCGCGCGCAGCTCACGCGCCTCGTTGTATTTCGCGCGGGCCTCCTCGGCGCTCGGCTCCTTGCGGTCCACTGTGTACAGATCGAGGACGCGCATCGCCTGCCGAACTTCCGGCGACGGAGGCGCAACAGGGCTTGGACCCGTGACATCGTTGACCACGGCCTCGGCGACCGTGCCGTCGGCGCCATGGGCGCTGCGCTCGGCCCAGCCGATGTCGAGCAGGCGGCGCAGAAGGGCATCCTGTCGTTCACCCGTCCACGCGGTTGTCTGTCGGCTCTTCTTTGCCACGCCTGTTCCCTGCTCTCGGCCCGCTCGCTGCTTGCCCAGCATCCAGACGAACGGATTGTCGGCCGTGCACTCGCTGCGAAGGACGCGCGCCACAGCCGCTCGTGCTCGGCACAGGGTCTGCCGCTCGGCCTCGGTGGCAGCCGCGACCTCAATGCCGGCCTGTCGCTCGCGCTCACGCCGAATGTCGCGCTCCAGCGCTGCAAGGTAGTTCGGCGGGATGGCGCTGAAAGCCTTCTTGAGCGCATGGCGAAACTCGGCCCTCTCCGAGTTGTCGAGCAGCGCCGCTTCCGGCAAGCGCGTTGCATCGTCGTCAGCGATGGTGTCGCTCAGGGATAGGGTACCCTCGGCGCCAAGCGACGTCAGCGGCGCATCGAGCGAGACCGTTACCGGTTCACGTCGGGAAATGCGGTCGGCATCGCTCACCACAGACCTGATGGCTCGAGCCAGATACGCGGCAGGATCAGGGAAGAGCCGGCTCAACGGGGCGGACGATCCCGCTGGACCCAGTTTGCGGCGCCTGGCGGCGACGACACGAGCGACCTTGCGGCATGCCTCGGGCAAAGCCACGTAGCAGTCGTTGGCGCTGAGCCGTGGAGGAAGTACCCGTCCATCTTCGAGATGACGGGCGGCGGTGAGAAGCGAGACGGCGCGCGCCCCAACGGACGCCAGAACCTCGTCGGCTATCGCGACGATTTCCGGCGAATGCCGCGGCGCGCTCGCCGCCTTGATCGTCTTCGGTTGAGCCAGAGCCGTTGCGCTCACCTGTCTCTTACCGCTGCCTTTCCGGTCTTCACCCAGTATACGCAGGCTGCCTTCCTGCGTGACACCTGCGTTTCACGGGAATCTTCAGGCCGCAGTCCGTCATAGGGTTAGACGGCGTCCGAGAGCCTGCGGTTTCGCGGCGGGCTCGGGCTCCGGTCAGCTTACGGCATCCTGTTCGTCGTCCTGAGCTGCACGATCGGCATCGTCGAAGCTGACACTCCGTGCAAGAGCGGCCCGATATCGCCGGACCTTGTCGTCCAGTGAGCTGTAGGCCTCGGCGACCCCACGCGCGCTCTTGCGGTAGTGTAGGCGAGCATCGTAAGCCAGGCCCATGTGCTCAGCTTCGTCAAAGCCCGTCAGATCGGCGCCCAGGAAGACGAACTGCCACCCACGGCCCTTGTGCTCCTCGACCATTCGCAGGATTTGGTCGCGGCTGAACTCCTGACTGGCGTTCTCATGCCCGTCGGTCACCACCACAAACACAACCCGCTCGGGCCTGTCGGTTGTGTCCATGGCTGCCAACCGGCTCTCAAGGTCGTTGATGCCCCGGCCTATGGCGTCCAGCAGAGGGGTGCTTGCGCGAGGCACGTAGGTCTCTCGCGACAGCTTGGGCGCTTCGGCAATGTCACGGAACGAGTAGACGACCTCGTAGGGGTCCTGCGAATCGAACTGCACCAGAGTGATCGTGGCATGCCCCTCGCCCTTCTGCTGACCATCGAGGAACGCGTTGAAACCGCCGATCGTATCGTCACGAATCGATTCCATGGAGCCGGTCCGGTCCAGGATGACCGTGATGTGCGTGCTGTCCCTGTTCATTGGTGTAGCCTCCTCATAGATCGGGCAGACGGCGCTGCTGCAATGCCCGTACCGCAATACTCGGCTAACTTCAGGGAATGCGGAAAGCCCGGACGTGGAATCTTTTCGCCGATCGCAGCCCGTTCTACGACGCTTGCGCCTCGGCGACCAGAACGATCCCGAGTGGACCAACCGTTATCGTCCGTCGGCTCGCGCCGAATGCCAGCACGCGGTCTCGCTTTCGCTCTTCGAGATTCCACACGATGCATGCACGGGCCGTCGGGTACCAGGCCAGCACCGCATGACCGTCGTCGGCGAGATAGGGAACCCGCGAAAGCTCAGGCAGAATGGAACGCTTCCACTGGATGAGCCCGTCCATGCTCTCGCTTATCTGACGCACGGTCCCATTGCGCCCGGTGCGCGCCATGAACGACGTTCCCGCGGAGCGAAGTGCGCCCGAAGAGGCCGCTTGGGCGTCGGCGTCCGAGAGGAACGTCCAGCCGTCGCGTGCGGGATGCGCCGTGACCTCAAACGGAATCCCAAGCGCAAGGGGCAGGCTGAACGGCACATCGTCGCCCACATATCGGCTTGCCTCGCCCCACAGGAGCTTCAGCGGTCCTCGCGGCACGTGTCCGGCGATCACCTCGTGGATCCGTGCATTCTCCTTCATTGCCGGCGCCAGCGTATCCCAATGCGGCTTGGGGAATGCCGTGAGCCCGCTCATGAACATGGTGTTGCGGACATCGGCGATGGTGCTCACGGCGAGCTTGGCCGCCATGTTGGAGGAAGAGAGACGATCCGCCGGATAGGCCGTCGTCTCGCTGTAGGCCAACTCCGGCCTGACGAACCGCCTGTGGAAGAGCGCCGAGAACAGCTCGTCGGTCTTGCCCTTGACGCGCCCGAACGACGCATCGTCAAACATGAGCTCGCCGAC
The DNA here is from genome assembly GCA_020722705.1 of Chthonomonas calidirosea. Classification (GTDB taxonomy): domain Bacteria; phylum Armatimonadota; class Chthonomonadetes; order Chthonomonadales; family CAJBBX01; genus JAAYVH01. The sequence goes on along the minus strand of DYKI01000041.1, from coordinate 2,909 downwards.
GCGCAGAGGGACGCCTGCATAGTCGGCCAGCCGGATGCCCGCCTTCTCGGCCCCGAGATACATGACCATGTTGCCGAGCCGGCCTCGCCCCCCGATGGCCTTCTCCTGAGCGCGGAAACTCGCGGTCAACTGGTCGCAGGTGAACTCCACCCATGCGCGCAGTATGGGGCTGAGGGACCGGCTGCGAACATCGTTGAGGAGTTCGGTCCACCTTCCCTCGGCATAGCCTCCGCTCGCCAGGAATGCTCGCCGGTGATCGTCGCAGAAGCATCCGCCGATGACGCCCGGTCCTGTCGCCAGCCGAAAGTCGTCGTCAAGGAACACCCGCCGGACGCCGTCGGCCCGCAGCCGCTTGAGCGCCGCCACGTTGTCGTCGGTGGCCGGAGGGTGCAGAGAGGTGCCGACATAGGTGGACCCGTCGGGCCGAACCGCAACGCGCCAACGGCGGTCTGGGGTGAGCGGAAAGCCGGCGTCCGACGAACCCAGTGAGTCGCCTGGATGGCCCAGCGGGATGTTGACCACGGAAGCGGCCATGCCTCGGGCTTCGACCCGATCGCGCCAGTGGCGGATTTTCTCGATGGGATAGGGCCAGAAGCCGTAGAAGAAGCCGGCGATCCACACGCTGGAGACGCCCGCACGCGCCACGACATCCAGGAGATCAGGGTCGTGATCGAGCGCCTCGGGCGAGAGGCAGGCATGGAATCGCCGTCGCCCTGCCCGGTTCGCATGCTCCACGGAATCAAGCAGCGCGGCTGCCACCGATGACCCAATCAGAGACCGTCGCGATATCGGCATAGACAACGCCTCCTCAGGCTGCACTCCATGGCGATCACTCTACCCGAGCCGGGCTAACGCTTCAGCCGATCGCTGTACTTCGCGCGGAACTTGGCGACCTTGGGCGCAATGACGGCCCGGCAGTAGGCCTGCTGCGGGTTCCGCGCAAAGTAGTCTCGATGATACTCCTCGGCGGGGTAGAAGTTGGTGAACGGCTTCACTTCGGTGACGATCGGGTTCTTGTAGAGCTTCTCCCGCGTCACCTCGGCGATGGCCTCGCGTGCGGCTTTCGCCTGCGCATCCGAGTGGGTGAAGATGGCCGAGCGATACTGCGTGCCCACATCCGCGCCCTGCCGGTTCAGCGTCGTCGGATCGTGAGTGGTGAGGAAAATGCGCAGCAAGTCTCCGTAGCTCAGCGCCTTCGGGTCGAAGATGATCTGTATGGCCTCGGCATGGCCCGTCGTGCCTGTGCAGACCTGTTCGTAGGTTGGATTGGCGACGTGACCGCCGGCATAGCCCGGCATGACGCTCTCAACCCCGCGCAGGTCCTCGAAGATCGCCTCGACACACCAGAAACACCCTCCGGCCACGGTCGCAATCTCGCGGCCCTGCGGGACCTGCACGTTCGTCGTCACCTTAGCTTCGCTCCCCTTCCGAACCTCGGACCGCCGGTGCTGAGCCGCCGGCGCCGTCATGCCTATCGCGATGACCCCCGCGCCCAGGGCGACGGGGAGAATAAACCTTCGTACCATTGGAAGCCTCCCGAGAGACTATACGCAGGCGGTTCGGGGCGGCTCTCACTGTGCCCGGATCACTGCGGTCCACGCCGGCGGACCTTTTCGAACCGCATGACCGAGCGGACCACGTCGGCCTGAAGTTCGGGCGACATGCTGCGCCACATCGTGGTGACGAAGTCGGCGCGCGAGGCCGGGTCAAGCGTCTGAAGCAGCGACATGGCCTGCTGCATGCCGGCCTGCTGCGAGTTCTGATCGAGGGCGAAGAAGGTGCCCAGCATGTCGCCGAAGACGTCCACGACAGGACTCTCGTCGGCAACGGGCCGATCCTCTGCCGCAGGCTTGGGCGCGGTCTCGCGAGGCGGCTTGATGCTGTACAGCAGGTAGATGGTTCGGTATTGGGCTTTTTGCAGCTCGGTCCGATACGTTGGCGTGACGGAATAGTTGGCCATCAGGACCGTCGCTCGCGAGCCGTCGGGTCTCTCAATGACGAGGTTGGCTCCGGTCTGGGCCTCTATCGTCCGGACCCGTTCTGCCAGCGTGCGGACTGCAGGCAAGGGCTTGCCTGCCGGTACCTGAACGTGCAGCCGACGCCAGGCACTGCCGGCGGTCGCGGCGACAATGGCATCCAGCGCCTTCTCGATGGTCGTCGCTTTTTGGGCCGCTTCAATGGAGCTCGGCACACTCAGTCCGGCCTCGACCACGATTTGAGCGCGAAACTTCTTGCCGACAGCGTCCGCCTGGTTGCCGGCAGCCTGCGATCCCGCGCCCGCCAGCATCAGGGCCGCGAGCAGATATCCGATGGGCATTGGGTTCCTCCTCCCGTCCGAACGGCGCACGGCCCGCTCGGGGCCGTCACTCCCTGTACAACCAGATACGCAGAACGCACATGCGCCATCACGCGGATTTGCGCCTGCATCATGTGAAGACGTTGGGCGACGCAGGTCGGCTTCGGTTTCCTGGCCGCTCAAGCCGATCGGCCGCCCTGGCCGGAGACAGAGCGCCGGCCCCGCCGTCCGCAATAAGGGTCATCGAGGACGCTGCGGGAAGGACGGCGTCCCCGCCGTCCGCAATACGGGTCATCGGGGACGATGCGGGATGGACGGCGTCCCCGCCGTCCGGAATATGGGTCATCGAGGACGATGCGGGAGGGACGGCGTCCCCGCCGTCCTGACGCACCCGACCATGCGGTTCACCCCCACGTGCGTGGGGGAAACAGGGGAAGAGACATGAGCGAAGTGACGATGTTGGGTTCACCCGCACGTGCGTGGGGGAAACGCTGTTGCGGCGTCAGGCAATCCGCAGGGGGTCGGTTCACCCGCACGTGCGTGGGGGAAACCGCCGTCCACTGGTCCCATGCGTCCTATCGGTCGGTTCACCCCCACGTGCGTGGGGAAAACT
>DYKI01000005.1:7253-94680 GCA_020722705.1 Chthonomonas calidirosea | reverse complement strand
CTCGCGGGCGCCGCGCCCCGAGCCGCTCCCGTTGCCCGAAGGTGCGCAAGACGCTTGACACGGTAACAAGCTTTCACTGATGGACTCCTCCGACGTCCCCGCGCCTTCACCATCGGCGGGAATCGGCCAGAGATGGCGATGCGCAGGATCGTCCGTACTGTGCGTCCTGAGACGCATAGACAATAAGGGGGCCGGGCGCCATCGCCTGAGGACCTGAAGCGGGATGCGTACTGGCCGCGCGCGATGATGTGGCCAAGTACGGCGAGTGATGGACCGTTCCGAAGCGAGCCGGGCAGGAGTCAGTCGGAGTCGGGACTGATGCCTTCCGTGAGCAGGATCGCGTCAGCTATTGCGCGGAGATGCCTGCCTGTGGCAATCGCCTGGGCCTGCATGCGGCGGTTGGCTTCCCGCTCACTGATCGCATGCCGCCGCATGAGCAGCACCCGAGCGCGGCGGCAGACCCGATCCGACTCGATCTGCTCCGCCAGTGCGTTGCGGTCATCTTCGACGGCCACCAACTCGCGGAACCGAGCGAGCGCGATCTGGAGCGCCGGAGCGATCTCGTCGCGCCGGAACGGCTTGACGAGATACGCCAGGACACCGGCTCGGGTCGCTTCCTCGACGAGTGGAGCCTCGCTGTACGCCGTCAGCATAACCACGGGGCAGATACGTTCGCTGCTGAGCGTCGCTGCAGCTTGAAGCCCATTCCTGCGGGGCATCATGGCGTCGAGGATGGCAATGGAGGGCTTCAGCGATCGGGCCAAGTGGCAGGCATCTTCGCCATTGTCGGCTTCCGCAACCACCACGTGCCCCATATCCTCGAGCATCGCGCGGAGGTCCATCCGTATGACAGCGTCATCGTCAGCGATGAGGACGCTGAGCTTGTGCATATGTGGAGTATACCCCCCCTGCCCGCGCGCAAGTCAACGCGATTCTTGACTTGCCGCCCCCCCGCCGGTATACTCAGACTGTTCAAGGGCGGTTGGCTCAGTGGTAGAGCGCCTCGTTCACACCGAGGAGGTCACTGGTTCGAATCCAGTATCGCCCACCAACAGGCCTCGGCCGTCCCCTAGCGCGTGCTTGCCTTCCTGTACAGGAGGTTCACAGCACCGGGCTTCTCGCCACACTCGATCAGGAGGCCCGTCTCGGCGAGCTCCTTGCCCGAAACGGTTGTCTCCAAACCCGTACCGAGATTCTCAAGGATGTATTGCTCCTTCAGATTCACCCCACGAAGCTTGACGTGCAGCCTGACATCATCACACTCTTGACGGCGGAATGCCTGCACCGCGCCTTGACCGGTTTCGGGCCTATCGAACTGCCAAGCGATCCAGGCATTCGCATCCTGGGAATAGGGCGTGAGCGGATAGAAGTCGCCGACGTAGTTCTCACTGAGCCTGCGCCACGAGTCCACCAGTTTTCGGAACGCCCCGAAGTCCAGGTCCTCGCGAACGTCAATCCCCGACCCCAGACTGGGGGCCACATTGCTCCAGAAGGCATACGGTTGGATCGGCGTCTTGCCCCCGCCATAGTAGGGAGCGTTGTCGCACGCGACGGTGCCGGTCCCGTGGTACGGCAGCCACATGGAAATGCCGTAGGTCATGCACTGGTGCCCGATCGCCTCATAGGCATAGTCGCTCCGCCATAGCGGCACCGCCCGGCGCATGGTCTCCAGATCGTTGCGCCTGCCGCCCGACGCACAGGAGTCGATCAGCATGTTCGGATGCCGACGCCGGAGCTCATCCCAGTAGGCCAGGTACCCCATCACGTGCTTGATCTCCGTAATGCCCTGCCGGTCTTCGGCGTCGTTGGCGCGCCAGAAAGGCAAGGGGTCCATGTTGAAGTCCTGACGGTACAGGTCTATTCCGTTGTCGGTGATCAGTCTGTCAATATGCTCGACCAGCCACTTCCACGCAGCCGGATTGCCGAGGTTCAGCAGGCGTCCGCTGCCCGACGAACCACGAGCCTTCACGTTCAGCAGCCGGAACGAAGTTACATCCGGCCTTTCGCCCGGAGCGAGGCAGCCGTAGGTCCACGGGCCATTGGGGTTGCGATCGGGCGAGAACTCGCGCGCGGCATCGTGAACCCGACCATCGGGACCGGCCACCTTAACGCTCAGCCCCGTCGAATCGCAGATGTGTGACCCGTTGCCCCATCCGACCACAAAGTCGAGCGCGTCGCCGGCCTTCAGGTTGAGCGGCAGCCTCTGCCGAGCCTCGCCCCCGGCTCCGTTAAGGCGCAGGAATCCATCAAACACCGCAACACCGTTGTGCAGGATGTGCACATCGGTTGTGGTCTGCCGGTCAATGGCGCGAAACTCTGCCTCAACGTCATGCAGCCCATTGACCGGGGCTGTCCACCGTACAACACAGTACTCGCCCTTCGGGCCGGGGTGGAACGACATGGAGCGGGGCTCCCAGCGTATGGATGCCATGGTGACAGGCTGGTCCGACGCGTTGACAACCACGGCGGGATCGGGTCCGCCCAGATCGGAGCGCCACCCCACGATGGCAGCCATGGCGGCATCGGCAACCGGGTCGGCGCTAAGGAGCCACTCCGGTCGCTCATTGTAGAGCCACGTGCCGGGGGCAACGCGCTCGGGTTCAAACCAGACGAGAATCTTCACACCCTTCGCGTGGGCATGGTCGCTGATGGGGCGAAAGCCCCGGGGGAAGCGCGCCGGATCAACTTCCCAGGTTCCAACCTGCGGCCAGCCGTGCTGCTGCACATACCAGCCGGCGTCCATCCACCAGTAGTCGAGCTTCAGCCCCAAACTGAGGTACCGATCAATGTGCATGATCTGGTTGGCTTCATTGGCGTTCTTCATCTCCTCGTACGCCCGTGAGCTGCTGGCAACAAACTGCGGCGGCGGCAGTTTGCCGCCCGGCTTCGGCATAGAGTGGGCCATCATCCACCGTCGCCACAGGTTCTGACCGCGTATCCAGTCGCCACCGTCGTCGGCCTGCCACCAGAGCAGCGCAATCAGCGGCGAGCGCACTTCTTCCCCCGGGTGCAACACGAAGCGGGTAAGTTCCTGACCCGCTGTGAATCTGACCGTGCCGGAACCGGACGCGACAAACTCGCCCGCCCACTGGCCGGGCCATCCCACGGCCGCGATGATCCCAGTCGTGCCCCAATCGAGGTTGAAGTAGGCCATGTCGGTGTTCGTCGGCCTTCCGCCAGCCGCTGTGATACGCTTGGACGCGCCAACGGCCAGAGGCGTGACCAACGGTCCGTAGTCGGAACGGTTCGCCGGGGACCCCACGTTGTGATGCAGCGTCGGCACACCGCCCGCCCCTTTCATATCCAGGTCGGCGGCACGGACGTTTTCGATGAGCGGCGTATTCGTTTCACCCACGTTCCGGAACCAGAGCGTCCACTCGGCCACCGGATAGTCTCGGTAGGCGACTGCAACGCACCGCACCTCCAGCGGCACCTCATTCGACACCCACGTAGTTGTTGTTCGCGTCCTGCCGCCATCGAGGCGCTCTACCTTGACGGACTTTCGGCACTGCCCAATGAACACATCGGCAGCCTGCCCTCCAACGGTGAACGAAAACGGCCGTGACGTGGCTCCGTCGCCGAGGTACGTGTCAACCCATTTCCGAGCGGCAGCCATCTCGGCCCGGGTCGGCACGACAGCGCCGGCGGCTACGGCACACAGCGCCAGGATAGCTGCCACGAACCAGGTGAGTGAGTGCATTGCGATCTCCTAATCCATACGTCGCGTCGGTCGCATCAGCAGACGTCGAGGCAGCCGCCCCGGGCCGCCGGGGAGCCCGCTACTCTGCCTCTGCCTCAAACGCATAGAGATCCGCAGGGAACCGGCTCTTCGGTTTCCGGGTCATCCAAACCGCTCGCGCCACCGTGGCTGGATCGGCACGATCGAGGTCCGACCAATCCAGTCTCGCGCACGCTCGCGCCAAGCGCTGTTCCTCACCTCGGAGGGCGGACGCAGGCTTGTTCATTTCATCGAGGGCGATCCGGTTGGGCACGTGGGTGAACGGTCGGAGGTCAGGAACGCTTTGGAAGCACTCGCGCATGGGCCTGGCGGCTCGGTCGAAGCTGTTCATTGCAGGCACACCAAGAATGAGCCCGATCGTGCGAACCAGCCCGGTGTGATCGTAAGGCGTGCTTACGACGGCGTTTCTCCGAGTGTACGGAGAAATGCAGTAGGCGAGCGTGCGATGACCGTCAACGTGGTCTACGCCGAGCTGCGAGTCGTCCTCGATGCAGAGGATGAGCGTTTGAGGCCAGAAGCGGCTGTGCGAGATGGCATCAACGATCCGCCCGAAGGCCAGATCGTTGTCGGCAACCGTGGCCCTGGGCGTGGGCATGCCCGGACTCGTGCCCGCCGTGTGGTTGTTCGGCAGTAGGATCATGGTAAGCCCCGGCATGCGCCCCTTGCGCTCCCATTGTCGGAACTCGGCAAGGAAACGATCGGCGCGCCATTGATCGGACACGTTCATGGGGAATCCGATGAACTCCGGATCCAGATACTTGCGCAGCCGGGCGTTGTCGGTATAGGCACGTATTCGATAACGATTGCCGCCTGAACGGTAGTCGTTCCACAGCTCGGTCCAGCTCGGAAGGCCTTTGCGCTTCGGGTTTTGCGTGTCCTGGATGCTGGGCCGGTTGACGTACTCGCCGAAGACTCTGACGGAAATCCCGCGGCGCGCGGCAGCCGTCCACAGGAAGCCCTTTGGCGAATAGGCCAGCGGATCGCCGCCGTCATACGGGTAGCCCCGAGCATATGATGAGTAGTTCTGCTCCATGTAGGCGTTGCATAAGGAAGAGGACGTCCACTGATGACCGTCGGCGGAGTTCGTGCCGCTGGCGCAGGTGTTGTCGAGAAGCACGAACTGACGGGCGATGGCATGCTGATTGGGGGTCACGTCCTCGCCGAACAGACACAGCTTCGGGTCGCCGTTGCCCTCCTTCATGTCACCGAGCGTCAGGTCGTACGTGTGATTCTCCTTGATCACGTAGACCACGTGGCGGAATACCGAGGGCTCACCCACACGCTCCGGAACAGGCACTGGAGGGATGCCGCGCCGCCCCGGCAGCTCGGCACTCCAGCCGTTGTTTGCGGCTACGCGCGCTGTCAGACGGCCAAGGTCGGTCAAATCGCCCGCGGTAAGTTTCTGGACGACACCGGCGCTGGCGTGGACCCATCGTCCGCCTTGTCGCAGGTCGCCCATCGAGCCGATTCCCTTGGAGCACGCGATCCAGAGTGCGTTCCCCGACCGACGAACGGCTATCGGGAACCACGCCGTCGGAACATAGGCGACTTCCGACCTTCTGTCCGGAAGACCGTCAGCTCCGAGGCGAACGACGGCAAGGGCGTTGGCGCCTCCGCAGGCAACGTAGAGGGTGCCGCCGTCTGCGGCCAGTTCGACGCCCGTCGGCATGTGGCCGAAGTCGTTGCCGGTGCGGCCAAGTCGGAGCGTGAAGCGGACGCGCCCGCGGCGCGCATCGAGGACCGATATCGTGTCGCTGTCGGAGTTCGCAACGTAGACGAGCGAACCGTCGCGTGAAATCGCGATGCCCGCGGGCTGCCGTCCGACGGGGATATCTCGAACAGCCAGCGTTGACGTGTCCACCATCGAGACCGATCCTCGGGCCGCAGCATCCGTAGCCCTGTCAATGCGCACCTGTGTGCCGGCGCTGACAGCCGTGGACCGGCTTGCGCCGACGATCTGTCCTCCGCGGTTCGATACCCACAGCGAGCGCCCATCGGGCGAGAGCCTGACATGATAGGGGCAAACGCCAACCCTCACATGTTTGGGCGCCGTCACCCCGGCGGGATCCACAACCGCAACGGCGTTACGCGTTCCCAACGCGACGTAAATGCGGCTGCCGTCGGGCGCACACGCGATGCCGGCGGCCTGGGGGTCGTTGGGCTGCCCTGCTGCCCGCATTCCCCGGACTTCGACAGGGATGCGACGCACCTCTCCCGGCTTGCCATTGTCGAAGGGAATGCAGACCACGTTCGCCCCTGCAGAATGGTATATCGCCTTCCCATCGGGACGCCATGCGATGCCGAGCGGCCCGCCTCCGCTCTTGATCTCGATGGGCACATCGTTGTCGGCGCTGTAGACGAACACTCTCCGTGGCGTCAGCACGGCAAGGCGGCTTCCGTCAGGGGAGAGCGCCAGGTCTTTGGGGCGCTCGTTAAGCGTCATGAGCCACTTGCCGACGGGAGTCAGGCGCTGGCCCGTCGGCACCAGCGCCGAGCCGTCCGGCTGCGGCCCCATATGGACCTCTCCGACGGGGACCGATGCTGCGGCAAGCGCTGCACAGAATGCGCTGGCCAGAGCCAAACGTCTAGCGGACCTGATCAAGGCGATCACGAACAGATCAGACCCGCGTGGGTCCGCACATTGCAGCGACATGAAACCCTCCCGCAAACGATCAGGCCGCGGCTTCCATACGCTTCGCCCGCAACCGTCGGCCAGATGTGGCAACGACACGCTTCGCACTCAACCACAGGTGGTCGCGTCTACGCTGCGCCCACCCATTGCTTGAAGTTGTCCGCGAGCAGGCGTCGCGCATCCGTCCGAATGTCCTGCTCGGTCACGGGTCTGCCCGCATCGGCGAGCGACACGTACGTCTCGGTCAGAGCCTCGGCGATGATCTTCCGTGAAACCGGCCACTTGTACAGAAGCTGATCGAGTATGCGCGCATCGGAGTGCTGGACGACGAACGTTGCGCCAAGCATCTCCAGCCTCTCTTGCGTAATCTCCCTGACAATCGAGGGGTTGTTGAGGAACCACCAGCATCCGAAGGGAAGGAGGCTGCGGAACTTCCGCGCCGTCACGCAAAGCTCATGCTGGTTCTCACGGGAGAGCACCGTGATCAGGCAACGGACCTGCGGGTATTCCGAGGCCAGACGCTCGACGCAGGCAATGTCCGCTCGGCCCACAGCATCGCCGGCGAGCCTCATGTTCGGGTTCACCTGCCGGCGCACGCCGATCATCAGCGCAAGCGGCAGCCGATGCTCCAGGCATGCAGGCAGTACAATCCCGCGCAGGAGGCGGGTCCTGACGGATTCGTCAGGGAACACGAAATCGGATGGCAGCGATACGGCCAGGTAGAGCGGCTTCATGCGCTCGATCCACTGGTTGAGGAAGCGGCGCCCCTCGTGAAACGTATCCCCGGACACGTCCTCAGTCACATCGTAGCCGGAGGCCTTGAGTGCGCTGCATGCATCAGGCCATGTGTTCAGGATGCGGTCGAGACGCAGCGCTGCCCTATACCGCGCGTTCGTCGTGCCGCCCGAAAGCCAGACGATGGATTCGTCGGGATCAAGGGGGTCGTTCGTCATCACGAGCCAGTCTACGCCTGCCATATCGAGCACGCGTTCGGCATGGGCGACCGGATCCTGTGCGGCGTAGTACTCTCGGGCCTGTGTCAGATCGGGCGCGCACGGATCGAGACCGCAGCCGGTCAGCACCCGCACCACGCCCTGGGCCGCCTCCGAAATGGGAGCCCGCTTCACGAAGAGCTCGGACCAGATCATATCGGCCTGAGCGGCCCGAGGCATGGCCCACCAGTCGTCATACCGAATGGGCGATACGCGGAAAAGCTCCGCAATCAGGTAATGATAGTTGAGCAGTTCGTCAATGCCCCAGAGATTGAGCGATCCGAACTCCGGTGCGAAGAGATGCGTATGCATATCAACCACCTTCGTTGATCCGACAATCTCGCCCACGGCTGCAGCGATAGCTTCGTGGCTTCGGAGGGGCTCTGGAGACGTTGTCATGGTGTCCTCCTGGATCATTGCCCGGCGTGTGCAGAGCCGGCTGCCGTTCAGGGACACACATGATCCATGCGCGTGACCACAGGCCACCGGCGAGCTGCGATTGCTCAATAGGTGCAGGCTGCCATTGAGCCGACTATAGCACCGCCGAACGAGCGTGTCAAACGCTCTGCGGCGCGAAACCGCATCGTGGAGGAGCGACTCATGTACAGCCCTGGTGTTTTTCTTCCGCTTCTGGCCGCCGCAATCCTGCCGATGAAGGTGACGGCACAGTCCGATGCCCCTCGCGTCTATCGCGGGGGCAAGCCGGTCTCGTTCGAGACCATGGTTGAGGCGATCTCCGCAATGGACGTCGTCCTCGTCGGCGAACAGCACGGGTTCGCTGCGGGTCATGCGTTCGAGGAACGGCTTCTGCGAGCGCTTCATGCGCAACAGCCGAAGCTCGGGCTCTCGCTGGAGATGTTCGAAACTGACGTCCAGGGCGTTCTCGACGAGTACCTTGGCGGACACATCACTGAGTCCGCTTTCCTCGCCGCCTCCAGGCCATGGCCTCATTACAAGACAGACTACCGCCCCATGGTCGAGTACAGCCGGGAAGCGCGCCTGCCGGTCACCGCTGCAAACGCTCCGCGCCGCTATGTCAACATCGTATCGCGCAACGGGCAGCAGGCCCTACTGCGCCTTCCGCGCGCATCTCGGGCGTACCTGCCGAAGCTCCCTTACAGCATGGACCTGAGCGCAGACTACGATGCCGAGCTGACACGCTTGTTCGGCGCTCCCCACGGACCGGCTCCTGCCGCCGGCATGCCTTCACTTGAGAACATGAGGCAGGCGCAGGCTCTGTGGGATCATTCCATGGCCCAGAGCATTCTGTCGGCCCGGCGCCGACTCAAGCTGAAGACCGTCATGCACGTATGCGGCTCCATGCACTGCGAAAGAGGCTTCGGCATCGTCGAGCGGCTTCGCAAGGCGTCGCCGCGTCTGCGCATCGCGACCGTGATCCTGCGCCCGACTCCCGAGGACGGATCGCAACTCTCGCCGGATCTCGGAGACTACGTCGTAGACTGCGGCCTCCAGCCCAGGGCTGCCGGGTCTGCGCCCGGTTCCTAGCTTGACATCGTTCGAATGACTGGGCTACTATGAACAGTTGGCGGGCCCCGCCGCTGTAGCGGCGCGGCTCGCTTCTCGTGTACCCGCGCGAATGAACCGGCTACGGAGTTGATGCTTCTCGGAACGCAGAGAATAAGCTCAGAAGGCACGCTTGAGATCGGCGGCTGCAACGCCGTCGAGCTTGCCCGTGCGTTTGGAACGCCGCTATACGTCATGGACGAAGCCGCGCTGCGCGGCGCATGCCGACGGTACCGGAAGGCCTTCGAGTCGCGATATCCTCGGAATCTCATCCATTATGCAGGGAAGGCGTTCCTCTGCACAGCCATGGTGCGGATTGCCGAGCAGGAAGGGCTCGGGCTTGATGTGGCGTCGGCCGGCGAGCTTCATACGGCTCTCATGGCCGACTTCCCGCCCTCGCGCATCAACATGCACGGCAACAGCAAATCGCTGTACGAGCTCGACATGGCAGTCAGAAACGGCGTTGGGCACATCACCATTGACAACCGGCTTGAGATCGAGATGCTTGCCGACGTCCTGGATCGGTATCCGGGACATGTGCAAGGGGTCCTTGTTCGATGCGCGCCGGGCGTAGACCCTGAAACCCATCGTTACATCCGAACAGGTCAGGCCGACACAAAGTTCGGCCTCAACATTGCCGACGGCTCTGCGTTGGAAGCGGTCCGCCTCGTGGTCGCGAAACCGAACCTGCGCTTCAAGGGCATCCACTTCCACGTCGGATCTCAGTTGACGGACGCGGAATCGCACGTTGCCGCCATCGAGGCAGCAGCCGAGTTGATCGCGTCCATCAGCGCCGCGACGGGGACGGATTGCGAGATACTGAACATTGGCGGCGGCCTTGGTGTGAGGTACCTATCGGACGGCGCCGCTCTTCAGGTCGAGGACTTCGCCGACTCCATCGTCGGCTCGCTGCGCTCATCGCTGGAGCGCTACGGGCTGCCCGAACCGATTCTCGCCCAGGAGCCCGGCAGAGCGATTGTCGGAGAAGCGGGCACCACACTCTACACAATCGGAGCCGTCAAGACCGTGCCTGTCTTGACGGGAGGGCGAGGCTCCCGCCGCGCCGATTCCAGGACCGCCACGCGCACGTATGCTTCCGTGGATGGCGGCCTGTCGGACAACCCGCGCCCGCAGCTTTATGAGGCGCGCTACGAAGCCATATGCGCGTCGCGAGCCGCTGAGCCGCATGACAGAGTTGTGACCATAGCCGGCAAGCACTGCGAAACCGACGTGCTGATCTGGGACGCGAAATGCCCTGTGCTGTGTCCGGGCGACATACTCGCCGTACAGACGACGGGCGCGTACAACTACGCTATGGCAAGCAACTACAACAGGTTCCCGAAGCCCGCGGTCGTCCTCGTCAACGATGGACAGGCCGACGTGATCGTGGAGAGGGAGACCATTGAGGACATGGTCCGATGTGACCGCCTCCCAGACCGATTGGTGAAGCCGTCGCTTCGGGACGGCGAGGCGTCCATCGCCCCGGAAACGAGCTAGCGGACAGTGAGCGGCGACATCGTCCAGTTCATCATCCGGATGGCCGTGCTGGTGCTCGCCATCACGGTCCATGAGTTCGCCCATGCTTTCTCCGCCGACAGGCTGGGAGACGACACACCGCGGCGTCAGGGACGGGTATCGCTGCTGCCGCCCGATCACCTCGATCCTCTCGGCACCGTCATGATGGCGGTGTCGTCATGGTTCGGCTTCGGGATCGGTTGGGGCAAGCCGGTGCTGACCAATCCGAACAACTTCCGCAATCCGCGCCGCGACCAGGGCATCGTTGCCGTTGCCGGCCCCGCCAGCAACCTGATCCAGGCGGTCGTGTTTGCGCTGGTCGTCCGGGTTGCGGGCAGCGCCATGCGCGACGAGAGCGGGTTCATCAGCACGTTCGGCTTGTTCCTCTTGAGCGGCGTGACGATCAACCTCGCGCTCGCCTTCTTCAACCTCCTGCCGGTTACGCCGCTGGACGGTTCGTGGGTTACGACCGCGCTGCTTCCCCATAGCCTTGCCGCGCGATATCAGATGTGGATGTCCCGTTACGGGGCGATCGTGTTCCTGCTTCTCATCTTCGTATTCCGTGATTTCCTTGGCGCCGTCATCGGGCCCCCTGTCTACTATCTGGAGGGTCTGCTCCTGCACGGCGCAAACTTCTGAACGGGAGGGCGGCTTCATGGTTGAAGCTCCATCGGCCCCGCACTCCGATGCCGGGGAAGAGAAACGCATACTGAGCGGAATGCAGCCAACCGGCGCTCTGCACCTTGGCAATCTGGAAGTCCTCCGAGCCTGGGCGAAGCTGCAGCACGAGTACCGGATGTTCTGCTGCATCGTGGACTGGCATGCCCTGACGACCATGTTCGACCGCACCCAGGAGATCGGCCCTGCGGCACAGGCCGTCGCCGCCGACTACATTGCCGCAGGTCTCGACCCCGACCGGTGCAGTATCTTTATCCAGTCCCACGTGAAGGAGCATGCGGAACTCCATCTCCTGCTGTCCATGGTGACGCCGCTGGGCTGGCTGGAGCGAGTGCCAACCTTCAAAGAGAAGCGCGACAACCTGCAGCTCAATGAGGAATCGGTCTCGTACGGCCTGCTTGGCTACCCCGTTCTTCAGGCAGCCGACATCCTGGTCTACCGGGCCCACGCCGTGCCCGTCGGCAAGGATCAACTGCCGCACCTCGAGCTCACTCGCGAGATCGCTCGCCGGTTCAACAACCTGTATGGCCCCGTGTTCCCGGAACCGGCATCCATCGTCAACGAGGCTACGGCGGTGATACCGGGCCTTGACGGGCGCAAGATGAGCAAATCGTACAACAACGCGATCTACCTGTCGGACGACGCCGACACGGTGGCCCGCAAGGTCAACGAGGCGTTCACTTGCCCCACGAAGATACGGAAGACCGATCCCGGCATCCCCGAGAACTGTGTGGTCTGCCAGTTGCGGCGCGTCTACGACCCCGACGGATACCAGACCTCATGGGAGGAGGATCGTCAGGGGCTTCGAGGGTGCGTTCAGAACAAGCGTGAGCTGACGGAGATACTCAACGCAACGCTGGAGCCGATCCGCAAGAGACGGAAAGAGCTGCTGGCCGATCCGGAGTCGCTTGCGCGGTACTTGCGCGAGGGTGAAGATAGGGCAAGGGCGCTCGCATCCGACACCATGCGCGACGTCCGTGCAGCCATGCACCTCTAGGTGCCAAAACTGCCAGGCCGCGGCGAGGTCTCAGTCGCCGGCTTGTCCCTCGCCTGACGTTGTCGGAGCCTTGATGCCGAGATACTCGGCGATCAGGGCTCTGGCGATCGGTGCGGCAACCGCCCCGCCGTGCCCCCCCTCCTCTACGTACACGCAGACGGCAATGCGCGGAGATTCCACGGGCGCGAAGGCTACGAACCAGGCGTCGTCCACGTATTCTCCACGCCGCATCCGCTGGGCAGTGCCCGTCTTGCCTGCGACGCGCACACCGGAGATTGCACTCAAGGATGCGGTGCCCCCGCGCTGCATCACGGCCTCCATCCCACGGACCACGGCGGAAAGAGTGCCAGGCTTCAGGTTGAGCTTTCGGTTCACTTTCGGCACGACCTTCTCCAGCCGCTCCTCCCCATCTGCCGTGTGAGATGCCGCCGATTCCACGATCTGCGGGACATAAAGAGTGCCGCCGTTGGCTATGGCGCATGTGGCCGTGCACATTTGCAGCGGCGTGCATCCCAGCATGGCCTGACCGATGGCGTAGTCCACCGTATCGCCGCCGACCCACGGGCCCAATCCACGACGCTCTTTCCATTGAGGATCGGGCACAAAGCCCGCACTCTCCACCGATGGAAGGTCTATCCCTGTGCGCGAACCGAACCCGAGCATGCGCGCATAGGCGGCCATGGTGTCCGGGCCAAGACGCTGGCCGAGTCGGTAGAAGAACACGTCACACGATTTCGCAATCGCTTCAATGAGATCAACGGTGCCGTGGCCCGATCGCTTATGGCACCGCTTGGGCCACCGCCCAAGGTAGATCACGCCGGTACAGTGCACGCTGTCCCACGGGCTCGTCTTGGATGTCTCGAGTCCGGCAATGGCGGTCACCAGCTTGAACACAGAGCCTGGTGCGGTCGCGCTGCTCGTTGCGCGGTTGATCAGCGGCTTCAGACGATTGTCTCGCAGCTCTTGCCACATCTCCTTCGCGATGCCGCCCTCAAACGAAGCAGGATCGTAGGATGGAGCGCTCGCGAGGGCGAGGACCGCACCGGTCTGCGGGTTCATGGCGACTGCCGCACCCGGGTGGCCGCGCCGGGCGTGCTCCAACAGCTTGGAGTATGCAAGGCGCTGCAGCCGCCCCACAATGTTCAGGCGCAGAGTCGCTCCTGCCACCGGATCTGATGTTGCCAGTTGCCCCTGAACTCGTCCCTGGGCATCCACCTCGACGGTTGTCCCGCCGTCCATGCCTCGCAGAGCCCCGTCGAATGGCCCACCTTCGACACCTGTCTTGCCGCACACATCGCCGCGCACGTAGCCCGCCGCCGCTCGCTTCCTAAGGTCGTCCTCCGAACACTGACCGACGTACCCAATGACGTGTCCGAACTCGGGACCTGCCGCGTATGCTCGGATAGGCTCAGGACCGATCAGGACTCCTGGGAGGGCGTAAAGCTGCTCCTCAATCCGTGTGGCAACCTCGAGGCCAACGTCCCAGGCGACCCGCACCGGCTGGAACGCGTCAACCTTGTTCTCCTGGTAGGTTTTCTCGATCTCTGCCTCGGGCTTGCCAAGAAGCCGCGCCAGACGCGCCATCAAGGCTGAGTCTTTCTCGCGCGCTTCGGGCAACACGCTGACGACGACGCGCAGCCTCGTGGCGGCCAACACCTGTCCCTCTGCATCGGTGATGAGTCCGCGAGGCGGGAGACGACGCAGGACGCGCGTTCGGTTGCGCTCCGACGCACGAAGGAGCTCGTCCCCGAGTGCCACCTGCAGGTACCAGAGCCGCACCATGATGACCATGCATGCGACGACCGTAACGACGGAGATCACAACGATCCTGCGCTGATCCGGTGGTGGCGCAGGACGGTCTATCAGCGACATGCTCAGCGATCCTCGCCGGGTGGCGGCCTATGGCGTCGGCATACGCCCGGTATGTCGCGGCGGGCCATGCTCCGCTCGATCGTAACCGGGCAGTAAGGCGTCGCCGTGCGCATCGTCTCGGCGCAGAGACGGACTCGTATGACCTCGGCCATGGGGTCAGATCGAGGAGGGGGTGGCGCTCGCTCGATTGGCGGAGGCGGGGCCGATTCCGCTCCTCGCCCTGTTCGCGGCAATATCACCGGTTCCAGAGGCGGCACATTATCAATCTGTCCTTCCGGCTGAGTCATTGCGTCTGGGCTTGTGCCAGGCGCGGAGCGGTCGCCGGCGTCAGGCCCGACAGCCTCAGCGCCGCTCAGCGGCTCGGTTACGGGCGCCTCCTCATTGCTCTTCTGGGGCGGCGGTTCCGAGGCGGCTCTCTTCGCAGCCTCACGCTCTGCCTCTCTCTGCAGCGGGACTGCTTTGCCCATGAACGCGGCCCAGATCGGCGTGCAGACACGCCCGCCGGTCAGACCCGGCATGTCAAGGTAACGCACCCGGCCATTCGCCAGCCGCTGTTCGCGTGCGACCCAGACCGCCGTGGTCAGTTCCGGCGTATATCCCACGAACCAGGCGTCGCGATTGTCGCTCGTCGTGCCGGTCTTGCCTCTGGCGTCAGGGACCGAAGCCGCCGCTGTCGCCGTGCCTCTCAAGACCACATCGCGAAGCGCTTCATCTATCTGCCGGATTGTGGACGCCCTGATCCCGGTCTCAACGAGCTCGGAACCGAACTCATCCGTCAGCATGCCGTTGCGCTCAAGGACGCGGTAAATGCCGTTCGGGACAGCACGACGCCCACCGTTGGCAAAGACCGTGTAGGCGGCACAGAGTTCGATGGGCTTTACCGCCGATGCCCCGAGGGCCAGCGGCAGGTACGGAGCCAGGTCCGTCGTGATCCCCATCTTGCGCGCGTACTCGATAATCGTGTTCACGCCCGTCTCGTAGGCGACCTTGACGACCACCGAGTTCAGGGAGCGGCGGATCGCATTCCGGACTGTCACGCGGCTGTAGCTGTAACTTCCTCCGTAGTTCTGAGGAATCCACTTGTCGCGACCCCGCCAGGGGTAGTTGGGATCGTCCCGATAGGTGCTGTCGAGATCGCACTTGCCGGTGTCTATGGCGGCGGTATACACGATCGGCTTGAACGTCGAACCCGGCTGCCGAGCACCCTGGGTCACGGTGTTGAACTGATCACGGTCGTAGTCAACGCCGCCGACCATGGCACGGATGCGCCCGGTTCGATTCTCGATGCAAATGAGGCCGCACTGGTTCGGCACTCCCGATCGGCGCAGACCCGATCGAACGGATTCCTCTGCAAGCTTCTGGAGGCGGGAGTCCAGCGTCGTGTAAACCCGCAGGCCGCTCCGGGTCTTGTCGGGACCGTAAAGCTCGTTCAGCCGCTTGACGATGTAGTCCACAAAGTGATGGGCGCCGTTGACGCGGTTGCCCGTTACGACTGCCCTATGCGTATTGATCCGTTCGAGAAGTGCCCTGTCGTACTGGTCTCGCGAGATCATCCTCAACTCGAGCATCTTGGCCAGGACCACGTTGCGCCGTTTCAGGGCGTCGCTCCGCTTGTTGGAGTAATGCACCGGCCTCTGCGGAATGCCTGCCAGGAACGCAGCCTGGCTCAATGTCAACTTGAGTGCGGGCTTGTGGAAATACGCACGCGCTGCCGCTTCCGCCCCATAGGCCCCGTTGCCGAAGTAGATGGTGTTGAGGTAGAGCTCAAGGATTTCCTTTTTGTCGAAGAGCTCCTCGATGCGTCGAGCCAGGATCGCTTCCGCGATTTTCCTGTGGATCACCTTCTTGCGCCCGAGTCCCAGTGACGAGATGTTGCGGGCAAGCTGCTGTGTGATGGTGCTCGCCCCTTCACGCTTGAGGCTGCCTCCGGTGACGTTGCGAAAGAGGGCTCGTCCGATGCCCCAGTAGTCCACCCCGCTGTGGGTCCAGAACCGGGCATCCTCGATGGCGACCATCGCTTTCTGCATGTACTCGCTGATCTGATCGAGCTTCACCGGCTTGCGGTTGGCTGCTGCCAGAGCGGCCATGAGCTGAGGTTTGCCGTCGGAGCCCAGATCGGAATAGAAGATCTGGGTGCTCTCCTCGGGCGTGAAGTTCGCAATGTCGGCTATGGAAGGCAGTCTGCGCGAAATGTCAACGAACAGGTAGATCGAGTACAGGACGCCGATGGCGGTCACCGTGAGTATGGCCAGCACTCCCAGCGCCAGCATGGTTTTGACTGTTCGACGCCAGGTGCCCCGCCTCACCGGCCTGTTGCTGCTGCGACGCGACCGTGCGCGATCGAATCTGCTTCGTGCCATAGCAGGATTGTATGCCTGTCGTGCCCGTCAAGTCAACCGGGCGGCGGCTTCGGCACGGCTCCCGATGGCAGTCGTGGGGCTCAACAGGCAGCGCTTGCCCACCGGCGAGCGGTCGCCTGGCCTAGCCGGCAGCGTTGCGGATTTCGTCGGCAATCCTGTCCGCGGCTGCCGCCGGATCAGTCGCGCGCGTGATCGGCCGGCCTATGACCAGATAGTCGGCACCTGCGCCAACAGCGTCGGCCGGTGTCATGACACGCCGCTGATCGTCCGTCGTTGCCCACGACGGTCGAACGCCTGGGGTAACGATGATGGGCTCCGAACCGCAGCGCGCACGCACGTCCTGTATCTCATGGGGCGAGCAAACGACCCCGTCGCAGCCGTGCGTCACGGCCATCTCTGCAAGGACGGCAACATAGTCGCGTGGCCCCACGTCAACGCGCATCTCCGCGGCCAGCTCTTCGGCGCCAAGGCTGGTCAGGAGCGTCACACCAAGCAGAAGGGGCAAGCGAGGCGTCGGCTGAGAGCCGAGAGCAGAGCGCTGATCCACAGGTCGCTCACCGATGGCTCGACGCGCCGCGGCAATCATGCGGGACCCTCCGGCGGCATGCACATTGAACATCCAAAGGCCCATGCCGGCGATAGCTCGGGCTGCTCCTGCGACGGTGTTGGGTATGTCATGGAGCTTGCAGTCGTAGAAGACGCGGTCTGCCCCCGCCGCCCGCAACTGATCGAACACACCGAGCCCGGCAACATGCACGAGCTCGAGGCCGACCTTGAACGCACCTACATGCCCGCGCAGCGCGCGAACCAGATTCTGCGCTTCCGATATCGCGGGTACGTCGAGGGGAACGATGATGCGCTCGGATGCTTCCATGGGTCTGTCTTTCGCGGCTCCTCCTTCGCTACCGACGGTCGAACGACGCACATGCCATGCCGAAGTACGTCGGGGCCTCGTAGGACAGCAGTTCCGGAACGAGCGGAGAGGCCGTCAGGGCGCCGTAGAGGACGAGCGTCTGCCAGTAGCTGTCGGTCAAAGCCGCCTCGATACGGTCGTTCCTCCACGACAGCAGCCGATGCAGAGCATCGTCGGCCACGGCCCGGCAATATGCAGCATCATACTGCGCCGACAGCGGTGCGAAACCGTACGGCCCATCACTCGTATGACCGTGCCCCTGGTCGGCGCTGCAGACAACGGCAATCCGCCGCCCAACGCGCTTCCCCGCGGCGACAGTCACCCGCCCGAACTCGACAAGCGTCTTGCGCGGCAGCGCACGGTCGGGACAGGCGACCACGATGCGAGGAGCTTCAGCCCATTGCGCCCCCAGGAAGTACATTGGGACAGTCACGCCCCAATCCATCGGGAACAACTCGATGGGTGAGCCGTCTTCGCGGTAGCCGACTTCAGCGATGGGCACCAGGGCGTCAGACGCCAGCGCCGAAACGGCATGTGCCAGCTCGAGGTCAACGTCAAAGCGCATGCCGATCCGGACGCCGTTCTCCCCATCCAACGTCCCTGCTGCAACCGATGCGATGCTGACCGAAACTCGGCCCTCTATGCAGATGCCGTGCGGCGTCAGCACGACCACGGTCTCGGGTCTTTGACGGCCGCACCGTCTTCCGAGCTCCTCCATTGCCGACCGAGTTGCCGCCATGCGCTCGGGGCAATGGGTCGCCAGTTCCGGGATCACCTCACCGCCGTGCGGGGCGATGCAGGCCCATGCCAGCATGTGGCCTAAGCCGAACTGCAGCTACCCGATGACCCGCAGGAAGAGCAACCGCCGGTTGCGTTCGGGTTGTCAATCTTGAACCCGCCGCCATTGGGGTCCTCAACGTACTCGACCGACGCTCCGGTCATGTACTCGAGGCTCCGTCGGTCTATGATAACGCGCAGGCCGTGCTGGACGAACTCCGTATCATCCGCACCGGCTTCACTTTCGATGCCCATCCCGTACTGGGGGCCGGAACAGCTCATCCCCGCGATGAAAACGCGCAGGGCATCGCCCGCTCGATTCTCCTGGGTCAGAACTTCCTGAATCTTCTCAACCGCCAGCTTGCTGAACGCAACCGGCGCATCCGCCGTCGTCGCAAGAGTCATTAGGTGTAGTCCTTTCGTATGTCCTGCCATTCGCCCCAAGCCGAACGTCTTGCGCGCATCGGGGCGCAATAGTGTCACCAGTGCGCCGCACCAACGCACCTAGGAAGTATACGCGCTGCGTCGGCAAATCGCGCCGGATTCACAAAGCATACACGCCGATTGCCGGCGGCGAATCATGCATCGCGTTGACCCTCCGGCAAACGTTGCGATATACTTTAAGTTGGTATGGGAACGGTGAGTCGCCGCATCAGGACAGGCCGCCGTGCCCGCTCGCGCTCATGCGTGCCGGCAGGAGATGCCCTGTGATCTCACCTGACATCTACCGCGAAATGGGGCTCAGCGACATCGAGTACCAGCAGGTCGAAGGTATCCTCGGTCGTGAGCCCACCGAGACCGAGCTCGGAATGTTCGCGGTGATGTGGTCCGAGCATTGCGGCTACAAGTTTTCGCGCCCAATACTCGCCCTGTTCAAGAACTATCGCGAGGCCCAGGAGAAGGGTGCCCTCGAAAACGCCGGTGTCGTTCCCCTCGATGATCGGCTTGGCATCGTCTTCAAGATGGAAAGCCACAATCACCCGTCGGCTGTTGAGCCGTTCCAGGGAGCGGCGACAGGCGTCGGCGGCATCCTGCGCGACATTTTCACGATGGGCGCGAGACCGATCGCCAATCTCAACAGCCTGCGATTCGGGCCCATTGCGGGGAGAGGTCGCGACGCGGCCCGGAACCGGTACCTGTTCGAGGGCGTAGTTGACGGCATCGCCCATTACGGCAACTGCGTGGGCGTGCCGACGGTTGCGGGCGAGGTCGCATTCAACCGGGCCTACACGGGGAACCCTCTGGTCAACGCCATGGCCGTTGGAGTCGTCGAGCTGAACAGTGTCGCGTTGGCAAGGGCCGAGGGTCCCGGCAATCCCGTTCTATATGTCGGTTCCGCCACTGGCCGCGACGGCATCCACGGCGCCACTTTCGCATCAGTGGAGCTGGGACCGGATTCCGAGAGCAGAAGGCCCAACGTGCAGATGGGCGATCCGTTCATGGAGAAGCTGCTCATCGAAGCGACTCTCGAAGCCCTGGCAACCGGCGACGTTGTCGGGATTCAGGATATGGGGGCCGCAGGCCTGACGTGCTCAACGTCCGAAACAGCCACCAAAGCGGCAACGGGAATGCAGATTGACGTGCTGAAGGTCCCCCGTCGGGAGAGCGGCATGACGCCGTATGAGGTGATGCTCTCCGAGTCTCAGGAGCGAATGCTGGCGATCTGCCGCAAGGGCGCCGAAGAGCGGGTAGCCGGCATATTCCGCAAGTGGGGCCTCAACGCGGTGGTCATCGGTCATGTGACGGACGATGGGCTTGTGCGAATCATGGAGGGCGACCGGGTTGCGGCCGAACTGCCCGCCAACGCCCTCACAGACCTGTGTCCGACGTACCATCTTGAGGCAAAGGAGCCTGCGTACATCGCCCGCGCTCAGGCAGTGGATCCCCTCTCGTTCCCTGAGCCTGCCGACTACGGAGCGACGCTCCGCGAGCTGCTCTCCTCTCCGACCATCGCCGATAAGCAGTGGGTCACCGAGCAGTACGACTCGATGGTCCAGACCCAAACATGCCTCGGACCAGGCGCCGCCGATGCCGCAGTCATGCGCATCCGCGGATCCAAGAAGGCCATTGCCCTGAAGACCGATGGCAACGGCAGGTACTGCCTGCTGGACCCCTTTGTCGGCGGGCAGATCGCCGTGATGGAGGCAGCCCGCAACGTGGTGTGCGTGGGAGCACAGCCGGCTGCGGTGACCGATTGCCTGAACTTCGGCTCGCCTGAGGTGCCGGCCATCTTCTGGCAGTTCCGTCGCGCCGTCGAGGGCATCGCGTCGGCCACCGAAGCTCTCGGCACGCCCGTGGTCAGCGGAAACGTCTCGTTCTACAACCAAACCCCCGAGGGCGCAGTTCACCCCACGCCGGTCATCGGCATGCTGGGCATACTCGACACCCCGGACCAGCGCCGAGGCCTGGGATTCTGCGAAGAAGGCGACTCGGTTGTCCTGCTGCGAGCCGATTCCGATCCGACCGGCGGCCTCGGCGCAAGCGAGTACCTTGCCGTCATCCACGGCGTTGAGGCGGGATCTCCGCCGGCGCTTGACGTTGAGGCCGAGATCAACCTCCAGCGCTGCGTGCTGTGGGCAATACGGCAGGGGCTGGCGGTGTCGGCACACGACTGCTCCGACGGCGGCCTAGCCGTATGCCTTGCGGAATCGTCCATCGGGGGCGGCATCGGCGCCTCCATCCTGCTCCGTTACAGTGATTGGCCTGGACTGCCCCCATCGGCAATCTTCTTCGGCGAGGCCCAGTCCCGCGTCGTCGTAACCGTGAGGGGGGATGCCCACCTGAAGCGGATCGAGAAGCTGGCCGAGCAAGCCGGTGTGCGGGCGCAATGGATCGGCACCGTCGGAAGCGACCGACTGCGCATATCCCTTGACGGCGAGCCGCTCATTGATGAGCCGGTCAGCGAGATCCACAAAGCTTACGTGGACGCAATCCCCTCGATCATGGCGGAACGGAAGGCATAGGGTCGGGCAATCCGATGTGCTCCAAAGACGAGCCTCTCGCCTGCCAAGGGCCCCATGAGGAGTGCGGCGTCTTCGGAGTCTACGGCGACATCGAGGACGCAGCGCGCGTTACTTTCTTCGGGCTCTTTGCCCTGCAGCATCGAGGCCAGGAAAGCGCCGGTATCGCGGTCGCCCAGGACGGCGACATCCGATGCCACAAGGCCATGGGGCTCGTTACCCAGGTCTTCGACGAAGAAGTCCTCAAGGACCTGAAGGCTGGGCGCATTGCCGTCGGCCACACACGGTACTCGACTTGCGGAAGCTCGGTGTGGCAGCATGCGCAGCCGATTGTCTGCGACTCTCCCCGGGGCGCCATCGCGGTCGCGCACAACGGCAATCTGGTCAACACCGAAGAACTGCGCCAGCGACTCATGCGCGCCGGCGGCCTGGACTTGAGCGAAGCGAACGACTCGGCCCTTGTGGCGCACATGCTGGCACAGTCCAAACACGAGCGACTGGAGGACGCCCTCGCGGAGGTGATGCCGCAGCTTCAGGGCGCATACTCTCTCGTGATCATGACCCCGACCGAGCTTGCGGCAGTGCGCGATCCGTACGGCATCCGCCCGCTCGCGATCGGTCATCTCGGCGACGGCCGCTACGTCTTCTCGTCCGAGAGCTGTGCCATCTCGGTTGTCGGCGGCCATTTCCACCGCGAGGTTGAGCCGGGCGAGGCTGTCATCGTTGATCAGAACGGGCTGCGCGAAATCGAGATCATGCCGCTCGCTCGACGTGCTACGTGCGTGTTCGAGTTCATCTACTTCGCGCGCCCCGACACCCAGATCTATGGCCGCACCATCTACGAAGCGCGCAGGCGCATGGGCCATCAGCTCGCGCGGGAGCATCCGGCCAAAGGCGCACACATCGTGATCCCGATACCGGACTCGGCCGTCCCCGCTGCGCTGGGGTACGCCGAAGCATCACGCATACCGTTCGGTGAAGGGCTGGTGAAGAACCGCTATATCCAGCGGACCTTCATTCAGCCCGCCCAGACGATGCGTGACCTCGGCGCGCGCATGAAGTTCTCCCCTCTGCGTGAAGCCATAGCAGGCCACAAGGTTGTCATGGTTGACGACTCGATCGTTCGGGGCACCACAACCGGCAAGCTGGTCCACATGCTTCGCGACGCGGGCGCCACCGAGGTCCATGTGAGGATCACGTCGCCGCCGGTGCGTTTCCCATGTTTCTATGGGATTGATATGGCCGATCAGAAAGAGCTAGTGGCCGCACTCAAGTCCGTGGAACAGATACGCGAACTGATCGGCGCCACAAGCCTCGGTTATCTCTCACTCGACGGAGCTGTCCGAGCCATCAACCTCCCCAAGAGCCTGTTCTGCCGAGCCTGCTTTGACGGCAAGTACCCAATCACCGTGCCGCCCGAAGTTCAGGGCACCAAGATGATGGGCAATGAGCCGCCTCCGGAGACCTGACCTCACGGCCGGGGGATGCTCCCGCCGGGCTGATCTTGACCGCTCCGCTCTTCGATGTGAACGCCGTGCCCACAGGAACTGCCAATATCCAGGAAACCCCGGTCTCGCGAGGTCCGTCTATGCGGTGTCCGCAATGCAGGAGCCGGCGCAAGCAAGCTTCGGGAGGGTGACATGATCGGAATGCTCGTCAGGCAGGCCGTCCGAATGGCCGTCTTGGCTGGAGGTGCCGCAGCGGCAACCGCTGGGGTGCGCTACGCCGGCAGCAAGCGTATCAATGCTGCCGATCGTCTGGGTAGAGCGCTGCTCGACACCGAGCGCCTCCTTGACGCATCCCAGTACTCCGACACCGAGTCCGAGGCTGCTCTGGCCGCATGCTCGGCCTATCTGGTGAATGTCGCTCATCAGGCTGCAGTCGGCATCAGCGGCCCGCCTGCTCTCGATCCGGTCGGTTTTGAGCGCACCGTGCGCAGCGACGACTCGACTGCGACCGCAATCGTGACCACGACAGCCCACGAACCTGAATCGCGCTGGCAGTTCGAAGTGACGGTGCCCGCGGTCGTTCGTGTGACCGGCAGCCGTCGGTTGACCTCGTCGCGGTTCTCGGGACCACGCGTCAAGATGAGCACCCCCGACACGGTATCCATCCGGTTCGAGAATGGCTACTCGGCACGCATCGAGAGCGACCTGGAGTTCGCATCCAACCTTCTTCAGGTGGTCGGGCCAAGAACGCAGATAACGGGAGCTGTCCACCTTTCGGACAACCGCAGCAACGTCGGTCGGCTGCAGATAGACCACAACGGCGAAGTCACGGGTACCATTACGAGGGGATCCAACATCGTCGGTCGCTTCGAAGGGTCCCTTGAGAGCGGCATAACGTTCAAACAATACTCGGCGCTCGAAGCCTAGCCGCCCGGAGCATCTTCGGTGCGGCGCGGATGATGATGCCGGCGTTTCGTCGCTGACGATGACCCCGGCGTCGGATCAGCCTAAGGCAGCGCCGGCATGGCGGGCGGCCCATCATGGCGAACGATCCAATCACATACCGCGACGCGGGCGTAGACATAGACGAGATGAACACTGCCGTCCTCCGCATGCGGGAGCACGTCCGCTCGACGTTCACACCGCAGGTGCTGACGGATGTGGGCAGTTTCGGCGGCATGTTCGGCCTCGGCCTCGATGGAGTGTCCGAGCCCGTTCTGGTCGGCAGCATAGACGGAGTGGGCACCAAAGTGCGCGTGGCGGCCGCCATGGGCGTACACGACACCATTGGCGCCGACCTCGTTGCGCACTGCGTCAACGATATTCTCGTTCAGGGAGCCAGACCGCTCTTCTTCCTCGACTACTTTGCGACAGGCAAACTTGTTCAGGAGATCGTCGTCGAAGTCGTCAAGGGGCTTGCCGCAGGATGCAGAACCGCCGGATGCGCCCTCATCGGCGGCGAGACGGCGGAGATGCCCGGCGTGTATCAGGATGGCGAATACGATCTTGCCGGATGCATCGTCGGCATCGTTGACCGCTCCAGGATCATAGATGGCCGCTCCATCGAACCCGGCGACGCGGTCATCGGTTTGGCCTCCGCCGGCCTCCACACCAACGGTTACTCCCTCGCGAGACACGTGCTCTTCGACTCGGCAGGGCTGTCGCCTGAGAGCACACCGCCGCAACTGGCCGGACGCTCGGTGGGCGAGGTGCTGCTTGCTCCGCATCGCTCGTACGCACAGTCGGTGCTGCCTCTGCTCGATCGGTTCCGGGTCAAGGGCATCGCGCACATAACCGGCGGCGGGCTATACGAGAACATCCCGCGTATCCTGCCCGCCGACTGCAGCGTTACTGTGGATCGGCGGCTCTGGACATCTCCGCCGATCTTCACCTACATCCAGGAGCTTGGCAACGTCCCCGATGCCGAGATGTATCGGACCTTCAACATGGGTATCGGGCTCGTACTTATCGTCGAGCGGGACGAGACCATCGAGGTAATGGCGGAACTTGCGAACGCAGGCGAGACGCCGTCACTGATCGGTGAAGTACACCGCGGCGTCCATGAGGTGGACATCCTCTAAAGACTGCCTCGGCAAGCGCGAGATCAGTCCATCAGGTTGGGATTGGCCCTGTTCCGGCGGATGATCGCGTTCACGCGGCGCGCGATGTTGTCTGCCGCCTGAGAGGGTGTGACTTCCCCCTGCCAGATCCTGTCGCACTCCTCCTCGCGGATCGTGTCGGCATCGAGCTGCTGGACCCAGGGCGACTGCTGCTTCACGCGAGCGTACTTCATCTCGGACAGGTAGAGGTGGTTGCGGCGCTCCTTCGGGTATGCAGGATTATAGAGGAAGCGATCCGTGCGGCAGTATGCTTCGACGCTGGGCATACCGTCGCCATAGTCGGCAACGAGCATCTCGTCGTCCTCGCTTACCAGATGTTTCAGGAAGTCAAACGAGAGCTCCTTGTTCGGCGCTGATCGCGGGATGGCGTAGATCTTGCTCTCAAGCATCCCGACTCGATGTCGGCCGTACGGGACAGGAGCAATGTCCCAGTCAAGCTGCTTGTTCTGACGCCACTCGATACTCAGCCATCGGCCGGTTACGATCATCGCAGCCTTCTCGGCCTTGAACAGGTTCTGCGAGCCTCCCCAGCCGCCCAGTGGCGCAAGCCCCTGCTCTTCCGTCGCGCTCGGAGCGACATGGTGGGTCCGCCGCAAGGACGCCCACCACTCGAATGCCGCCTTGGCCTCGGGGCTGTTGACCATACAGAGAGTCCCATCGGAGTTGAACCAGCTTCCCCCCATCTGCCAGACGAACATTTCCAGCAGATAGGCCGGCGGCAGGACTGCGCCGAACTGGACGATCCTGCCTGCCGCATTCTTCTTCGTCAGCTTCCGCGCCGCCGCCGTGAACTGCTGCCATGTCCATGCCGTTTCAGGCTCCGGCACACCCGCTTCTCGGAACATCCTGCGGTTGTAGAACAGCATGTACGTCCCGCAGTTGTCGGGGAACCCCAGAATCCTGCCCTTGGCCCGGTCGCCGTTCTCGTAGATGAACCCGTCCAACTGCGGCCAGAACATGCCCATGTCAATGCCGTGCCTGGCCACCCATGGCCGGAGGTCCTCAAGCACGTCCTTGCGTGCGAACAGTGCAGCGCTCTGGGGCGAATAGATGGCGAACACATCAGGGGCGACCCCGCCCGCAAGCTGGGTCAGGATCCGTTGCGGACCGGCATCAGGATCATTGATGACCCGGACATCAGGGCGCTTGACGTTGAACAGCCTGATCTGTTCCGCGCGTATCGGGTTCGGATCAACAACCCAGCGCATCTCGCGCCCCGAAGGCCTCTGCCGGCCGCATCCCCAAGCAAACAGGCCAGGCAGGCACAGGGCGATCAGATATGGCAGAACTCTGGGCATTCGCATGGCGGATCAGTCTCCGGTTATTCTAGCCGCTTTGCCCGGCCAATCGCCACTCAGCGTTCGGATATGGTTGCCTGCTTTGCGTTGACAAGTGCGCTCGTTTCCCCCATAATGTGCACGGATCAACACCCTATGTCGAGGGTACAGGGTACGCTTCGCGCCGACCGGCGCACCAAGAACCTCATCAAGCGACTCCGGCCCGGCGATATCGCTGTTATTCATCACGCTGACCTCGATGGTATGGCCGCACGATCCCTGGCCGACGCGAAGGTTGCCGCAGTGGTGAACGCTGCCATGTCCATAACCGGTCGCTACCCGAATCAGGGTCCGGCTCTGCTCGTAGACGCCGGCATCCCTTTGCTCGACAATCTTGGCGACAACTTCTTTGCTTCGGCAGTACGGAACGACGGACGGACGGCCTTTGTTGACGGCGAGAAAGCGGTCCTTTCCGACGGAACGATCGGCGTCGGCCGGATCATGACCCGCGCGGAGGTCGCCGAGCGTCTGGATGCCGCCCGAGCCAATCTTGGCGCCGAACTGGACGCATTTGCACGCAATACCCTCTCCTACCTGGCCGAAGAAAAGGCTCTCCTGCTCGACCCTGTGGACCTGCCCAGCGTTGCCACGCCGATACGCGACCGCCATGTGCTGGTTGTGGTACGCGGCGAAGGCTATCGAGAGGACTTGCGGGCGATCCAGGAGTACCTGCGTGACGTCAGGCCTGCCCTGATCGGCGTTGACGGCGGCGCCGACGCCCTGCTCGAAGCCGGCGTGCGTCCCGACATCATCCTTGGCGATATGGACAGCGTGAGTGACGCTGCCCTGCGGTGCGGTGCCGAGCTGATCGTCCATGGCTACGCTCGAGGAACCCGTGACGCGCCGGGGCTTGAGCGGCTGCGCGCGCTCAACCTAGCAGGCAAGGTCTTCCATGTCCCGGGCACCAGTGAGGATGCTGCACTGCTTCTGGCCGACGGATACGACGCCTCAGTCATCGTCGCCGTGGGCACGCACTTCTCGCTCTTCGACTTTCTCGATAAGGGCCGCGGCGGCATGGCCAGCACGTTTCTGGTTCGACTCCGCATCGGGTCCAAGCTGGTTGACGCCAAGGGCATCGGCAGGCTCTGGGCTCAGCGGCGCAGACCCGCCGGCATCGAGATTGCCGCCATCGTCGTCGCCGCACTGTTCCCGGTGATTGTCATCGCGCAGTACTCCCCCTTCCTCCAAACGCTGCTGAACGCCGCCAGACTGTGGTTCCAGTCGGCGACAGGGGGACGCTGAGCATGGGCCCGGGCTTTCGTTACCATGTCGCCACCATTGTGGCCGTGTTCATGGCCCTCGGCGTCGGCATGGTGATTGGCAGCTCCTATCTTCAGGAGGCTCTCGTTGACAGGCTAAGGCTGCAGCTTACGCAGTTGAACGAGCGCTTCAGCAACGAGATTCAGCCGCTCCGCGAAGAGAATGAGAGCCGGTCGCGCGCGATCGTGGCGCTCTCCTCAATCGTCACGCGTAAGGCGCTCGAAAAGTCGCGTACCGCGATCGTCGTGACCGGCGACTACGCCGACGCAGTGCCGCAGACAGCCGATGCCATCAAGGCGGCTGGAGGTACCGTCGCATCCGTGACCCGCATATCGCCGACGATGTCGCTCAGGCTGGAAACCGACCTTGCCCGAATAGTCGCCGCCATGCGCCGATGGCGTCCTGCCATTCCCGACGATCGCAAGGGCGTCTTCGAAACGCTGGCCTCGGTCATCGTCCGCGGCGGCTCACAGGCCGATGAACGCGCCATTGCAGCCACGGGTCTCGTGGAGATGCAGGGCGACTACCGCACACCCGTGAGTGCTGCCGTCCTGATTGGCGGCGGACGCGACGAAGGCGACAAGCGGTGGCTGAGAATAGACCACCCTCTGATCGAAGCGATGAGCGAGTATGGCATCATGCTCGTTGGTTCGGAGCCGCATGACAGTGTTCAATCGTACATACCCGCATACCAGGCACGGAACATGAGCACTGTGGACAACATTGACACGGACATCGGGCGGACGGCGCTCATACTCCTGCTTGCCGGTGAGAGAGGATCATATGGCGTGAAGGACACCGCCCGCGACGGCATCCTCCCTGCGGGAGGCTCGGAACCATGATCTCAGCGGTGATCCCCGCATACAACGAGGAGCACTGCATCGAAGAGACCATCCTGGCCCTCAGGGATTCGGGACAGGTCGAGGAGATCATCGTCGTTGACGACGGCTCCACCGACCATACGTACAGAGTGGCATCCGCCACGGGCGCCAAGGTGCTGCGCCTTCGCCATCACCGCGGCAAACGAGGCGCTCAGGACGCCGGGTGTCGCGCCGCTCATGGCAACTTCCTGCTGTTCCTCGACGCTGACCTTGGCGCTACCGCCGCCAACGTCCGGCCTCTCATCGAGCCGGTCCTCAACGGCGAGTGCGACATGACCATCGGGGCGCTTCCCTCGCAGCCCGGAAAGGGAGGCGGCTTCGGCTTGGTGGTAGGCCTCGCCCGCTATGGGATATTCCGCATGACGGGCCGCACCATGGAGGCGCCGCTGTCGGGTCAACGGGCACTCCGCCGTGCGGTCTGGTCACACGCCCGCGGACTGGCTCGGGGCTTCGGAAGCGAGGTCGCTTTGACCATTGACGCCATATGCGCCGGCTACACGGTGATCGAGGTGCCTGTTGAGATGGCGCACAGGGTAACGGGCAACGACTTGCCCGGTTTCCTCCATCGTGCCCGGCAGTTTCGCGATGTTGCGCTGGCGCTATGGGTGCGCCGTAAGTGGCTATGCCGTCATACTGGCCGACGGTCGCAAGCGGCCTAACGGCCGCGCTTGCGTCCGCTTTCCTCATCAGGGCGCTTCCTGAGAGGCTGGCCGCCTCCGGGATGGTCCGCAGCAACTTTCGCGGTCACATGATCCCGACGGCGTGCGGATTGGCCATCATCGGCGGTGCAGGCCTCGGGCTCGCTGTCCTGGGTGCGTCAACGGCAACCTTCAGCGGCTCCGTCCTCGCCATGCTGACGGCGTTGATCGGCTTCGGCGCTCTGGGACTGGCCGATGATCGTTGGGGCGGTCCTGGCGCGAAAGGGCTGAGGGGCCACGTACGCAGACTCATCCTGGAGCGGCGATTCACATCCGGCCTTGGCAAAGCGGCCGGAGGCATCGTGCTTGGGCTCCTGATCGCCGGACCGCTCCTGGGCGCAAGCGAATGGGCTATCGTCCTCAAAGGAGCGGTCATCGCCCTCAGCGCCAACCTGGTGAACCTGCTCGATCTGAGGCCGGGCCGAGCGACGGCTGCCTCTCTAGCGCTGCTCGCAGCCGCCATCGCGGCGCTGGGAGGTCGTGCGACGACGCTCGAGCAATCGTGCGTCCTGTGCATCGCGCTGGCGGCAGCGGCCACCTACCGCAGGGACGCGCTTGGAGCGCTGATGCTCGGAGACACAGGGAGCAATGCGCTCGGCGCCTGTGTCGGCGTATCGGCGCTTCTCGCAGCCCAAACCGAGGCTGCACAGTATGTCCTCCTTGCAGGGCTCGTGGGCGTCCACGTTGTTGCCGAGCGTTGGTCAATATCGGCGATCATTGAGGCTCATCCTCTGCTCCGTGCCCTCGACCGGCTGACCGGAGTCAGGTGACAGAACCAGCGCTGCGGCACGCTTCACAGTCAACGGCCCGTACCAGGTGAGGTAAAATAGGCGCAACAGGGCCCGTAGCCTAGTGGTCAAGGCAGTCGGCTCATAACTGATTGATCGTAGGTTCGAATCCTACCGGGCCCATCCGCTCGGGGCCGCGCACAGCGGCCCCATGTCTATTTGACCCCAACCAGAGCTGTTCGGACGGGCGCAGGATACGGCACGTTCGGACCTTTGATGCTGTGCCACAGAATGCGGTTCAGTTCGTCCTCGTTGATGCGGTCGTACTCGCTCCAGTCCATCCGGGCCGATTGGACCGCGCCATACGCATTCGACGCATTCCGCTCCTCCAGGTTGATTCGGGCGGGCAGAGCTCGGTACGGCCGAACATCCGCGGTGCGGGTGAAGCACCTGTGCATTGGCGTTGCCGATGCGTCATGTTGCGTCAGGGGCGGTAAGCCCAGAATCAGCTCCATCGTCCGGAGCATCGAACTGGTCGAGTACATCGTGCTGTCAACGTACCCCCGGCGCACATAGGGACTGATCACAAGGCCGGTCGTTCGGTGGGAATCGACGTGATCGGGTCCGTTCTGAGCGTCGTCCTCGATCACGAAGATTGCGAACTGCGGCCAGAGACTGCTGTGGGTGACCGCTTCGACGATCCGGCCCAGCGCCAGGTCGTTTGACGCGACCATCGCCTTGGGCGTATACGAGCCCGGCTTCGTGCCGTTCGTGTGGTTCTCGCCCAGCGACATCACCATGAAGCGCGGCATCGTACCGGTCCGCTCAAACTCCTTGAACTCGCGGATGAAGATGTCCGCCCGATCGGTGTCCCGGCCCGGAGGCGCCGATCCCGGTCCCTCCTTGCCGACATAGGCCAGGCTATGGTGCCCGGCGAGGCTGGGATGACCCGCGTACTCCCCGTACGAACGATACGAAATGCCCTTCGCTTTGCAGGCGTCCCAGATGAAGCCGGAGGCCGAATCCCCCATTGAAGCTGCATCGGGCAGGCTGCCCTTCCCCGAATACCGCAGCACCCATGAGCGCTGCGTATGGTCGGTGGCATATGCCATCGTGCTCCACGGGTGCCCATCAGCCGAGACTTCGCCCGTGCAGTAGAGATTGTCGAGCAGAACGAACTCCTCCGCAAGGGCATGCTGATTGGGCGTCACCTCACGACCGAAGAGGCACAGCGACGGATCGCCGTTTCCCCGTTCGATGTCGCCGAACACCTGATCATAGGTTCGGTTCTCTTTGATCACATACAACACGTACCGGATCGGGCTGCGCCCTCCAACACGTGTGGGAATGGGCGATCGGCGGCCTGACGCCGCATCACGCATCGTTCTGGCGCCATCAGGCGTGAGGGCCAGCACCTCGCGCGTGTATCGAGCAAGCCGACCATTGTCGGGGGCGTCCACGAATGAGAGCAATCCGTTGAGCTGCGCGCCTATGTACTCGAAGCCGGCCGGCACGATCGGGTTGATGGGCAAACGGGCCCGGTTCGGGCGGGTGCCCGTGCCCTTCCCGGATCCGATCAGAAGCCGGTGGCCGTCGCGTGACGCGACGACAGCGCTCGGATACCATCCCGTCGGTATGAAGCCGAGAACGCGCGATCTGCCGGGTCGCGATACGTTTACAACGCACACGTTGTTGTTGTCGGCGTTGGCCACATACAGACGCCCGGCCGCATAAGCAAGCGCGTTCGGAGTGCTTCCAAGCGCCGCATGCGGCTTGAGCGAGGTACGAATGCGCTCAACTTGCCTGCCATCCCCCGCGTCCAGAGCGTACACCGTATCGTCGTTGCCGCAACTGACGAAGAGCCGGGCATCATCAACAAGCGCCACCGCATTCGGGTGTGGGCCCACCTTCCAGCGCGCCTTCAGGACGGGTCTGCGCGGGTCGGTCAGGCCAATCGAGACCACCTCCGACCCGCCCCAGTTGGCAATGAACATCCGCTTGCCGTCCCTCGACACCGCACCGGCGACCGGACGCATCCCAACTTCGAGGCGTGCGTGGGTGTCGCCGGTCACAGTATCGAGAACATGCAGGCGGTTGTCGGCCAGATTCGTCGCGTAGAGCGTCCGACCGTCGCCTGACAGCGCGATCCACGATACACACGCCGTTGAGACCTTCGGCCCTTCAAGACGCAGGCCCTGTCCCCGCACCCAGGAGCCGTCGCGCATCTCGTACCGGTAGATGTCGTTCAGCGGGTTGGCGATGCCGCCCGACACGAAGAAACCCTGGCCATCGGGCATCCACGCCCCACCGTGCCATGCGCGCGCCACAGGCAATCGAGCCACGCGCTCCTTCGTCGTCATGTCGAGGATGTGGATAGCGTGAGCTCCGAACCCGCAGTTCGCGATGAGGACATGCCTGCCGTCGGGGCTGAGAACGCCGCCAAGCGGAAGATCGCCGCTTGGCACGTGTTCGCCGGCAGGATGGATACGCCATCCCGTGTGGAGCACTGCAGCATCGCCCTCCGCCCCGGGCGCTCGTCCGCGCTGTCCCGTCTCCATCATTCGGCCGACGGCCGGAGAAGCCGGCGCGACCGTCACCAGGGCCGCCACAACCACAGCAGTCTCCGCAACTGCCCGCAACATCTTCCGGTTACCCAAGGTGCGCTCCTTCATCTGGCCAACCGACACCCACGCACACATGGCATTCAGGCACTGCGTCGGTCGTGGCCCAGTGCCTGAGTATAGGATTGCGCCGCATTCCTATACACCCCGCACAGGCCGTTCGTTCGGACAGCATATGGGCATACGCCGTCGGATTTAGAGCTTGAAGTCAATGATGGCGCTGACGCCAACACCTTCGACACGATTCAGGCCCTTCTGCGGCGTCTTGGTGCTGATCGGAACCAGCGCTCGAAGGCGGACACCACCGATGGCCCTGAACCGCCCCTCAAGCTGCGCCACTGCCTCTACCCTCTTGACGAGGCGCTCAGGTCCGGTCACCTGAACCGCGCCAATGTGCCCGCCATCGCCAAGCGACAGTATAGGCACAACCTTGGTGGCCTGAGTATGGCCGACGTTCTTCTGCCCGGTCAGCGTGTTTATCGCCTTGTCAATGTCCTTCCCGAACTTGCTGACGGCCAGGGCAATGGCTCCGCCCTTTACAAGGCTTCCGAGCTGCGCTCCGGCCACCCCACCCAGGACAAGACAACCACAAGCGATTGCGACGATGCGCATGGATCTGCTTCGCATTGTCTGAAACTCCTTCCCCCCGCCATAATGGCGAGGTTCTTTGTTGAACAAAAGGCTCCTGCCGCAAAGGACCGCGGCAGGAGCCTGAGCGAAAACGCCCTAACGACGGGGCCGGGTCCTAGAACTTGACCGAGACCTGGGTCGTAAAGGCGTTGTAGTTGTAGCCGGAGCCGGAGCCCGCACCACCGGTAAGGAAGCCCTTGCCGTTCCACTGACCAATCTGGTATCCCAGCTTGATCTTGGTGGTGTCATTCAGTTCGTATCCGGTGCCGAGAGTGATGTAATGCTCGACCGGATGAACGCTTGGGCTCGTGCTAATGCCAGTGGCCAGCTTCCAGTAGACGCCTTCCCAATCAACGGCGGTCTCAAATGCGTCGGAGATCGCCCACCGGAGCCCGACTTGAACGCGATAGATTTCGTCGTCCTCGCCGAGGGTACCGGCGGAGCGCCAGTTGCGAGCGGACGTCAGGTAGTCACCGCCGGCGCTCATAGCGAACGTTGGCGAGACCTTGTAGTTCAGCGTGACCATCGGCCCTTGAATGTTCGTCGGATTGATCCAGTTGCCCACGCGGCCCCAGTATCCGGGAGCGTAGAACATCGGATCAATGTACTTGTATCCTGCAGTCAGACCGAGATTGCCGCTGGTGTAGCCCACCTTGCCCAAGAAGGCGTTGTTGTACGAGTGCACCACGTTGCCGATGTCTCGGCCCTGTCCGCTTCCGCCGCCCGTGACGGTCTTGGACCAAGCGCCCTCGAAGGAAACGGCCTCACTCAGGTTGAGCTTCGTGTCGGCACCGAGAACTGCCACATTGGTGGCAGGATTGGACGCCCCATACCCTGCGTTACCCGTGCCCAGCAGACTAACGGCGCGCAGGTAGCTGCCATCTTCTGGTCCGATCTTGAGCGGCAGCTTCACGGCAACCCCACCGACCTGATCCAAGACCAGGGGGCTATCCACTGCGATACCTACGGGCTTCGCCGAACGAAAGACGCTGGGGCCGCCCAGGCCGGCGAGCGGCGAGTTGTAAACGCCACCCCCCGATACCGAACCGGTCACACTCTTGAACGAGCCGGCAAACGCCTGAACTCCCACGCTGCCGAGCTTAGTGCCAAGAGTAAAGCCGTCCATGCGATACATGCCATCGTCAACTATGGGGTTGTCGAAGTACGTATCCACGTCCGGTTTCCAGAGAGTAAGCGGGCTGACCTGGAAGGGCAAGCGACCGATGGTCAACGCGCCTTCGCGACCGACGCCCTCGAATGGAGATTCCAGGGTCAGTCGGTTGATCCACACGTCCCCACTCGGACTGGTGTTCAAGGAACTGACTTGGCTGAACGACCCGTTCAGGTAGTTCTTGTAGTTGTCCGCGACCAAGGAGCCCTTGATGACAGTGTCGCCCGCATTTGCGGTGACACCCAGTTCGAGAGCATGGACAACCGTCGCTTCGTTCTTCAGGTCGCTGTCGGACGGTCGGCCGTCCGCGTCCGCATACGGAACGCGAGCGCGGTCTGCACGAATGCCGGCGAATACGTTGCCGCTGATCTTCGGCATCTTGGCGATCTCCGCCTTGACGGCGGCAACGTCCTGAGCGAGCTTATCGAACTTGGCGTTCAGGGCGTTAATGTTGACGCCCTGGTTGGCAAGCTCTGCCTTGAACTCGTCAGCCAGCTTCTTGAGCGTGGCGAGCTCTTCCGGTGCAACACCCGATGGGCCCTGCGGACCGGCTTCGCCCTTCTCGCCCTTGTCGCCCTTGGGACCCTGGGGGCCTGGATCGCCCTTCGGGCCGGTTGTCAACTGGATGCTGTCAAGGGCGCGCTTCAGCGCGACTGCGAACTCGTACCGGCTGAGCGTGCGCTTCCCCCGGAAGTATCCATCCGGGTATCCGACGAGGATGTTCTTGGCGCGCAGTGATTCGACCGCATCGTATGCCCAGTGATCGGTTGGAACGTCACTGAACTCGGGCGGCGCAACCTGCGCCATAACGGGCAACACCCACGCCAAACAGACGGAAGCGCCTAGAAAGGTGAGTACCTTTCGCATTTTGCCTCCTCCTAAGTACGTGGCTGCAGAGGCTCCGCGATATCCTGGCATCCGAACGGTCCGACGGCACGGCTTGCGCACTCGGTCGCTGTCCTTCGGAGGAGGTGAGGAAGTAGTCCCTGTTTCCTTCTTCATCGCCCCCACCACATTGAACGGCTACCGGGTCACTCGCTTGGCGGCCGGAGAGCCCGAACGCTCGGACCTCGCATCCCCCTGCTCCAAACCTGCCCCGCCGAGTCATACGCCTAACTCTAGGCTACGCACTCAACGCCGCAGGCCTGCTGGTGCGAACACTACCATACTGTACGCACGTTTGTCAAGAATCGTCAGCAAGAGCACGTTCCGCCAATATCAGCGCCACATAGTCGTCATACGGCTCGTCGGGCACCCGCAGACCCGCAGGGACAAGTCGCCCCAATCCCCGTGCGGGATGATCGGCGAGATAACGCCTTCGAGCCTCGGCCGACGTGCCTGTCTCGTCCACGGACTGCCACGCGATACCGGCTTCGGTCAGGCGCGCCCCCAGTGCCCGATGTCCGGTGCCGCTGCCCAAGAGAACGCGGGCGCGGTTCTCGACCTGAACGCGCCGTACCCAGCCGACCACAGCGTCCGGGGCCAGGATGGCTCGCGCGGCTACCGAGCCGTCGGCGCGCAGATGGGCAAGGCCGCATTTGTCGCGGCCCGGGTCTATGCCTATTACGTCGCTCAAAGGGCCATCAGAACCGTTAGCCATGCCGCCGACCTCGGCCCCATCTCAGATGGACGGCCTGATCTTGAACTCGAGCTGCAGGCTGTCGCCGGCATTGGTATCCCGGGCCGCATAGGCGGTCACCTCGACGCGGCGGCGATACGCCTTGACCCTCTCGGTCAAGCTAACCAGGGCGTCCGCGCTCAGCGATCCAGTCTGCGGCTGCCCGGTCACAGGATCGTAGCGGGGAATCAGCCCCCGATCGAGCGCGTTCTGGCCGAGCCCCTTGAGCAGCAGCACGAGTTCGCCGAACACCTGGTCGGCAGGCCGAGACGCATCCATCTTTCGGCTCGCAACCGCCTGCCCCTTCCGATAGATAAGCGGGTTGCCCAGCGGCTGCAGGTCTATGGCGACCGGTTCGCCTGCCACGCTGTTGGCGACCACAACGGCGAGGAGGCATGCGGGTTCGGAAGCCCTCGACAACCGGTTCACTACGGCGTCAATGCGGTCTTGCTCGGTGACACGGGTGGTTGACACGCCTGTCGGTGTGGGTGTGGAAAACCGCTTGTCAACGATCTCGACCGCGAGCGATCGCTCGCCCGGAGCTGCGCCCTTCCCGAGAGCGACCCGGTGCGCGTCACTGAGCAGGCGTCCAATGATCGCCCGGACCTCGTCAGGCGGCGTTCCCGCAGGAACGACCGTTCTGGCGATGTCCTCGCCGCCGTGCGCCACGATCCGCCGAGTGCGAAGCGCTTCGAATATCTCCCACAGGTTCCGGTGGGCTCCGTATGCCGTCGCATAGCCCGCACGCAGCTCCTCGTAGCGGACCTCCACCAGACGGGTCTCTTCTTCGAGCCGCTCGCGCTCGGCGCGCAACTCCCCGAGAGCCGCGTTGAGAGCATCCCGTTCGCGCACCAAAGCGATGTTCTGCTTGGAGACTTCATCATTGGTCTGAGAATACGTCGCATTCGTCACGCTCAGTGATGAGTTCGTCTGCCGGAGGGCGTCGTTGGATTTCGTCAGTTCCGCATTGCGGGCATCGAGCTCTGCATTGGCCCGGCGGTACCATTCGTTCTTATCGGCAAGCATCCGGGCCGATCGTCGCTCCTCCCGAACGCGCGCCTGGGCGACGGCAACTTCTCGCCTGGCGCTGCGGCTGGCCGCAAGGGCGGTGCGCAACTCGGTGCGTGCGCGCCCCAGCGCCTTCCGCACTTCGGCCAGCGAGCGGGTCGCATTCAGGCGGGCGGCGATGGCAGCATCCCTGTCGCTGAACGCTTGAGCCCTCTCGCGCTGTGCCATCCGCATGGCTTCGCGCTCGCTCTGGACGTCACGGGTCAGGCGGCCGTTTTCGTTGCGCAGACGCACATTTGCCCGGATAGCAGCCTCGCCCTCGAGGATAACGCGCCGCACCGGCCCGACCGCAAGAAACAGGACAGCGGTGGTGAGAAGGGAGATGATGACACCCGTGACACTCGTGACCAGAGCTGCCGTATGCCTCGGGCGCAGGCCGAAGATGGAAGCGCGCCGTTTGCCGTACCGACGACCGATCAGGTCGCCGGCATAGGCGATCAAGCCTCCCATCAAGACCGTGGCGACAAGCGCCGCTGCAGTCCACACAGGCATCACCTCCCAAACTCTGAGACGTCGGACCGGTCCGGCGTTTCTGTACCAGAATACGGTTGGGTGGGCGACCCTGGTTACTGCCGCGTCCGGGCTACGAGAATGGTCGCCGCCACCAAGCCCAGGGCGTTCGCCGAGAACGCAGCCAGCATCGGCGGAATCGTGCCGCCTCGTCCCAACTGGAACATGCCGTTATGCACGAGCCAGTAGCCGAAGATGATGGCGATCGCGACGCCGAAACCCATGGCCTTGGACCCTCGCTGCGGTCTCACACCCAGCGGGGCGCCCACCATCCCAAAGATGACGGCTGCGACCGGGAATGCCACCTTCTCCCAGAGGTTCACTTCGTCGCCCCCGAGATCGGTCTTGCCCTCTCGCCGCTTCTCATCTATGGCCGCGCGCAGGTCGGCAAATGAGCGGATACGGTTATCGGTCAACTGGGGCTTTGGTACTCCGCGGAAGTCCCTGTCGAACCTGACGCCGGGCCCGAACGAGCGCATTTTCGCAGTGGCATACCAGGCGTCGCTCTGGCGGCGCAGAGTCCGATCAGTGTCAAAGTATCGCACGTAAACGTTGTACATATCCGCGTTGTAGCCCTTTTCGTCATGGGCCACGACGCGCTCTGCATAGATGAGAGCTTCCGGTTGTCCCTGCTGACTCCCGTCATTGTTCATCAGCAGGATGCTGACTTGCCGCAACTCGCACGCCTTGGGATCGTAGCCGCCGGTGATCGTGATCACCTCTTCGATGTAATCGGTGCCCTCGCGCTTGACGGCATAGTGGATCGGCTGCGTCTTTGTCGGCAGCATGGTGGCCTCAGCCGCTTCGAATGAGGCCGCGTAGAATGCACGCATGGACTCCGGCACGACCAACTCGTTCCATCCGAACGCGACGATGCTCAACAGTATCCCCACCCAGATGACCGGTCGTGTTGCCCGGTAGAAGCTGACGCCGCTCGCCAGCAGCGCTACGTGCTCGCTGTCGCCCGATAGCCGTCCAAATGCCAGCAAGGCCCCGAGCAGCATGGCCATCGGTATGCACTGGGTGATGAGAACCGGTATCCCGAGGATGGCGATCTTCGTGATCTGCGGAAGCGTCGCCCCCTTGACCATCAGGTCGGTGATCTTGGGCAGGTAGACCGAGTTGAAGAGCAGCGCCAGAAACAGCATGAAGCTGTTTGCGACCGGCCCGGCCAGTTCGCGCAGGATCAGACGGTCAACCTGCTTGAACATCTAGCCCGTGAACCCTTCGCCAAAGTAGTACCGGCGGGCAATCGGATCGTTCGGCAACGTATCGGAGACGCCGGCTGCCTTGATCTGCCCGTCGGCAATGATGTACGCGCGCTCGGTGATCTTCAGGGTAGCCTGAACGTTATGATCGGTGATCAGGATGCCGATGTTGCGTTCCCTGAGTTCCGCGATGATGTGCTGGATGTCCTGGATCGCGATCGGATCCACACCGGTGAAGGGCTCGTCCAGAAGGATGAACGCCGGAGACGTTGCCAGCGCCCTGGCAATCTCGACTCGTCTCCTCTCTCCTCCCGAGAGTGTCTTGCCCTTGTTGCGCCGCAGATGCGCTATGTTCATGTCGGCGAGGAGCTGCTCCACGCGTGCCGCTTGCTCGTCGCGCGAAAGCGCAGTGTGCTCCAGGACCAACCGCAGGTTCTGCTCGACAGACAGCTCGCGAAACACGGACGGCTCCTGCGCCAGGTACCCAATGCCCGCGCGAGCCCTGCGATACATCGGCATGTGGGTAATGTCACAGCCATCCAGGAGGACACGACCGGAGTTGGGCCGCACTAAGCCCACGATCATATAGAAAGTCGTGGTCTTGCCGGCCCCGTTGGGGCCCAGCAAGCCAACCACTTCCCCCTGATGCATCTCAAGGCTTACGCTGTTGACCACGCGACGGCCACGGTAAACCTTGACGAGTTCCTCGGCTGCGATTTCCAATGAGCTTCCTTCAGTGGACCGAACCCTGACGGCGCGCGGCACTGCCGCTTGGCCATGACGCAGGGACTACGGCTTCCTGTTGTCCTTCCCTTTGCCTGATTCAGGGACGATGATCCGCAGATTCACTGCCCCCTTCAGTGATGGATTGGCGATCGTGACACGGTAGGGCTGTGCTGCCATCTCGATCTTGACTTCGTCACCCGTGACCGTCGAACCCTCAGGCGGCGTGTCCGGCGTCACCACAGTCGCCTCGACGTTGCCGAACAACTGGAGGACCCGTTTGCCTTCGTCATAGGTGGCCCGATCGGCCTTCCCTGTAACGCGGTCCGAGCCCTTTCCTCCGGCATCCGGCTGCTCTGCGCTGAATGTAACCGGACCCGTCAGAGTCAGGTACTGCTTCAGTCGCTCGTAGACTGCGCGTGTGCCCGTGGCCCTGACGATCTGATCTCCTGTTCCAGTATCCGGCTTGCGAACAGCGCTGAAGCGCACGTTGCCTTTCGCCGTGATAGTTTCAACACGCCCCACACCACGGTCCGATCCATTCTTCCCGCCGCTGGGCGTCATCTGGGCCACGATCTCCAAAGCCCTGAGCTGAGCAGTCGTCTTGCGAAGCGGATCAACTGCATCCACCACGGTGCCGGGACCGGTCGCGCGCGCGCTCACTCCCAGGTCGAGCTGCGCCTTCTCGAATCCCGAGAGCACAATGTCGCCGAAGCGGATGCCCTTGTCGGTTGGCGTCTTCTGTCCGACGGCCGACCCCATCGCCAACAGACTGCAGGAGACTAACCATAGCGCTGTCAGGCCGAATCGCTTTCGCATACTCATCCTCACTGTCTCTCGCGGCATGCTGCAGCCGCCATCGCCCACCAGGTCACGGAATCGTCAGCCGCTGAAG
Organism: Chthonomonas calidirosea; assembly: GCA_020722705.1. GTDB lineage: Bacteria > Armatimonadota > Chthonomonadetes > Chthonomonadales > CAJBBX01 > JAAYVH01. The sequence goes on along the minus strand of DYKI01000005.1, from coordinate 54,805 downwards.
CTCGGTGTTGATGGTCACCCGAGCGAACGGACCGCCTTCGGCTTCGATGCGGCCTGTCTGCAGGTCTCGCTTCACGAACGTCACCGAGCCTAATGCGACGATCCGGTTCAGGTCGGTCCGCCATTCTATTCGTTGCGCCTTCAGCGTAAGGCCCTTTGCAGCAACTCCGACGATCTTCACGCCGCCGGTCGCCAGCAGCTTACGAGCCGTCATGTCGGCCTCGACGGTCGGCGCCATGAACCGTGCTTGCAGGATACCCTTGCGGTAGATGCGGCCGGCTGCGTTTTTCAGAATCCCTGACTGCTTGGATTGCTCGACAACGCCGCCGCCGGCTTCCACCTCCAGCACAGGGTTCACCCTGCCATCGAGCCCTGGCTCTGTCCATGCGATCAACAGCTTGCCCGCCGAAACGGTCCGCACCGGCGGTGTCGGATCCGGCTTTGCCGCCTGTTTCGCAGCTCCGCATCCCGCAACGCCCACGACTATGACGGCAGCGAGACAGACGCGTACAGGCAAGGATGTTCGGCTCACGCTCTCCGCGCCGCTCCGGGCATCCGCGTGCTGCGCCGGCCCGTGGTTCTTCCGGCAAGCTGACCGCAGGCGCCGGCTGCGCCCCTGCCACGCCGCATACGCTGGGTCACGGCGAGTCCGCGGCGCTGGAGTTCGCCTCGGAATGCCGCAACCTGCTCAGCCGACGAGGTCGAGAACGACGAAAGGCCTGCCACCGGATTGTAGGGAATGAGGTTCACAGAGCCGCGTTCACCGTGAAGAAGGTCGGCCAACCTCCGGGCATGGTCTACCGTATCGTTGACGCCACTGAGCAATATGTACTCGTACGTAACATCCCTGCCGGTTTCGCTGCGATAGTGACGGGCCGCTGACAGAATCTCCGAGATCGGCCATCTGCGCGCGGTCGGTATGAGCGCAGACCGAACTGCGTCATCCGGCGCATGCAGGGAGATGGCCAGGCCTACGGGCAACCGAGCGGCCGCCAGCTCGTAGATGCCGGGAACGATACCTACAGTCGAAATGGTAAGGTTTCTCGCCGAAACCTGTACTTCAGATCTCAGGATATTCGCCGCTTTGATGACATTGGCCACGTTGAGCAGAGGCTCCCCCATACCCATGAAGACGGCATGGCTGATACGTCGGTTCGAATGAAGGTCCTGCATCCATAGGAACTGCTCAACCATCTCGCCTGCCGTCAGGTTCCGCTCGAAGCCGCCCAGACCAGTGGCGCAGAAGGCACATCCCACCGGGCAGCCGACCTGTGAGCTCAAACAGACCGAGACGCGCTCCGGATAAGGCAGGTGGACGCACTCGATCACGCGGTCATCCCCGAGGCGCATCGTGTGCTTGGTCGCCCCATCGCCGGAGGTCCGTTCGGCTTCCGGCGTCATTGAGCGAACTGCGTGCCCTTCCGTCAGCCTCTGCCGCAGCGCTTGCGGCAGGTTGGTCATCTCGTCGAAGGATCTGGCGCGCTTGCGGTATATCCACTCCGCCAACTGGCGTGAGCGAAACGCAGGCTCCCCATAGCCGGCAAGCAAAGCGGCAAGTTCGTCTTGCGCCTTGCCGATAAGAGCTCCCATGCTCCGGCTCACACCTGCCCGTCCGGTACCGTCAGGTCCGACCCGAGCCTCGTGCCATTCACGCAGCGGTAGGGCCGGCCTTGACAATCGCCGCAAAGTCGGCAGCAACCAGGCTTGCGCCGCCGACCAGGGCACCATCTATGTTGGGGCAGGCCAGGAGCTCGGCGGCATTGGCCGGCTTCACGCTGCCTCCGTACTGGATGCGCATCGCCTCAGCGCAATCGGATCCGAAGAGCACGCCCACGGCCTGTCTGATCACCCCGCACACCCGATCCGCCTCAACGGTCTGGCACGTCTTGCCGGTTCCGATAGCCCAGACCGGCTCATAGGCCAGGACCACTTCATCGAGTGTCGAGGCGTCCAGTCCCGCGAGCGCCCCCTCGACTTGCCTGGTGACGACCCGATCGGTATCCCCGGCCTCTCGCTCTGCCAGCGTTTCGCCGACGCAGCAGATCACAGTCAGACCGGCACGACGCGCGGCCTTGAGCTTCAGATTGACGGTGCGGTCGCTATCACCGAAATGGGCCAGCACGACGTCATCCATGTCAGGTTCCGGAACACCGAAGCGTCCGCGCGACTCCGAATGCCCCACGATCACGACGCTCACGCCGATGTCTACCAGCATTGATGGAGCAACCTGCCCCGTGTACGCTCCCTTCTCCTTCCAGAACACATCCTGCGCTCCGAGTCGGACCTTTGAACCCGCCAGGACGGCGCCGACCGCTGTGAGAGCCGTATAGGGAGGGCAGAGCGCCACATCCACATTCGGTACCTCTGCCCCAAGCCCGACCAGCGCCTCAGCGAGCTCTCGGCCCTCGTCCGTCAGCATGTGCATCTTCCAGTTGCCGGCGATGATCTGTCGTCGCATTGTTGTTTCTAACTCCTTTTTCACACCAACTGCCAGCCATCCGCCAGGCGCAGCAGGTAGTCTCGCACTTGCCCGAACTCCTCGGGCGTCAGATTTCGGATCACGGCAGGCGTATCGTCGGGAACATACTCCATGAGCGACGCGACGTACGCCCCGTAATCGAGCTTGCCCTGCCCCGGTGCCGTCAGATCGGCTTCACCGTCCGGCGGCATGATGCAGTCGCGCAGATGGACAACCCCCGCCGCCCGACCGACTGCGCGAAGCGCTCGACGCGTCTCGGTGTCACGTTTCGGATACCGATCCGGTCCAATCAGGCTGCATGCATCTATGACATAGCGAACGTGCTCGGAGACGGCGGGCTCCAAGCGCTCATGGAACGCTATGATGCGATCCTCGTTGTACAGAACATGGCCGAACCACGGCTCGATCACCAGGTGATAGTGCCGGGCCTTTGTCGCGGCCACAACACCGCGAACGAAATCCACGAGGGCATCGAGCGCCTCATCGGATCGGTTGTCCGGGTGCGCATCAAACGGCGACTCCGCATAGGTTCCACTGGAGAACACAATCCGCCGTGCGCCGATGATATCCAACTGCTGCAGCAGGTGAACCAGGTCATCACGTGAGACGCCAATCGGGCCTGGATCGTCGGGCCTCAAGGGGTTCACATGACATCCTACGGCGACGGGTCGAACGCCGTGCTCAAGCATCCGATCCGCGATCGCCAACAGGTCACTACGAGTGCAGCCGCCCTTCTTCAGGTCCAACTGGCACAGCGAGAAACCGGCCTCGCGCGCCTGGGCGAGGCGTTTGTCGGCCTCGTCCACCGACCGCGCCGCAAGCAGCACACCAAGTTTCACGGTATCCTCCGATGAGTCGGCAACCCGCCCATGCCCACCTACTTGTCAGAGAGAGCGACCACTCCTGGAAGCTGCTTGCCTTCAAGAAACTCGAGTGACGCTCCCCCACCTGTCGAGATATGGGTGATCTTGTCGGCATACCCGAGCTCATCAACGGCAGCCGCCGAGTCGCCCCCGCCGACGATCGTTACCGCACCGGACTGGGCGAGCGCTTCCGCCATGGCGCGCGTGCCGACGGCAAACTCCGGGAACTCGAACACCCCCATCGGACCATTCCAGACCACCGTACCCGCACCGGCAACGGCCGATGCAAAGAGCTCACGTGTCTTCGGTCCGATGTCAAGGCCTTCCCAGTCGGGCGGAATCGAATCAACCGGCACGATCTTCGCAGCCAAACCGGCTGCGCCCTTCTCAAACGGGTTTCCGTCGGCCACCACCACATCAACCGGGAGGAGTATCTTCGAGTCCGACACCCTAAGAACCTCGCGGCAATAGTCGAGCGACTCGCCGTCCAGAAGCGACTTGCCGATCTCCAGGCCCTGGGCCTTCAGGAACGTGTACGCCATGCCGCCGCCGATGATCAGGCGGTCCACCTTCGTCAGCAGATTGTTCACGACGCCGATCTTGCCTGCCACCTTGGCTCCGCCCAGAACCGCAACGAAGGGCCGTTTGGGGGCAGTCAGCACCGAGCCAAGGTACTCGATCTCCTTCTGCATCAGGAACCCGGCACCGGATTGCAGGTGGTGCGCCACGCCTTCAGTGGAAGCATTGGCTCGATGGGCGGTGCCGAAGGCATCGTTGACATAGACCTCGGCAAGCGCCGCCAGTCTCGAAGCAAAGTCCGGATCGTTCTTGGTTTCCTCAGGATGGAACCGGACATTCTCCAGCAGAACGACATCGCCATCCTTCATCTGGGCAACGGCCGCATCTGCCTGCGGGCCGATGCAGTCCGGAACGAGAGGCACCATAACGCCCAACAGCTCGCTCAGCCTATCGGCCACGGGACGCAGAGTGAACTTCACCTGATCTTCGGGTTTGCCCTTGGGGCGTCCCAGGTGCGACACCAATATGACCCGCGCTCCCTGATCGCGGAGGTACTGAATCGTGCGCAGCGCCGCGCGGATGCGCCGGTCGTCCTTAACCCTGCCGTCTTCGTGCTGAGGGACATTGAAGTCCACTCGGACCAGCACTCGGCGGCCGGCTACGTCAAGGTCTTCAACGGTCTTCTTTCTTAGCATGCGGATACTCCCTGCGGTATGCTCATCCATGGGCAGAAGGGGGCACGGAAGACCGTGCCCCCAGTCAGTGCACCTGCGATCCCGACCCTCGCACCATCGGAGCGTGCAGCGGGGACGGAACGGATCATGACACTGGCCGACGACTAGAAGCCCTTCTCTGCCATGTAGACAATGAGATCACCTATCCGGCACGAATAGGCCCACTCGTTGTCGTACCATGAAAGGACCTTGGCCATGTTGTCGCCGAGGATCATGGTCTGGGCGGAGTCCACGATAGACGATGCGGGGTCGCCGACGAAATCCACTGAGACAAGCGGTTCGTCTTCAACCCGCAGGTAGCCCTTCATCCGACCGGCCGCCGCAGCACGGAACGCGTCGTTGATGGCATCCACCGTCACGGGCTTCTCTGTGGTCACAACCAGGTCCACCAGCGAAACAGTCGGCGTTGGCACGCGCAGCGCGATGCCGTTCATCTTCCCTTTCAGTTCCGGCACCACCAGCCCGATGGCCCTGGCCGCGCCGGTGGATGTTGGGATGATGTTCTCGGCAGCGGCACGAGCGCGGCGCAGGTCCTTGTGGAACTGATCGGCCACTTTCTGATCGTTCGTGTACGAATGAACGGTCGTCATGAAGCCCGTCTTCACTCCGAAGGTGTCGTTGAGGACCTTGGCGACCGGCGCGAGGCAGTTCGTCGTGCACGACGCATTGGAGATGATCTTGCAGGCGGGCGTATAGGATTCCTCATTCACGCCCAGGACGATGGTTACATCCTCGCCTTTGGCTGGGGCGGAGATCAGCACCTTCTTGACAGTGCCGCCGGCCAGATGAGCTTTGGCCTTTTCGGCGTCGGTAAAGAAACCCGTGCTTTCGAGCACGACCTCGACTCCAAGATCCTTCCACGGGATCAAGGCCGGATCTCTCTGGGCAAAGACCGTGATCTTCTTGCCGTTGACCACGATGTCGTTGCCATCCACGGCGACCGTTCCATCGAACTTGCCGTAGTTCGTATCGTATTTCAGCAGGTGTGCGTTAGTCTTGGCATCGGTCAGATCGTTCAACGCAACGATCTCGATGTCGTCGGAGTGGTACTTCAGCATCGCACGCAGGCTCAACCGCCCGATGCGGCCGAAACCGTTGATCCCGACCTTGATCGGCATTTGATGGGACTCCTTCCTTGCGAACAGCCAGGGCAGACTCGGACTGTTTCCGAACTGATCTTATTCAGATTCTAGCACCTCGCCGGAATCCAAGTCAACGAGCGATCGCACACCGACCGAGCTGTCAACTCATCCGATGCGCGCCGTTCGGACCTGCTACCGTCCGAGTCGCTAAACGGTCAGGGCCGTCGAAACCGACAGGGTCAAGACCTCGTCGGCAGTCACCTCCCTCCCAAGGCGATCGGATTGGTATATGCCCTCGCTGATGAGCATCGTGGCCAGCGCAAGGTCGGCAGTCGGAAGCAGGGGGACCCGCCCCTGAAGCGCAGCGACCCAATGGTGCTGCGGCGAGTCGTAGGCTCCAACCTCCGGGTAGAGCTGATGCCAGCGCCAATCGGCGCTGTCCAGTTCGAACGACGCGTTCATCTCCATATCGCACACGGTGGAATGGAACGAGAACGGCTCCAGCCTGACGCCGCCAAGCGATCCGACGACGCTGCTGCCTTCGAAACCTCCCAGATGAATGGCCCAGGATTCGATCAGATCGAGAGTGACGCCTCCGGCGAACTTGACGAAGCCGACCCCTAGCTCTTCAACGTTGTAGCCGCTCGATTCCCGGCGTCCCTGATCCATGCCGGTCTCCTGATACACCTTACCGGAGATGCGCTCGACGGCCGGCATGCCGAGCAGGTACAGCATGCGGGCAATGTGGTACACGCCCATATCATACAGAGCGCCGCCCGCAGCGACCTCCTTCTTCACGAACGATGCCGTGCCATACCCATCCACAAACGGACGTCCCCGTCGCCGGAACCCCGTGGATCTGGCATGATAGAGCCTGCCCAGCTTTCCCTCATCAATCAGCCGTTTGGCCGCCTTCGTCTCCTTTGAGAAGAGCGTGTTCAACTGGATACTGAGCTTGCGGTCGCATTTCCGGGCAGTCTCAAGCATGCGAACTGCATCCACATAAGCGCCTGCCATGGGCTTCTCGCAATAGACATGCTTGCCAGCCTCCAGCGCCGCTATGGTCACGGGAGCATGAAGGTTGTTGTGCAGGCACACGTCTACGGCCTGGATGTCTTCCTGAGCGAGCAGATCGCGGAAACTGTTGTAGGTTCGCTCAATGCCGAATCGCTCAGCGACGCGTGCAAGCTCTTCACCGTTGATATCGGCCGCAGCAACCACCTGCGCGCCCTCAATGTGGCTATATGCCTCAAGGTGATGTTTGGCGATCTGGCCGACGCCGATCACACCGATGCGCACGGGGTCCATTCCCCATTCCTCCTTATGTGAGTGGTCTGTGTGTTGTCTACTCGTAGCTTCCCAGTTCCCTGGCGAGGTTCACGATGTACCGAAAGCCCTCGAGGCTCACGGACGATGGGACCGAATGGTCCGACGAAAAGATGTAGCCGCCATTGCGCTTCAGCTCAGGGATGGTCCGGCGCATCTCGGCGCTGATCGCGTCGAGATCGTCCCAGAGGACAGCGTTGATGCCTCCGTGAAGCACGAGCCGGTCGCCGTAGCGCCGCTTGATCGCGACGGGGTCCATGCCTGCCTTCACCTCAAGCGGGTTCAGGCAGTCAATGCCCACGTCCACAAACTCGGGAATGAACGGATTGACGTCCCCGCAGGAGTGGAGAGCCACCTTGACGCCCCGGCTATGCGCCCAGTCCACAACGCGTTTGTGCAGCGGCTTCAGCAACTGCCGGTAGGTCCTCACGGAAAAGAACTGGCTGTGCTTGTATCCCATATCGTCGGGCCAGGTGACGCTGTCGAACGTGTAGCCGGCGTCCCAGACCCGTTCGAGCAGCGCCAGGTTGACGTCAAGGAAGTGGCCGAACACATCGGCCATCCATTCCGGCTGTTCGACGATGGCCGTTAGGACTCGTTCGGTGCCGATCGTCCAGGAATGGGTTATGTCGAACCCGAACCACAGGTGCCCCTGGATCCATGCGCCCTCATCGCGCCACCTGGGATAGTTGGTCTTCAGGTGATCCCACGGTATCCGATCGTCAGCAGGCTGCATCCTCGCTTTGGCGTCGGCCCACGTCTCGGGATCCTTGATGGTGAAGTCCAGGAACTCGGGCACGCCTCCTGCATGCTTCCAGTTGCGCATCGTGACCCCGTAGGAGGACGTGTGAACGATGTATTCGTCCGTCTCCTCCAGGGTTCTCACGGGATACCTTGGGCTGATATCCACCGAGATGCCGGCAACGCGGTCGAGCCCGAAGAACTCCACGTAGTCGGCGTCCTTGGGCATTCCTTCGTTTTGCCAACGCTCGATGGTCGCCTGCCACGGCCCGTCTATGATCGGGATACGATCGGCCTCCCGATGCTCGAACATGCGGGCGAATCTGTCATGCGACGTCATTTGGCCGACACCTCCAATCCTTCGCCGTCCAGGATGACATTGACGCTCACGCGCATGTTCGCCGAGTCACGGACCCATGCCAGATAGCTCGCAAGCCGTTCGGCGCAGTTGACGCTGTTGTGCGCGAGGACGATGCCGCCGGGCACGAGCCGACGATAACATGCCTGCAGGATGTCGAAGTAGATGCCCTTGCCCCGAGCCGCGTCGCCATCGGCATCAAGGTAGAGCAAATGAAGGTCGTGGTCCAGATCGCCGGCCACGTCCACCGCATCTGCAGCGACCACTCGGGCAACGCCGGTCGGATCCACCCGGCGCACATTCCGCTCGGCACGCTCGGCCTCTTCGGGCTTGATCTCGACGCCAACCAGCGATTGCGCCGTGTAGACCGCCCCCGGTCCGACGGCGGCACCGGCATTCGAGATGAATGTGTTGCCGCAGAACACCCCCGCCGCAAGCATATGGCGAGGCTGAGCGATGGCGTTGATGGCGTAGATCAGCCGTTGCTGGCGCGGCGTGATGGCCGTCCAGGGGATCTCGAACTTCTCCGCCACAGCCGCACGATGGGCCAGGAACTTCTGATGGTCGTACGTGCTGTGGGGCAGGATGCCCTCACTGACGAGCATGTCAAGGGCCGCATGCACGACTGCAATCTCATCCTCCTGAGGCTCCAGCTCGCGATGCGGATCGCGCATGTCCATCCTGTAGCGGTCCCAGTCGGCCGCCCGGTATTCTTTCTTCATTCGCTGCATCTTTCGTAGGCGAGGATATTGTTGTCTTCACGAGCTGCGATGCGGCAGCCCGGCGGCACCACCAGGTATTCGCTTTCGTCCCAGTCGCCGCGAACCAGGCCATCAATCAGTCGCATGTCGCCTGGCAGCTTCGCAAACCGCCACCCGCGACGTTCGGCATCTTCGCGCGTCTGACGCTCGAAACGGTCGTCCGGCTCGATGCCCATCTCGATGTAGGTGTACTGCGAGTAGTTGCGCAGAGTGTTGCACAGCGTTTCCCACAGGTACTGAGCGTTCTCTTCGCCGTACTTGGCCAAGAGCTCATCATAGGAGCTGTCCATGCCGGTCCGCCGTTGAACCGTCTGGGTGGCAAGCTCACCGGCAACGGCCCCGCGCTCGATCCACCCCGATGTCGTGAAATAGACGCCCGGGTTGTCATAGAAGTACTGCTCGTAGCGCTGTCGGCTGCCCAGGAAGAGGGTGATGCAATCATGCGCGCGCGGGATCACAAGGGGCGCGTCGCGCGCCACCAACCCGACCAGTCCGTTGTTGCATCGGGCATAGCCGAGCAGCACCGCATCATACTGACCGGCAGGCACGCGGTCCACGATCCCCTGGAGCTGCTCACGCATGGGCCGGTCGCCCAGGTCATGAAGCCCCTTGGCCACAGATTCAACGTCAACCGTATGGGGAGCCGATGCGACTGCGTGGCAGAACTCCCTGTACATCACCTCACACGCGATCAGCTTGTAACGCAAGAAGCGGAGGACCTCCAATCCCGTCCGTGGCTCGCGCTCATCCGCCAAGAGCGATCAGAGCACGGATGAACCCGGGGTGGGTGCCGCAGCAGCCGCCGATGAAGCCCGCCCCTGCCTGCACCAGGGCGCGCGCACCGTCGGCAAACACTTCCGGCGTCTGATCGTAGACTGCCACACCGTCCGCTATGCGGGGCAGCCCGGCGTTCGGCTTTGCCCACACGGGCTGACCGACCGCGGCGTGCAGCCGCTCGACGACGGTGACCATGCCTTCAGGCCCCTGGCCGCAGTTGGCCCCGACGATGGCGGAGCCCGCTTCGATCAGCTCCTTTGCGGCCTGCTCCGGCGTGACACCCATCATCGTCCGATCGCCTGCCTTGCCCGCACCATAGGTCATGCAGGCAACAACCGGCAGCCCGGTTGCCGCAGCAGCGGCCACAGCAATGACGGCCTCAGCGAGGTCGCTCATGGTCTCCACAACGAAGCCGTCAACTCCCCCCTCCGCCAGCGCCAGGGCCTGCTCCGTATAGGCGGCGCGGAGCTCCCGTTCGTCCACCTCACCCATGGACAGCATCTTCCCGGTCGGTCCCACCGATGCGAACACGTGTGCCTTGCCCGCCGCCGCCTCGACCGATATGCGCGCACCTGCCCTGTTGATGTCGGCCGCGGCCTCCGCCATACCATGGCGTTCGAGACGGATGCGGCTGGCGCCGAACGTGTTGGTCAGTATGATGCGGCTTCCAGCGTCCACGTATCCGCGCGCGACCTCCGCGACAACCTCAGGGCGTTCGAGGTTCCACGGGTCCGGAGCGGCTCCGACCGGCAGCCCACGCTGCTGGAGTTGAGTGCCCCACGCGCCATCTGTGATCACTGGCGCCTTCTCAAGGAGTCTCCTGATCAGTTCGTGCATGGTAAATCGCCTCCATCGTAACGCCCGAACGCATGAACGGCCTCGTACATGGCTGCCACATTCTCGCGTGGCGTACCGGGCGAAAGGTTGTTGCCCTCGCGCAGGACAAAGCGGCCGCCGGTCATCACGCCCGACTGCAGCACGTCGCGCACGGCAACGCGGACTTCGTCGGGCTTCGCCGTTGCAAGGAATGGAGCCGGCGGACCGCCGTAGAACTGCACGTCCGGGCCGAGCTCCCTTCTGAGCCAACCGAAATCCACGGGATAGCCGGTGTCGAACGTCGTCACGTTCAGTTCATCTCGGAGTGTGCGGAAGTGGCGGGTGGCATCGCCGCACAGGTGGATACCGCGTCCCTCGCCGGTGCCGAAATGATCGAACAGGCAGCGATGCAGCGGCATGATGCTGCTGCGATAGCTCCTGACCGACAGGAGGGCGATGCTGTCGTCCGCTATCCAGTACCCGTCGTGCGGGAAGGCAATGTTGGCCCGACGCTTCCAGGCGGCCACGCGCGCCACTGTTGCCTCGGTAATGAAGTCGAGGAGCCGACCGATGCGCTCCGGATCGGAGGCCAGCGTCTCGCATACGAACGTCGCTCCGAAGAGATTGCAGGCCACGGTCATGGGACCATCCGTACCGATTCCGGTTGCCGGCGGGGCCACCTCAATGGGTCGGCCCAGATAGTCCCGGTTTGCGGCGAGTGCGGTCATGATCTCGTGATATTCCAGCGCCCGCGCCATGATCCCCGAGAACGGTTCCGGCATGCCCCGATCCAACACGGCTTCGGGCCGCTCACTATAGACAGGTATCGCGTCCGGCACCTGACCGTCACGGTATGCGATGGGACAGCCGAACCAGGCCGCCTCGTAGTAGTTCTGGAAGTCCACGGTTACGCTCCAGGCCTTCGGCAGACCCATCTCGGCATCCTGCATCAGGTTGTGCCGTATCCACCGCTGGAACTCAAGCTGAGCCTGGAACATCGCCTCGGGGTTCTCCGAATAGGTCTCGAAGTCGTATCCGAGCGTGTTGGCCTCCGGCTCGAGCAGCAGGTACCGCGGGTTGATCCCCAGCACCATGGGTACACGGAGGGGCCGTCGAGCGTAGTAGGCTTCCCAGACCTGCTGCACTTCGGCATTGTGCGCCGCGACATCAAATGTGTCCGTGAGATCGCCCATCAGTTCCCATTCCATCCAACTTTGTCGAGCAGCTCCCGAGCGGCCTGCTCGGAGGGAGCCTGCGTCATGATCAGCATTCCATCGGGTCCCGCGGCATCGAGCAAGGGAAGCACCTCGTCAAACGCGACACCGATGGCCTGCACGCTCTTGCCGGCAGCGAGGATGCGTCGGTAGAGGTCGTACCACTCGGGTGATCCGCCGCCCGGCAGTCCCGCTTGCGGGGTCCATTCAATGGCGTCCAGAGGTTCGATCGAAAGCAGATTGTCCAGTTGCGGCAGGGCCTGAGTTCCGTCCAGGTGGAACATGGACCGGTCAAGCCACGCACATTGGTCGGTCAACGCCGGCTGGACAAAGCGCCGAAAGTCGGCCGGACTGATTACGCAGCAGATATCGCACTGCACTTTGGCCACTTTGCCGGAGCCCCAAATCTGGAACGCCGACCAGCAACTGCCTCCCCACGCATCGCGAACGCGCTCCCACAGGAGCTCATAGCTCTCTTTGAACGCGTCGTTGATTTCCCAGATGGCGCGCTCGACCCAATCAGGATGATCTGCCATATCGTACAGCGCTTGCTGGGCCCCCCGAAGCTGCGCCAGCGTGTCGAGATTCTCGATCAGGTCCGGCATGGATACGAGGTAACGCCCCTCGGAGCGTCCTACCGCCTCCTCGACGATCGCGAGGTGCCGCTCCCACCAGTAGCCTTCAGGCCGGAATACCAGAACCGGACAATGTTCGGGATCGGTGATGACGGGATCATACCAGACGGTGGTCTCGGCCAGCTCTCCACCGCATCCGAGGAAGAGGCCGAGGCTGCCAGGGCCGATATGGGAATCGAACATCGGGAAGGCGACACCGCCATAGAAAGTGCGCGCCGCCGTGTGCAGGAACGATCGGACCCGATGGTCGGGGTCGAGCCATCGGGTCCGAAGATCGGTGGGTTCGGGCGGATTGGATGCGAAGAGCGGCGTTTCACGGGGAGCGGTGACATAGAGCGCAAGCCCTTTCCGGCGCCACCATTCCTCCCATGCCCGGCGGGCCTCCGGCCAGTCAGGCTTCCCCGCCGGCGTGGCGGCGCGCTCGTTGCCCATCAGGCGAGGCCATACTCCTGCGGAAGGTACGGCGCATCGGTCAGCCGCGTTCGCATGTTCGCCACAAACTCCTCTTCGTTTTCAGGCAATCCGTCGGCAACTCGCCGGAACCGATCCATCCAGCGCACCTCGTTGTCCGCGATCCTGACCTCATGCTTCGCTGCAGCGTCGGCAAGCTCCTGCAGCGTTGCTTGGACGGCTTTCCTCGTGCGCAGGTAAGGGGTCGGTTCAGCCGCGATCGTCGCCGAAAGCCGAAGAGCCACATCGGGCCGCAGGACAAATGCCTGGGGATCGAGGCCCGCATCGCTCTCTGTGAGCCAGTCACGCATCTGGGATGCCCCGTTTGACGTGCTCGCGGCAACATTCATCAAGCGGCAGTCATAGGCGAGCTGCTCGAGGCTGACCGTCGGTGCATTCGCGCTCAGCAGGCGCACGTTCTGAACGGATTCGTTGGACCAGCAGTCGCAGACGGCCTGGGCGATGTTGCCGACGGGACTCAAATGGGCGCACGCCGCGGAGCGGCCCTCCATGGAGATCGGCACGCCCATGATGGCCTTCATGTACGGGCCTTCGTAGGCGCAGTCCTTGCTGGGACCGACGGCGCCGACTTCGTAGGCGACGAGCGACCTGGGCACAGCCGCAACACGAGCTACCGCCGCAAGCACCCGCGGGATCATGCGCTGCTCGGCGAGCACCATCGCCGTGTTGGCAAAGCCGCAGGCGGTGTCACCCGATGGGAGGACGTTCGTGTCGCGACAGGCGGCAACAATCTCGGTCCAGAGGAAACGCATATCCCGCGGAGCCAGCACGCCAATGCCGAAGACCATGGTCTCAAGGTCGGCGTTCATCAAGCCTTCATCGTGGATTTCCTTGCCGCCCGTGCTCTCGATGGCCAGCAGGTGGGCGCCGGATGAACCGGCGATCCTGAACAGCCGAACCATGCCTTCCCAGTACATCCCGCTTCGCATGACGGGGGGACGCACATGGTCACGTGTGTCGTTCGGCGTCAGCCTGAGGGCCGACCGCAGGCCATGGCGTTCGTGGTACCTGGCCATTGTCTCGGCGAGGATGGCCGTGATCTCCGCGCCCCACTCAGGATTGACCGTCATCGGCGGAAGGGTCTCGAACTCGACCAGCAGGCCCGGCACATTGAGCTCGACAGCGCGTTTGCAGACGCCTTCTATCATCTCGGTGTACTGGGCTCGAACGAAATCCCAGGTGTCGGGGTTGACGTCAGTGGCGGGAAGCGTGAAGTTCACTTCGGGGATGACCGTGCCGTCGCCGATGACGACACCGTGACCGCAAGTGATCGGCTTCGGCGCACGACCGTAGACGAACTCATCCAGCGACCGTATGACAGGCGCAACTGAGAGCGCATCTGACATGGGGAGCCTCCGTAGGGAGTGGCGGCTGCTTGCGCAACCGACGTGGACGCACCGCGCACGCGCGGAGCGTCCACCATCCTCTACGGCCGCAGGAGTGCTGTGTGCGCCGATCTTGCGCCGATGCCGGGGGTTTACTTTGCCACGAGTTCCCGTGCAATGCGTACAGCGCCGCTGGCGTTGTCGCTGAAACCGTCGGCGCGGATTTCGTCTGCGTAACGCTGAGTCACCGGCGCGCCGCCGATCATCGTCTTGACCTTGCCCTTCAGGCCGGCCGCCTCGATGGCTTCGACAGTCGTCTTCATGCCCGGCATTGTCGTGGTCAGAAGAGCGGACATTGCGATGATGTTGGCGCCCTTCTCTTTGGCAGCTTCGATGAACTTCTCGGGCGACACATCAACGCCAAGATCAATGATCTCGAATCCGCCGCCCTCGAGCATGGCCGCAACAAGGTTCTTGCCGATGTCATGCAGGTCACCGCGCACCGTGCCGATCACGACCTTACCGACTGGCTTGGCGCCTGTCTCGACCAGTTTGGGACGGATGAGCTCAAGGGCGCCTTTCATCGCGCGCGCCGAGATGAGCAACTCCGGCACGAAGTACTCATTGGCCTCGAATAGACGTCCCACTTCGTCCATGGCCGGGATCATGTACTTCTGAAGCAGGTCCTCAGGGTTGACCCCCTCATCGAGGGCCTGCTTGACGACCTCTTTGGCAGCCGGCGCGTTGCCTTCGAGCACGGCAGTGTACAACGCCTGCAAGTCGGACATGGTTGGATCCTCTCGGATTGGTGTTTACTAGAGCCAAATGTGGCTAGCTTCGCGGAAAACGCTCCGGATGCAGGTCCGCTGACCTGCCGATGAGCAGGTCCTCTTCGACCTCCTGGTCCGGATCGGTCTCGATCGCTTCAACGGGGCATATGTCAACGCAGTGCGAGGTCTTGTAGAAACCAAAGCACTCCGTGCACAGGCCGGAATCGATTCGGTATTCGCCGTCCACTTCGGAAATCCCGTTGTTGGGACATTCTTCCAGGCACACACCGCACTGTATGCACCGATCCTGGTTGATGCGCTTCGCCATTCACTAGTCTCCTGTTGCCAAACGCATGCGGTGCTTGAGCACGTCATTCGCGGCGAGAGAACAACCTTCTTGCTCCATGGTTTCGCCATGTCCCATATACCGCAAAAGGGGCAGCGTTGGCGCACTTGCCGGGGGGTTCTTGCGACAAGACCAACGCAGAGGGCGACTCGAAGTGTCATCGCGCCGACATTAGGGCCCGACTGCCGACGAATGCCACCTGCGGAGGCTCGCGGTCGTTCAGACAGGGCAAAGTATACCCAACGCCGGGAAGCAGGTCGAAGCAGTTGTCGGCCAGATCGTCGCGACCCGCCAGATCCAGGCACACGCCCCAGGCAAACGCCTCGCATGTGAATGTTGCGCGTCCTTCGGCGCACTCTACCTTCACCGGGCGATCCACAAACTCAAGGTCTCCGAATCGCCTCACGAACAGGCGATGCATCGCTGCCTCGGTTCCTCGGTCAATCAGGCGAGCAAACGCTCCTGTGCTTTCAAGGCCTGCACGTTCCCATGCTCCACGTGGAAGCGAGGCCAGTCGAACCGAGGACAGCGGTGGTATAACCACGTCGCGTTCCTCCCTGGAGGGGTACCCGCCGGCCAAGCTGAACAGGCCGAAGCTGAGCAGGCCGCGCCACTCGCCGGGGCTGTCGTTGACACCGTAGAACCCGATTTGCTCGCCCTCATCGGCGACGACTGCGGTCACCGGCTGAAACGCCCGGCGAACCGGATGGTAGCTGAGCTTGCGGCGCAGGTAGTAGTCCACAATCGTCCACCCGTGCGTGACCGGCCACGAATCGTTGTACATCCAGAAGATGGCTGACGAGCTGCTATACATTCGCCGACGGTAGTTGGCGATGTACTCCCGAAGCCCTTCGGCCTGAACCAGGCCGCTCAGCAGTGAGTAGTCACGATAGTCCATCGCCAGAGGATCGAGTCCGGTCCACAGCTTGAAGGTGTCGTAGGCCCTGCCGAGATCGCCCGGCTTCGCCCCTCGAAACGCAATGGGATTGTCGTGGTGTACCCATGACGGTGTCAGCAAACGCCTTTCATGTTCGGGGAGGAAGCTGTCCAACGTAACCGGCAGAGATGCCCCGAGAACCCCACCCTCGTTTGGGAACCTGTCTACGTACCCGCGGTACTTCCAGAAGTCCGCCGGGCCAGGCTCCAGTATCGAGACGCCCCACGGGTGCTGATCGCCTACCGTCGGGTCGTTCGGCGCGCCAAAGTCGGGCGACCACGGCGAGCTCGGCCAGTACACCTTCGACGGATCCTCGGCGCGCAGAATGCGCGGGATGTACAGGTAAAAAAGGGCGTGATGGGGTGTAACGGGACGCTTCTCGCGGTAGCCCCATTCGCGATCACCCCATTCCACCTCGTTGTTGCCGCACCAGACCACCAGAGACGGGTGGCGGGAAAGCCTGCGGACCGCCTCCGTCACTTCCAGTTCGACCTCGGTCACGAAGTCCGGATCGTCCCCGGGATACTTGGCGCACGCAAACAGGAAGTCGTGCCACAACAGAATCCCCGCATCGTCGCACGCGTCGGCAAGCTCATCCGGGATGAAGACCGCTCCGCCCCAGACGCGCAGCATGGTGAAGTTGGCGTCAACGGCATGACGCACAAGCTCGCGGTAACGTTCGGGCGGCACGCGGGACGGCATGAGGTCGGGCGGCACCCAGTTGCCCCCCTTGCAGAAGATCGGACGGTCATTGACGCGGATGATGAAGTGTCTGCCTGCCTCGGGGTGCGGCGTTTGGTCTATCTGCACCTTGCGGATGCCGGTCCTCAGCGAACGCACCTGCCGGCCGGACTTCGACTCGACGGTCACCTCGACGGTGTACAGGTTCTGAGGCCCATGGCCGATCGGCCACCACAGCAACGGTTCAGCAATCGTGAACTGAACCTCGTGCTCGGAAGACCGCGCACCGGCATCGGGACGCGTTACCGGCGCCGCCACCGACTGACCCGTATCGGCAATCACAGCCCGCAAGGTGCAGGGTTCCTCACATCCTTCGGGCCACAGGATCCGGACCTTCGCAGACAGGCGCGCCGACTTCAGATCGTCGGACGCCACCGCCACAAGCCATGCAGATTCCAGCATAGGCGCGGCAGCCCACTCGAGCCGGACATTTCCGAGGATGCCGACGTTCATCATGCGCGGGTTCCAGTCCCAGCCGCACTGATACTGGGCCTTGCGCAGCAGAGGTCTGCGCGTTTGCCGGGCATAGGGGTCGAGCCCATAGCCGGCGACCGGCAAGTCGTTCACCGCATGAAGGCCGCTCTCAACAACGACCACAAGCACATTTCGGCCTGGATGCAGATGCCCCGTGACGTCGAAGCGGGCCTTTCGGTGCGCATTCCTGTGCCGACCGACCTCGTGACCGTTCAGGCGAACAGAAGCGTCGAGCTCCAGCCACTCGAATACGAGCCACTGGGACCCCGCGAGCGCGCCGTCCGGTGCGTCAAAGGCCAGTCGGCAGACCCAGTACTGCTCCTCCACCCATCGGGCCCGAAGGCTGTTGAGTCCCACATTCGGGTCGTCGAGCAGCCCCGCTTCCATCAAGACCTCGTGGACGGGAGCGGGCACCCTTGCAGGTATCCACATCTGGCCGGGGGCATCGGGTGCCGCCGGAACATCCGGGCAGTCTTCGGACCAGGTCAGTTGCCAATCGCCATTCAGCGACAGAAATCCGTCGGCCAAGAGCATCTCCTCGTTCTTGTCTCGCGTCTCGTTCGGCTCAACGCCCGGCCTTCAGCACTCGTATGTCGCCCTTGCGCATGTTGAACGTCAGATGGGGTCCGGAGCCGATCCGTTCACCGGTAATGGCGTCCGAAACGACGTTGCGGCTCTTCAGCCGAACCGCCACGGGTCCGTCACGCGTAGCCTGCACGGCGACATAGGGGCCGTTGGACCACACGGCCGCATTGTCGCGGGAGTATACATGGACGTTCGCCTTGTCGGCTGCGATCCGCAACATCTCAGGCGTCAGTCCAGGCGTCCCAACGAACATGGACCATCCGTCGGAGGTCTTGCGGAGCGCGACAGCGGCCGAACCGTCCGCATATGTGGCCAGAGTCTCCTCGGGCGCAGCGTCCATCGCTGCGTAGAGAGGCCGGACCGGTCTGTCCAGTCCGACGGGTCCCATCAGTCCCAATGCAATCCCCGCCGGTGTCGGCGTCGCCCGGGCTGAAGTCAGTTTCACAGGTTCGATCCGGAATCCAGTCAGCTCCCGCATGCCCTCGGGTGAGGGGCCGGCATCGTCGAACGCGCCGGGCGCATACAGCCAAACGCGCATCGAGCCACGCGTCGCCCGCAATAACCTGGCACGGTCGCCTGCGCTCATCCGGAATGCGCTGTGGAACACATACATCCGCGCCTTGACCCGCCCGGCCACGACATCGTCCTGCAAGTACTGCCCGTAAGGCGCGCCCATCCGGCCAAGTTGATGCCGCGCCCCGTACGTCAGCGGAAACGTTTCGGGGTAGACGTTCGGCCCGATGAGCAGCATGGACCTCTCATCCATAACGCTGGCCACCTCAGGAAGAAACGGAGTCGGATGTTCCATAAAGTAGCGGTCAATGGGTTCGAACCTCTTCATGAGGCCCCAGATGCCAGGATCGTCGAACCAGCCGGTCATCCCGAGGTCCATCCACCATGTGGCCAGGTTGCGAGTCGCCTCGTTGATCAGATTCCTCGTCAGCGCCCGCTCTGTCTCACCGGGTGTCTTGAGGCGGGCAATGGCATCGGGCACATCAGGGCTCTCATGGGTGCGGGTGTCGTCCTCCTGAAGCCACATCTTGCTGCCCGTCAATGCAACGCTTTCGGCGGCGGACATGACGGGGCCGGTCCCGCCCAGCCCGCGGTCGCCGTACGAGATGGGGGAACACAGAATGTCAATGTCCGGGCACTCGAGCACGCGCCGCATGGCATAGTGGCCCGATGTGGACGGACCCAGCGCGACGCCGCCGAACTCGTAGGCGTACCCGTAGAAGTACACGATCAGTTTGCGGCCTTCGGATGCTTGTCGGGCGGCGCGAGCCGTCTCGCACACGAACTCCGCCATGGCGTCCTGCTGGTATTGCGCGAAATCGAGCAGTTTGCGCTCGGTCGCAGGATCGCGCAGGGTGCCGTTCGGATTGCCGCGACGCTCGGCCGTCGTCGGGAGCGTGGCTTCGGCCCGCGTCACCGTGGGATCGCGCCACGCCTTGCGCAGCGCCGCGTCATCGGCGTACGCCGCCAGGAGCCAGGCACGCCAGCCCTCCAGATCGGCTTTGGCGTAGCCGTTGAGCAGAGCGCCCCAGGTCTCTTCGTAGAACCACTCTCCAGTGTTCTGGCCGCATGGATGGTAGCCTGCCATGTTGTCGGGGTATCGCTCCTCCAGGTGCCGGATGAGCGCCGCGGTTCGCTCGGCGGCATCCTTGCGATAGCGCGGGGATGCCGGCACCGCGGTGTGTCGCCGCGACCCGTTCTCCCACTGCATCATATCGTCGGGATGCGCCCGCGCCCACCAGCCCGGAGGATCGAGGCCGAAACGGGGCAGCAGCAGCGCCCGGGGGTTGGCCTTGAGCACCCGGTCGCACTCGGCATCCACGCCGGTCCAATCCGGCTCATGCCCCGGCTCGGGCCATGGCGTGGGAATGATGAAAGACACGAAGTCCACCCCCGCATCCGCGGCAAGTTTGATCTGGCTCTCGAAGCGGCTCGGAGGCCCGCCCAGGTGTACAAACGTGGCGCCAGGCCGATAGAAGTTGATCGCCACATCGCGCGCCGGATCGGCGCGGCACCACAGCGACACCCGATAGGTCTTGCCCCGCTCGATCCGCATGTTCGGCACATGGTAGATGTGGAAGTCGGGCCACCTCCCACCCGGAGGATCGGTCAGGGTTACCTTGAGCCCGGCCGTGCCTTCGGCACCCTCTCCGGCAGCTCCTTCCACCTTCCCGACGGTGTTCTTTTCGTCCCTCGGCCAGACGATCCACTGCTCGGACCATGGCAGCTCGCCTGCCTCGAAAGCCGCCCGGGGCATCACCGCACGTGCGGTCTCGACATCCACGACCGACACGTCGTCGAGCCAGACCTGTCCAGCCTTCCGGCCGAACCGGAAGTGCATGGTGCCGTCGCCGGGCGCCTCGCTGTTGGCCGTGAACTCGAATGCTATGCGCCTGCCTTCGGGACCGACCCTGATGGGATTGGTCCCCGGCCCGCCGAAGAACATGCGGGGTCGAACGGGCTTCCCGTTGACGAGCAGAGCAGGAGCGCCCCTGGTCACCTTGACGCGGACCGTCAGCGGCTCCGAATGGGCGACCACCATGGCAGCCACGCCTCCAAGACAGCAAATGACACTCATTGCTCACATAGCCCTACCTTCCACATCCTCATTGGCCTGCCCTGCTGAGGGCAAAGCTGTGCGCGACTGCATTGCCCATGTCGGCCGGATTCGACCACCCGACATGCCCCTGCGTCTCAGGACTCATCGTTAAGCGATCAGCGAGGCCAACGGAATGGCCTGGATGCCGCCGTCGAGAGCCACAGCCTGCATCCCATTGTACGCAAGGATCGCGCCGCTGCAAGCAGGCGTGTGGCGCATGAACGCGCGAAGGCCTGACAGGTCACCCGTGTCCCATCTCGATGCGGCCTTGATCTCCACGGCGACCACCTGGCCGGCGCGCTCGATCACGAAGTCCACCTCGTGCCGTCCCTGCTCATGCCAGTAGCTCAGCCGGGCATCGGGCAGATGCGCTTCAATGATCGCCGAGAGATTCGCCGCCGTGTACGTCTCGAAGAGCGCGCCGCGGAATGCCGGCGGAAGGCTGGTCGCCGATCCACCCATCAGGTGTGTGGCCAAACCGGAATCCGTAAAGTAGAGCTTGGGCGACCTGACAAGCCGCTTCGACTCGTTTCCGAGGAAGGGCGGCAGGCGGCGCACAAGGAAAGATGCCTCAAGCAGGTTGAGGTAGCGCGCAGCCACGGCCGCGCTCACTCGCGCGTCGCGCGCGAGCGAGGCGATGACCAGGACCTGTGCAGTGCGCAGAGCAGCCAGCGCCGTGAATGTCTGGAACGACACCAGGTCACCGACCTGTGAAAGCTGACGAACATCGCGTTCAACGTAGGTCTGGACATAGCCTCGGAACCACTCGTCCACACCATCAGCCGAGCCGAGGCACGCGGGGGGGAGACCGCCACGGGCCACCTCAGCGTCGGCCACGGGAGGCCTCTCACCCACCGGCAGAGTCCGTTCGTTCAGCCAGGAGACCAGCAACGGCGCGCTATGCGTCTCACGACGGATCTCACGCCTGGTCATCGGATGGAGGTTCATGTATACGGCCCGACCGGCCAGCGTCTCCGAAACACTGCCGAGAAGGGCAAGGTTCGCCGAACCGGACAGGAGAAACCGGCCCGGTTCTCGCCCACGATCCACGACCCGTTTGATCGCGATCAAGAGGTCCGGACTCCGCTGCACCTCATCGAGGACACAAGGTTGCTCGAGCAAGGCCTCCGGGTTCGCTCTCGACGCCGCAAGGGTAGCGAAGTCGTCAAGGGTCCGGTAGGATCGCCCTCGGGCAAGACGGTCCTCGCTCTGGAGCATCGTGCTCTTCCCGCTCTGCCTCAGTCCGGATATGACGACGACAGGGAGACGCCGCAGCGCTCGTTCGACGCGCCCCGCCAGCTCTCTCGAGTGATAGGCTGTCATAATCAGCGCTATGATATCGGCAATCTGACAGGATGTCAAGCGAGACCGCGAGGTTGGACCGCCCGCCGGCATTCGAACGAGCGGCGCTGCACTACGAACGCCCGGCGGAATGACCCTACAGAAGCAATCGGGGCGCCACGAGGACGCCCCGACGGAGTTGACCGGTCATGTCCGCACACGCGGACGCTCGTCGGTCAGGCGACTACATGGGTCGGCATCCGATGCCCCAGCCGGTAGCGGGGATCGTCCGCCACTTCTGGCCGTAGGTGACCAGTTTGGAGTGGCCGTCGAAGAAGGTCACATTGTAGCCGCGAGAATGGTTGTAGATCGTGCGGCGATCGGTCCACGGCGTGCACGCATCGGTGGTCGCATCGGCGCCGTCCCAGCCGAAGATACCGCGCTCGGCGAACAGAATCCGCTCCGAGATCCACTCGGACCTCTCGCTCGGGTTCTGGTTCCAGAGGTTCTTGAACGTGCCGTCGGGGTAGCGCACGTCAATGCCGCAGCAGCCGTTGTAGATCCAGTTCGGGAACCACTGATACGACTGCATGCCCCGGCCGATATTGGTGGCGTCGGGTCGGCGATACGGGTCGGATGGGCAGTACCAGATGTTCTTGTTCTTCTGGTAGGGTCCAAGCTGGACATGCATCAGATGGCGATAGAACTCGCCGCCATAGGCGCAGCCCGTGTAGTTGGGGCCGCCGTCGCCGGGGTTCCAGCCCTCCAGAATGCGGAAGCAGTCCAGCATAGGGCCAGCCCCGTACGGGTCCACATCCAGGTTGACTTCCCAGTTGCGGGGACCAGGATAGGTCCCGTTGGGGTACTCCTCGTCGTAGTCCTGGGCATACATCTTGACGCTGAGACCGATCTGCTTGGTGTTGCTCAAGCAGGAGGTCGCGCGTGCCTGCTCCCTGGCCTGTGCGAAGACAGGGAACAGGATGGCAGCCAGAATCGCAATGATCGCGATCACGACGAGCAGCTCGATCAGTGTGAAGCCTCTTCGCATTGCTGTAGCTCCTCCCTTGCGCACTGAAGCTGTGCGCTTCGTCTAGTTTGTGGCGCGGCTACCCGCCCCGCGCCCCGGGCATACGTACGACAGATCAAGTCATGTCGGGCAGCCTCATACGGCCTGGGGAACGGGTGCCCGACGACCCGTCCCCACAGCGCTCCAAAGCCGGACGCCCCGGCCTATTTCGGCGGAGGCGGAGGCATGGGCGTGCCCCCCTGAGGAAGCATAGGACCCGCCCCCGGACCGCTGGGTACAGAGGGTGCGGAAGCACCCTGCTGCTGCCCGGCTTTCGACATGGCATCCGACAGGTTCTTCATTGTCTCGGTGGGCAACGGCGGCGGTCCGCCGCCCGGCCCGGCCGGCGCCGTCCTGCTGGTCCGCATATAGAAGAACCCGCCAATCACCACGAGCACCAGAACGACGATCACGACGGCGACCACAGGCGAAATGTTCTGTTTCATGGTTGCCTTCTCCCTCCCTCGATAATCTCATAGTACGACGTCGGAAAGCGCATTCCTGCCTTCGGAGGGCCCGACTCTGGTGAAAGTTTCATCGGATATTCTGGCATGCACAGGCAGGTGTGCTGCATCTTCGGTCACTCTGACTGAAGGATGTCGCCGAATCACCAGGGGCACTTCAAGAACAAAGCTCCTGCCCGATGGCACATCACCGCTAACGAGCCGAATCAGCTCCTCGCAAGCCAGCTCCCCGAGCCGCTCGAAATCCGGCCGCGTGGTCGAAAACTGATGTCGGAGCCGCCGAGCCTCTTCGCGGTCGTCAAACCCAACAACCTGTATGTCGTCCGGCACGCGAAGACCCAGTGCGTCGAATCGTTCAATGAACTCCACGGCCGCCATGTCGTCGGTGGCTATCAACGCGGTGGGGGGATTCTCCATCCCGGCAAAGCGAGCGGCCAGTTCCCCGATGACACCACGGTCGTTGTACTGATAGTGGGCCACGAGGTCCTCACGGCAGCCGAGTCCCTTGTCGGCCAGCGCATTGACATACCCGCGCACACGCGCCAGCAACGGCCCGTGCCGAATGCCGGCGTCTCCGACCGCATAGGCGATGGAGGTGTGTCCGCGCTCGATCAGCCATGTGGTCAGGCCATAGCAGGCCCTCTCATTGTCGAACAGGAACTGGGTGTGCCCTTGATGGGGCATGCCCGTGTCGAACAGGACGATCGGTACGTTGAAGGTCTCGGCGGACAGGTAGTCGGGCCCGTCCATCTGGACCGGACGCGGCACCGGATAGACGATGATCCCACATGTGCCGGACGCAATGAGATCGTGCACCGCCTCGCGCTCCTGATCCACGCGGTCGTTGGCGCTCGCCATGACGACCCCATAGCCGGAGCGTCTGGCAACACGCTCGATGCCCGAGAACGCCCGCTGGGTGAGCGTCTCGGTGGCGATCGTGGCCACGTAGCCGATGCGCCGGCGAGCCTCCGTGCTCTGCATCACTCCGTTGCGCGCCGCGGCAAATCGTCCACGACCTTGTGATGCGACCAGTTCCCCCTCCGAGGCCAGAGCGGCAAGCGCCTTGGCAATGGTGGGCCGGCTGACTCCAAAGCGCAACTGAAGCTCGCGCTCGGTCGGCAGCCGCGAACCCGGCCCGAGCCCCTGCTGGTACAGGATCTCGGCGCGGATGCGGTCGCGTATGCGCAAGTACAGCGGCTGTCCGGTCGTCATTGCCCAAGGCTGTCGGGCTATGCTTCCTGGTTGACCCGAGCGAGATTGGTCAACCCACAGGCGCCCAACCGGTTACATTGTAAGGCCGGGCGTACCGATAGTCAAGCGGATTCCGGCCATTGCCGCAGATTTTTCGCCGGTTAACCCAGTATGGACGCCAGGGCCTTATCCTGTGCGCTGCGGAACTGCTCGTCATAGAGGTTTTTGTAGACGCCCGGTCGTTGCACCAGGTCGTCGTGCCGCCCAATGTCCACGATACGCCCGCCATCCATGACGATGATCCGATCGGCGTGCATAATGGTGGACAGCCGGTGCGCGATGACGAAGTTGGTCCGTCCCTTCATCACCTCTTCCAGAGCGGCCTGCACATTGGCCTCGGTCTCGGAGTCGAGGGCCGATGTGGCATCATCGAGGATGAGGATGCGAGGATTGGTGAGAGTCGCGCGCGCAATGGCGAGCCGCTGCTTCTGCCCCACCGAGAGCTTCACGCCATCTTCGCCGATCTTGGTTGCGTAGCCGTCGGGAAGGCTCATGATGTAATCGTGCAGGTCTGCATTGCGCGCCGCCATAACGATCTCGTCGTCGGTAGCATCGTGGTGACCGTATGCTATGTTTTCGCGCAGGGTAACCGAGAACAGGAGTGACTCCTGGCTGACGTAGCCGATCTGCCGCCGGATCGCTTCGAGTCGGATCTGCCGCACATCCAGACCGTCTATCAGCACCGCCCCCTCGGTCACGTCGTAGAACCGGGCGATCAGGTTGACCAGCGTGGTCTTGCCTGCCCCCGATGGACCCACGATGGCAATCATTTCGCCTGGCTCGACGGCGAAGTCTACATGGTGCAGAACCGGTTTTTCGGGATCGTATCCAAAGCTGACGTCACGAAACTCAACGGCACCACGCATCTCAGTCAGGGGCACCGCGTCGGGTGCATCCATGATCTCCGGACGCGTGTCGAGCGTTTCGAAAACGCGGTCAATGGCCGCTCCCGCCCACTGCGCCTGAATGTTGAAGTCCACGAGGCGCAGCGCAGGGCCGTAGAGGTAGCCGATGTACCCGACGAAGGCGATCAGCTCTCCAGGCTGGAGGGCTCGGTCGAGCACCAAGCCGGCGCCATACCAGTAGATCAGTCCCGTTCCGCCCGCGCTGATTATGGTTACGAACAGGCCAAGGATGCGGTTCAGCTTGGCCTGCGTCATGCCGAGCGTAAAGTTGTCCTTGACGGTCGTCATGAACCGCTCGACCTCGTAGTCCTCGCGGTTGAACGCCTTGACGACGGTGATCCCGGCGATCTTCTCCTGCAGTGCGCCGATCAGGGCATCCCATTTCTCGCGGAGCTGAACGCTCAGGCTCCGGATACGCTTCAAGAACAGCTTATAGATCACCACGTAAGTCGGAACGATGACGACGGCGATCCACGCCAGACGCCACTCCATGTAGAACACCACCGGCACGACGACGAACAGCGTCAGGATATCCGTGATCAGCGTGACGAACCCGCCCGTGATCATGTATTGGATCACATTGATGTCGTCTATGACACGCGCCATGATCTTGCCGGTCTGGCGCTTGTCGTAGTAGCTGAGCGACAGGCGGTTCAGGTGGCGGTAGGACTGGAATCGCAGGTCAAACACGATACGCTGCCCGAGCCATCCGAGCAGGTAGTTCAGGCCAAAGCTGACGATGCCTCGGAAGAGGTACAGGCCAAGGATGAGCCAGAACACAACGACAAGCATCCGGTAGAGCTTGCCCGGCAGCACGACATCGAGGACGTACTGGGTGATGCGAGGCATGGGCAGGGTAGACAGGGTCACGAGCGCCATGAGCAGCACAGCCAGCGCGACACGCGCACGATACGGTTTCAAGTACCCCAGGAGGCGTCCGAGATTGTTCATGCCGTCGCCGCAGCCTCCGCCGATCCAAGCTGCGCTTCAGCTTCTGCCCGCTGCTGATCGAGGGCGACCTTGAACTGCTGGGTGTAGAGGCCCGCATATACCCCGCCCTGTTCGAGAAGCTCCAGATGGCTTCCGGCCTCTTTGATCACGCCCTTCTCCATGACGACGATCATGTCGGCCTTCACGATGGTGGAAAGCCGGTGGGCGATCACGAACGAGGTACGGCCCTCCATCAGCCGATCCAGCGCGCTCTGGATCAGCGTCTCGGTCTCCGAGTCAAGCGCGGATGTCGCCTCGTCGAGCACCAGTATTCTGGGATCGGAAAGGATGGCTCGGGCGATTGCGATGCGCTGCTTCTCGCCGCCCGAGAGCTTGACGCCCTCCTCGCCGATCCGCGTGTCGTACCCTTTCGGCAGCGCCTCGATGACGTGGGCGATATTGGCAGCACGGGCAGCCTCTTCCACCTCTTCATCACTGGCCTCGAGGCGTCCATAGCGAATGTTCTCGCGGATCGTGGTGTTGAAGAGGATCGTCTCTTGTATGACCACGCCCACTTGCCGGCGCAGCGACGACAGCTTCACATCGCGGATGTCATGCCCGTCAACGAGGATCGCTCCGTCGGTAACATCGTAGTGGCGCGACAGCAGGTTGATCATCGTGGTCTTGCCCGAACCGGATTGACCGACAAAGGCCACCATCTGGCCCGGCTTTACGTCTAGAGACACACCCTTGATGACAGGCTGGCCGGGTTCGTATTCGAACCACACGCGCCGGTATTCGACTGCCCCCTTGATCGGCGGCAGGTCGAGCGCATCGGGCCTGTCCTTGATGTTGGGCTCCGTGTCGAGCGTCCCGAAGATGCGGGTCAGCGCCGCGTTGGTCCGGGCGATCTGATCGTTGATCTGGATTAACCGCAGAATCGGCCCGTAGAGATAGCCGGTGATGAATGAGACGAACGCGATCAGCGAACCCGGTGACAGGTTTCCGGCCATCACCTGCCGGCCGCCCACCAGCATGATAATGGCGATGCCGAGGCCGCTGCCGATGAACTCGGCAAGGGTCCACAGGCGTGTTCCGAGCATGCCCTGATTGACATTGAGCTCGAGAAGGTTCCGAGTCTGCCCTACGAACTGGCGAACCTCGTAGCGCTCCTTGGCGTAGGACTTGACCACCAGCGCTCCTGCCAGGCGTTCCTGCAGGTCGCCCAGCATCACGTCGCGCTCCTCGCGGATCTCATCGGCACGCTGCTTGATCTTGCCGATGTGCATCATGTAGTTGATGATGTACAGCGGGAACACCGAAAGGGACCACAGCGCGAGGTACCAGTTCATGTTGAACACAATCACCAGAACCGCGCACAGGGTGACCAGATCGGACACCAGCGTCACGAAGCCGCCGCTGATGAGCTGATCAAGCGTCGCGACATCGTTGGTGATGTTGGACATGAGCTTGCCCGTCTGGCTCTTCTCAAAGAAGCCCAGCGACAGAGTCTGCATGTGAGCGTAGAGCTTGCGGCGCATGTCGTACTTGAACCGCTGACCGAGGTACGTAACGGTCAGCGACAGCGCCGCCCCAACGATGGAACTGGCCAGCGATACGCCCACATAGGCCAAGAAGAAGAGATGTACCGGGAACGGCTGACGGGCGACGAGGTGGTCCACCAGATATCGAACGATCAGCGGCCCCGGCAGTCCGAGGCCGGCGGTGCAGGCAGTGAGGAAGACAATGAGCGTCAGCACTCGCCAGTAGCGCTTGACCTCGTTGAACAGACGGATCAGGTTACGCATAGCCGCCACCTGTGCGGATTGCTGAAACTCCGCGAATCGGCATGGAGCCGCCCGCCATACCGGCGCTGCGTTCGAGCCCGTGCCCCGACAGCGAGAGCCACGCGAGCAGCCTCATGGACGGCCCAAAAGGTCCGGCTATGCGGTGGAGGGGAAGGTGGCGACTTGACGGAACGCCGCCTGCTTGGCAGACCATGGCGAGCATCGCGCATGCGCACAATCGAGCGTGCGCCTCTCTCTCGTTCACAGATAGCAGATCGCCGCCTGAATGATGCAGGGAGTCTACCCTAGCCAAACTGCTCGGATGCTACCCCTGCCGGACATATTCGGTCCGTTTTCTTCGCAGCTCCGCTCTAGCGTTTGAGGACCTCGCGGGCGCGAGCCAACTGCGATGCGACCGCATCGAGCGCCGTGCCTCCGTGGGTTGCGCGGGCGGCCACGGAAGCGGACACACTCAGGTCCACCCAGTCAAGGACGGCCGTCTCGGGGGCAATCGCCGCGATCTCCGTCGGTGTCAGGTCCTCAAGGCCGATGCCCCGGTCCAAACACGCGCGGACCAGCCGACCGACGACGGCATGGGCCTCGCGAAACGGCATGCCGGAGCGCACCAACGCATCGGCCAGGTCGGTCGCCGTAGAGAAGTCGCCCTGCATCGAGCGGCACATGGCATTCCCATCGAATGCCGCCGTGCGTATCATCAGGCTTAACGCGGGCAGGACCAGCAGGACGGTCTCGACCGCGTCGAACAGCCCCTCCTTATCCTCCTGCATGTCCTTGTTGTATGCGAGGGGCAGGCCCTTCATGACGGTCAGCAGCGCCATGAGGCTGCCGATCACTCGACCCGCCTTTCCGCGAGCCAGTTCGGCTCCGTCGGGGTTCTTCTTCTGCGGCATGATGCTGCTGCCCGTGGTGACCGCATCATCCAGCCGAACGAAGCCGAACTCCTGGCTGCTCCAGAGCACCAGCTCCTCGCCGAGGCGCGAGCAGTGAACCATCAGAATCGCCGCATCGGCCAGGAACTCCAGCACAAAGTCGCGGTCCGACACGGCATCGAGGCTGTTCTCGCTGACTCCTGCGAATCCGAGCTCGCTTGCGACAGCATCGCGATCAATGGAAAACGTCGTGCCGGCCAGCGCCCCTGAGCCCAGAGGCAAGACATCAACACGGGCGAGCCCATCCCGAAGCCGTTCGCGATCCCTCTGAAGCATCCAGAAATAGGCCAGCAAATGGTGGGACAGCAGGACCGGCTGCGCGTGCTGGAGATGCGTGTACCCGGGCATCACGACGCCCATCTCGCCGTCGGCCCGTTCAATGAGCGCTGCCTGCAGATCGGCGATGGCCCCTTGTATCGCAGCAATCGCTCGACGGAGGTACAGGCGCAGATCGGTGGCCACCTGATCGTTGCGGGACCGCGCGGTATGGAGCTTTCCCGCGACGGGACCAACGCGATCGCGCAAGAGCGCCTCAACGGCCGTATGGATATCCTCAGCGGACGGATCCAGCGACTGGGAACCGCTTTCCAGTCCGGCAAGGACGCCCTGCAGTCCTTCGACGATCTTCTCCGCCTCGTCTCCGGGAATGATGCCGGATGCGCCTAGCATCCTGGCGTGCGCGATGCTGCCCTCGATGTCCTCGCGCCAGAGCCGAGCATCGAAGCTCAGCGAGTTGTTCAGGCGCTCGATGACGGCGGCGGTTTCCGCCCCGAAACGACCTCCCCAGAGCCTGGCGGCCCGCGGCGACGTCATTGTGCGAGGTGTTCGCGCAGAGACCAGTACATGCGCCCCTGCATCCCGTGGAGCTTCACCATGCCCTCGCTTTCGGCCTGATTGAAGGTCTTGCTGTCGAACGAAGCCAGGTCCTCGCTGTAGAGCGCCCATGGACTGCGGCGACCGACCACAGTGGCGGAGCCCTTGTGCAGCCGAACGATCACCTCACCGACCACTCGCTCCTGAATGGAGTCGATGAAGGCCTCCAGCGCATGTTTCAGCGGATCGAACCACAGCCCACGGTACGCCAGCTCGCCCCACTCGCGGTCCACCGCCGCTTTGAACTTGAGCTCGCCTTGCGTCGAGACTAGCGCTTCGAGAGCGCGATGGGCAGCCAGCAACACGACCGCTCCCGGGCACTCATAGTTCTCGCGAACCTTGAGGCCCAGCATACGGTCTTCCATGATGTCCACGCGCCCGACGCCGTGCTCGCCTGCAAGCGCATTGACGCGCATCACAAGATCGAGGGGCTCCATCGTCTCACCGTTCAGACTTACCGGCGCGCCGTTGTCAAACCCGATCGTGACCAATGCAGGATCGTCAGGCGTATCGGCGATGCCCCTCGTCCATTGGAAGATCTCCTCGGGCGGCGCGAAGTCCGGCTCCTCAAGCCGTCCTCCCTCGATGCTGCGGCCCCAGAGGTTTTCGTCAATGCTCCAGATTCGGTCGTGCGTCTGAGCGACGTTCAGCCCGTGAGCCTTCGCATACTCAATCTCCTCGGAACGTGTCCACGGCTCACGGCTTCCGTCGGGCAGGCGCTTGCCTTCGCGCATCGGGGCGATGATCCGTATTTCCGGCGTGAGGGTCCGCATGACGTACTCGATGCGGAACTGGTCGTTGCCCTTGCCGGTGCAGCCATGCGCATACGCATCGGCTCCGATCCTGCGGGCAACCTCGACCGCCTTAAGCGCGATGAGCGGCCTTGCGATGGACGTCGAGATCGGGTAGCCCTGATAGTCCCCATTGGCGCGCACCGCCGGCCAGCAGTAATCGGTCACGAACTCGGCCCGAGCATCCACCGTGTAGTGCTCGGTGCCGAGGGCCGCGGCGCGATCCTCAGCCTGCTCGATATCCTCGCGTGGCTGGCCGACGTCCACCGTCACCGTGACGACGCGGTCGAACCCGTATTCCTCCCGCATCAAGGGAATGCACACGGAGGTATCGAGCCCTCCGGAGTAAACCAAGACTACCGTTGCCATTGTTTCGTCCCTTTCCGTTCGCCGCCCCGACCTGCGGCACTAAGCCCCGATGAGGAGCGCCAGGACCGCCTTCTGCGCGTGCAGGCGGTTCTCCGCCTGATCGAGAGCCGCCGACTGCGGGCCGTCGAGCACCTCGTCGGTCACCTCATCGCCGCGATGGGCCGGCAGGCAATGCAGGAAGACCGCATGCTCGGATGCGTGCGCCATGAGAGCGGAGTTGACCTGATACGGCATGAATACGCGTCGTCGCTCCGACGCCTCGTGCTCCTGGCCCATACTCGCCCATACGTCGGTGTACACCGCATCCGATGCCCGGACGGCCTCAATCGGATCGGTCACCACTTCGACCGAAGCTTCTGCAGCGCTGACGGACCGCGCAAGCGCCACCGTCTCCGGTCGCGGCTCGTATCCGCGAGGACACGCGGCAATGAACGAAGCGCCCACCAACGCGCACCCTATCATGAGCGAGTGCGCCACGTTGTTGCCATCGCCGACCCAGGCTATGCGAGCGCCCTCCAGGCGGCCCAATCGCTCCCGTAACGTGAGAAGGTCGGCCAGAATCTGACACGGATGCTCCAGGTCGCTCAAGCCGTTGATCACCGGTATTCCTGCGCTGTCCCGCATCTCGACAAGCACTCTGTGATCGAACACTCGGGCCATAACGGCGCTCACCCACCGCTCCAGATTGCGGGCCACATCGCCAACGCTCTCTCGCTTGCCGAGACCGATCTCCGCGGGTCCGAGCACGATCGGAACGCCCCCAAGCTCGCGCATGCCAAGCTCGAAGGTTACCCTGGTGCGAAGGCTCGCCTTCTCGAAGATCATGGCCAGCGATCTCGATCCCGACCAGTTGACAGGACAAACGCCGCCCCGAGCGCTCTTGAGAGCGGAAGCGAGATCGAGTATCCCGCTCACCTGATCGGGTGTGAGATCGGCCATGGAGAGCAGGCTCCGACCCCTCAAGCGCAATGCGTCCTCGGTGTACAGGCTCCACACACTCATGGTCGGTTCCTCGATCTTCGTTCCTTGCGGGCTGCCGGCTCCGGCACTCCGCGACTCAGAGAGTTTACCGTACACTCCAGACTGAACCGTGCGTTGCGTCATCGCCAACGGATTCGGCTGCGTTCCACCCTCCCGATGCCGTCGGCGGTTATACTAATCGGTGACCAAAGCGGGACGCCGGCGATCCGGCCTTCCGCTGATCTCGGCGCGGTACGGCGTCAAGGCAAGGCATAGGGACATTCAGATGCAGACCAGGTATCGGTTGGCGGCCATTGATCTCGACGAGACCCTTGTGGCGCATGACGGGTCCATTTCGCCCCGCAATGTCCAGGCAGTGCGGGATTTGCGCGAGGCCGGCGTCATGTGCGTGATAGCAAGCGGGCGGATGCACGAAGCCACACTGCGCTTTGCTGAGGCTCTCGACCTCGACGGACCCGTCATATCCTACAACGGCGCCATGATCCGTGACCGCACGACAGGCGATACCTGGCGGCATGTCACGGTTCCCGCAGAGCCGGCTGCGGAGATCGTCCGCTTCTGTGCCGACAACGGCCATCACCTCAACTACTACCTGGACGACCACCTGTATGTCGCTGAAATCGGCCATTGGGCCCGCTTCTATCAGAACCATACAGGCTCTCGGATGGAGGCCATCGGCGACCTGACAACGCTTGACGGCACGCACCCCACCAAGATGATCCTGATTGACGAACCGGAAGTGGCCGATCGGTTGTTTGGGGTGATGTCCTACCGGTATGCTGACTCTCTGTACCTGACGCGGACCAATCCCGAGTACCTCGAGTTCATGGCGCCCGGCTGCGACAAGGGCGAGGCGTTGCGGGTCCTTGCCGCGCGGCTTGGCGTCTCACGTGAGGAAACGCTCGCGTTCGGCGATGGCGGGAACGACCTGCCCATGATGCGCGCCGCCGGCTTCTCGATCGCCATGGGATCGGGGAAGGAAGCCGTGCGCAATGCGGCCTCATGGGTAGCGCCCGCGTTCGAACAGGACGGCTTCGCGGAAGCCGTTGCGGCACTGCTTTCTGGCCGCATCGGTTAGGCTGACGTTCGTCCCATCCAAACCTGGAGGTGTGTAGTGGACTACCAATTCCGCCTGAGCCGCCTCGTCCGGACTCTGAGCTCCGAGGTTCACCTGATCTGGGATCACGACCGCCGTATCGGCCAGGTGGATGTGCACTTTTCCCACGACACCATCCACGCCACCATCATCCTGGAAGCGGACCTCACCGTAGGCGACGAAGAACAACTGATCGCGCAGATAGACGACGAGATTGTTGTCAGTTACCTCCCCAGGTTTGAGAGGGACGACTTCGTCGCGCACGTGTTCCGCGCGGAGCAGATCAACCGCTATACGGACGCATCGGGCGTGATCGAAGACGTTGACGACATGCCTCGCGATCCCGGGGACTTCGGCGGCGACGACATGGACGACGATTTCGACCCGTTCAGCGACAACTGATGCGTCCCCGAGCCTCAACGCGCCCCGCGATCAGCCGCCCGACCGGAGTGCCTGAGCCCATCGCTGCACTCAACCGCGTCCATATCTGCGAGAACGATGAGCCTTTGGTGGACCTCAGGCTCGCGTGCCCGGGCCTGATCGTGCTCCGACGGGCAAGGCCGTTCGCCCGCATCTCGGTCGCCAAGATGCTCAACAGCGCAGCATCGAGCCTGCCCGCCGGGTTGCGCCTGAGGGTGAGCACGGCACTCCGTACCATAGACGATCAGCGCCGACATTGGGACAGCTACTTTGCACAGATGAGACTGGAGCACCCGGAATGGTCGCTCGCTGCCGTGCACCGGGCAGCCAACCGGTTTTTCGCGCCGTATGACCAGCCCGCCCCGCCGGGACACTGCACAGGAGGCGCCGTAGATGTGCAGCTCATGCGGGCAGATGGCGAGATACTGGACATGGTCTCGCCGCTTGCCGGATGGGATGCGGCCCCGACATGGGTACGGGGCTTGGCGCCCGAGGCCGAAGCGAACCGCAGGCTCTTGGTCCATGCCATGCTCGAGGCCGGGTTCTCCAACTGCAAGGATGAATACTGGCACTACTCCTATGGGGACTCCGCCTGGGCCGTGCGTACCGGCGCATCCGAATGCCCCTACGGGTTGGTGCCTGCGCCGCCGATGGACCGACACGACCGCCCGTGCTGAGCCCCGAATGGCCGCCGTTCCATTGCGCTCCTCACCCGGCCGCCGTGGAAGAGCGAGATTCCTGCCGATCCGAGGTGGTTCGGTCCGCTTCAGGCGATGTCTTTGGACTCGCGTGATCGCCGCCTGAGTCTGGCTTCGAACGTCGAGAAGATGCGCCCATGTGCCCGCCTCATGTCCGCAACAAGCCGCCGCACATGAGCGCGCTGCCGGGCATCCATGGCCGCAAGCATGTACTTGCACACATACGCTGAGCACTCCAGGGGACGCAGATCGCCCGGAAACACGCACCCGTCTGCCTTCAGAAACGGGCAAGGCAGAGCCGCCGCTTCCTCGCCGGGCTTGAGGGCGTATGAGGCCTGATCCAGGGCCATGACGACCGGATCAGCGTCCACCGTCTCGCGGTTCCAGCCACCTGCCAGAGCGATCATCACATCGAGGGCCGCAACGCGCGCCGGTACCCTGCAGCAGGGGTCCTCACAGTCAGGGCACAGTGTCGCGGTAAGACCGTCGAACACGCGCCGAAGCGAGCGCTGCGCACGCCGATACTCGTCGAGATCGCTCACCGGGTCGCGCTCTATCCGGGCGGCTGGTTTACCAGCCACGAATCCCACTCGGTGACTCGCGAAATGGCAAGGTTTGTGTAGGAAACCAGGTAGCCCGACGGATCGGGCACGTAGATGGCGAGTCCGTGTGAGTTCGGGTGGAGCGTGCCCGATGCCTCGGCAATGACCGCTGCGTCGAGAGCCTGCTGAACGTTCGTCGCGGCCGTCTTGAGCGCAGGGGCGCCGGCATTCACGCGGACGAGCTCAGCGTAGTGCCAAAGGTCCTTGTTGTCGCGGTAGAGATAGGACTCCGCGTTCTTGCGCGCTCCGACGAGCGCCGCGGCTTCGGCCGATGCATGGAACGAAAGCAGACCGGCGAAGGTGTTGAGCCGATCGGCCAGAACCTGCATCTTCGACAGATCCACCGCCGACTGCGTGATGTTGGTGTCCGTGCCGTAGCTCTCGAGGGTCCGACTGACGATACTCGACGCAAACTGCGCAGGCGTCATGTCCGGATTGGCGGCAAGGTCCTGCAGGAACGCGTCATACACGTACCCCTCGCCGGGAGGGCTCTCTTCCGATCCGACCATAAGCCCCGCCATGTCGCGCACCTCGTAGGCAACCTCGGTCATCTGCATCAACGAGGCATCGAAGATGAGCATGTCGAGTTTCGGCGACACATTCAGCGCTTGCGGCAGCTCCCAGGTCTGAATCTCACTGCCTGTCGAATCGTCAATGGAGACTGACCGCAGGCGCGCCGGTTCGCCGGCCCGAGTGCTTCGCCAACCCGCGCCATGATCCCACACCACCAGAGCATAGCGATCGGCGGGATAGCGCTGCTGACTCCAGCGGATGAACGCGTTCAGTTCCCTCCAGTCGCCCATGTCCACGTTCGGTCCCATGTCTTCTACAAGCTGCGAACTGATCGTGTTTGTGTTCTGGTCGCGCGTCACGAAGTAGCGCCGTGTTGAGACCCACGCCGGATTGCCGCAAGTGGCGCAATCGGCCTGCTTCCATTGGACCACGATGTTGACGTCGGCCGTCGAACCGATCTTCTCCATCTGGTTGACGTTGAGTGGCCCATAGGTCTGAAGGTCGTTTGCCCCGTTGATGAAGACCATGAACGTCCATTTGGCGCGCGAGGATCGAAGAAGGTCGAGTGAGAGGCCAACCGGCACGCCGTTGAGCCGCGTGAGCACGAGGACCACGTTACCCGAATCGGCAGTCAACTGCCCGAGGGTGCTGCCGTCCGCGGACGCCAGCGCCCCATCAGAACCGACCGATAGGAGATCCCCTCCTGTCGCTCCCACGGTGCTGACCCAGAGCGCCGCATGGCCGCTGCTGTCCGCAGTCAGGTATCCGATCTCGTCGCCGCCGATTCGCGAGAAGGTACCGAGGAGATCGGCTGGAGGCGCCGCCCCGGCGGCTACCACCGTCGCGACCGTGGTGAACAGGGTGGCTCCGTTACGCTTGACTGTGCATGAGACCGTCTCGCCTGACGCCGCGGCTTGCCCTTCGAACTGAACCTGACCGTCCGCCGTCTGCGCATAGAAGGCATCACCGGCCGCGAACGCGCCCTGGGCGCCGGCCGCCGTGGGCAACAGGACAGCGTCATACGCGACAACGGTGCAGCGGCCGGCGGAATCGACCGCGATACTGAGCGCACGTGAGCCGTTCGAGAACGCGAATGAACGCCCCTTGAAGGTCCGCGCGCCGGAGCCTCCGCCGCCGCACCCAACCAGGAGTGACGCGACACAGCATGCCGCGACAGCGCACCATCGTGCGGACGCACTCCGCCTTGATACCGAATGCATGGAGCCTCCTCGACCGGCGGCGCTGTCAGAGTATGCCGGAGGCGCCGCACTCATCCTGATACCGGAAAGGAACCAGAGTGCGTTCCCCGGTGACCAATGCATGCGGCGGGCAACCGCCTACTGTAGTGATAGACGCTGAAGCGCCGCCGAGGCGACATTGCGAGTCTCAGGGTCGCCAGATGACGTCAGTTGCTTGAGAGCCTCTAGCGCAGCCTGAGAACGGTTGCGAGCAAGGGACTCGACGGCCCATCGGCCCGATGCGGCACCGGACTGCGCGGCCGCAGCCACATCAGCCACCGACGCAGCTCCCTGTTTCGCCAGTGCGGCCGCCGCAAGGAATGCGGGACCGCTGGGACCGGCCAGGGCGCGCGTCAACGCAGGGCGTGCCGGAGCGCCGATCCTGGCCAGGGCGTCGGCACAGGCCGCGGCAACCGCTCCATCGCTGTCGGTGAGACCAGGGGAAAGCAAGGCTACGGCCGCTCCATTGCCCTCGAAGCCGAGAGCCTTGGCCGCTTCCACGCGCACTTCCGGCGACCGGTCACGTAAGGCAGGGGCAAGGGCTCCATTGATCGAGGGTGTCGCGATGCCTCCCAGAGCCTGAGCAGCCCGCAACCGCGTGCGAGCATCGGGGGCCCGAACGGCAACGGCCAGAGCCGACACTGCCGGAACGCCGACATCCGACAGGCCATCAACAGCCGCGATCTGGACCTTCAGGTCGTCGTCGCTCAACGCGGATACCAGGGTCGCAATCGCCGTCGGGGTTCCGATGCGGCCCAGGCCCACTGCGGCCTGGGCTCGTGCCTCGTTGTCGTCATCCGGGTTCCGGATTGCCTCAGTCAGCGGCGCCTCGCACGATGGGTGGGCGATCAGCGCAATGGCGCCGATGGCAACCCGCCTCACCTGCGGGCTTCGCTCTTTCATCGCAGCGATCAACTGCGGCACCGGCGTCGGACTTCCCACACTCCCGAGGGCGGCAATGGCCCCCGAACAGACTCCGTCGTCCTTGTCGGCGACTTGCGGAAGCAGCGCCTTGACGCATTCTTCCCGACGCTGAGTGAGCGCCCCCAGCACATCCGCGCCCGGAGCCCGAGCCGCTGCATCCGCCTTCATCGCCTCGACGACCTTCGTAATGAGCTGGCCGGCGACAGACGCGTTGCGCATCTCCAGCGCCGCGCGCAAGACACCCGCATCGGTGTCGGGCAACAGGCGCTGAAGCAGCGCGAACGCACGCTCGGGATCGTCCTGACCGAACACCTGCAGCAACGAAATACACACCTTGCGAACGTTGCTGTCGCCGTCCTTCGACCCGGTAACGACGCCCTGCAGGTTGTCGGCGGTTTTCGTACCGATGCGCGCCAGCGCCAGCGCGATGCGGTCGCGGACGGGCCGATCAGGATCTTTCAGGAATGCAACCGCCTGAGTTACCGCGTCAGCCTCCCCCCAGTCCTCCAGCGCCTGGACAATCCGCACCCGGCGCGCGATGCTCTCGCCGGTGATTGCGTCCATGAACTGCTCCATCTTCACCAGTTCCTTGGCCGCGGACACACGGGCGGCCCTGTCGGAGCCGGCCATGGAGTTGACCAGGTAGGCCATGTGGCGGCTATGCCGGACGGCCAGGCCCACAACGATCGCGACAATCGCGAAGAAGATGCCGTAGTTCAGGAACTTACGATTCATGCGGATGTCCTCCGTT
This sequence comes from Chthonomonas calidirosea, assembly GCA_020722705.1. Classification (GTDB taxonomy): domain Bacteria; phylum Armatimonadota; class Chthonomonadetes; order Chthonomonadales; family CAJBBX01; genus JAAYVH01. The sequence goes on along the minus strand of DYKI01000005.1, from coordinate 16,351 downwards.
GAGCGTTTCGCCGTGTCGGCGGCTCTCACCTTCCGGGTGATGCCGACTCCATCGAAGCGCTTCTTGCGCGATTCAGATCCGAAAGCAGGCGCGCTCTGTCGGCCAGAGTCAGCGCCAACGCGGCGCTGAGCACGACACAGATGACCAACAATACAATGACCATCGGCTGAGTCCAGGGCGAACGCGACCTGCGCCGGCGGGTGCGCGATCCCCTCGCCCGTGCCACGGCCCGGTCGGCAGCCTCCGCGGTTATGGCGTAGGGCTCATACTCCGGACCTCGAAACACAGCGACGCCGATGTTGTCGAGCCCGCCCGCCTCGTTGGCCACGCCGATGAGCTTCTCGCATGCTTCGCCCGCGCTGGACGCCTGAGCAAGCGTGGCCGCGATGCGGCGATCATCCAGCATATTGGAGAGTCCGTCGGTGCAAAGAAGCAGCGCATCCTGGGCTTCCAGCTTCACAACTTCGAGATCGGTTTCGACCGACCGCGATAGGCCGATGCCCCGAGTGATCACTGCGCCGAACCGATCCTCGACGGACACGCCAAAGTCATCCGAAGGAACCACTTCCTGGATGAGCGAATGATCGGCGGTTATCTGGATGAGGTCGTCGCCGCTCAGCTTGTAAGCCCTGGAATCGCCGGCATGACAGACGAGCGCGGTTCCGCCGGTAACCAGCGCGGCAACGCATGTCGTGCCCATGCCTTTGAGCTCGGGGTCTTCCTGAGCACGCTTCCAGACGGCCAGGTTGGCTGCGGATACGGCCTCTCGGAGCGCATCGGCCAACTGGTCGCAGGTCGGCTGTGCCGGGAGCGCGGCGATGGCGGAGTGCAGAACCTCAGGCACCACCTCGGCGGCCACTCTGCTGGCCGTATCCCCCCGCCGAGTTACGCCCATACCATCAACGACCATGAGAAACGCGTCAGCCTTGCCGCCCAGCGCCTGAGCGTCGGCGACTCGGCAACGGTCGCAGTTGATGGTTCGCACCTGGCCGGGATGCGTCGAGCATGCGATGTCGCACGCCCTGCGCCCCGCTGCCACGCTGATTTGGTCAGTTTCGCTGATGTGCTCTCTCCCGACGAGACCCGACGCTCCCGATCAGCGACGATCCAGATCGCGCTTGATGAGCCACGCGATATAAAGGGCGAACGCCACGATCAGCGCAAGAAAGCCGAAACGCAACACGCCCATGACGACGTTCATCGGATCGAGCGCATCGTAGCATGCCGCCGCGCACACCGTCAAGCGAAAAAAGGTAGACCCGGGTTCGGCCACGAAGTATGAAGCTGTCATCAGCATGAAACCTCGGGCTCACAACCGTTCGGTACCCGTGACTCGCAGGCAGGTCCTGGCCGGGTCCGCGGCTGCCGGCGCAATGCAAGGAGTGTCACCAATGAACGCGGTCATCCCCGACGAAGGCCTCGATACCGAGATCGCAGCACGTGTTCGCCGAACGCTCTTCGTAGATACCCACGAGCACCTCGTCGAAGAGACAACGCGAACGGAGTGGAAACCCGGCGGCAGGATTCCGTGCGACGACTGGTCGGTCTTGTTCATGCACTACATCGATTCGGACCTGCAGGTGGCAGGCATGTCGCCCGAAGACCGCAGCATTCTATCCTCGCCCGATGCTGACACCAGGCGTAAGTGGGCAGCCATCGAGCCTTGGTGGCCCATGGTGAGAAACACCGGCTACGGCCAGGCAGTGCGACTGTCCGCTGAGGCTATCTACGGAGTGCGCGACCTCAATGGCACGACCGTCAAGCTCATCGCGGACCGCTATCGAGCCACCGTCAAGCCGGGCTTCTACAAGCGTTTGCTGGTAACCATCGCGGGCATCGAGTCTTGCCAGGTCAACTCGCTCGAGCGCACCTTCATGGAAACGAAGCTTCCGACTCTGCTCATGCAGGACATTTCGCTGATGAATCTGCAGCTTCCTGACCTGTGGCGCGAGCACGCCGAGGCCGCCGACATCCGCGTTACAGGCCTTGCCGACTACCATAGGGTCGTAGACTGGTGGTTCACCACATATGGCCCGTATGCCGTGGCTGCAAAGTCGCAGATCGCCTACTCCCGCCGTCTGGACTTCGCCGACGTGCCGCCGGAAGAAGCTGAAGCGCCGTTCTCTCGCCTAATCAACGGTGATCGCCTCACTGCAGCCGACCGCAAGACCATCGAGGACCATCTGTTCTGGTACGGCGTGCGCAAGGCGGCCTCCATGGACCTGCCGATCAAGCTTCATACAGGCTACTATGCAGGCCATAACGGCATGCCCATGGCGCGTGTGGCGACCAATCCGGGCGACGTGACCGAGATACTGAGGCGCGCGCCGGAAGCCAGGTTCGTGCTCATGCATATCGGGTACCCATTCTGGGACCAGATGGTGGCCATTGCGAAGCACTGGCATAACGCGTTCATAGACATGTGCTGGGCCTGGATCATTGATCCGGTGTCGTCGGTCCGGTTCCTGCAGTCCATGCTCGTGACTGCTCCCAGCAACAAGGTGCTGACCTTCGGCGGCGACTTCATCCCGGTAGAACCCGTTGTTGGACACGCTATGGTGGCTCGGCGGGGCATCGCCCTGGCTCTCACCGGACTTGTGCGCGACGGCTGGCTTTCCCATGCGCAGGCTATCGAGCTGACCGACCCCATTATGCGCGGCAACGCGCACCGCCTGTTCCGGCTAAAAGAGAAAGCACACACGCTGGCCAATCCGCCCTGGCTGGGCAAGGACTGATCCGACCGGATCTGCCCTGCTTTCATCATCCATCAGCCCGATGGCGACTATAATGAGGTCGGTTGGCCCGTCATGCGCTCCGGACCACCGCCCATCTTATCCGCCCACTCATAGCTCAGAAAGTGACGCCATTGGACACAAAACTCAGGATCGGCCTCCCGAAGGGCAGCCTTCAGGAGGCCACCTTCGCTCTCTTCCGCAAAGCCGGATACGACTTCCGACTGAGCAGCGGACGATCATATCATCCCGAGGTGGATGACCCCGAGATCGCCCTGCTGCTGATCCGACCTCAGGAGATCCCCCGCTACGTTGAAAGCGGCATTCTGGATGTTGGCCTTACCGGCAAGGACTGGATCGAGGACAACGGCTCTTCCGTCGTCGAGGTGGCCGAGCTCAACTACAGCAAGGTCACCCGCGGCCCCATACGCGTTGTCCTTGCGGTGCCCAACGACTCGGACATCAAAGAAGTCAGTCACCTCGAGGGCAAGCGCATCGCGACCGAGTATGTGCGGCTGACCGAACGATACCTTGCCGAACGCGGCGTCCATGCTGCCGTGGAGTTCTCATGGGGGGCATGCGAGGTAAAGGCGCCTGACCTCGTTGACGCCATTGTTGTCAACACCGAGACCGGAAGCTCGCTCCGAGCACACAACCTTCGAATCGTCGAGACCCTGCTCCTTTCAACAACACGATTGGTGGCCAACCGCGACGCCTGGAACGACTCATGGAAGCGCGAGAAAACCGAGAACATTGCGATGCTTCTCCGAGGCGCCCTCGAAGCCGAACAGATGGCAGGGCTCAAGATGAACGTGCGCCGCAGTGATCTGAAGGCGATTGAAGCGCTTCTGCCGGCCATGAGGAAGCCTACCGTCTCGACGCTGTCCGATCCGGACTGGGTGGCGCTCGAGATTGTCGTCGAGGAGCGGACCGTGCGGGACTTGCTGCCATCGCTTAAGCGGGCGGGTGCCGAGGGTCTCGTCGAGTATCGAGTCAACAAGGTCATTCCATGATCGCGCACCTGTCGGGGCTCGTGGCCCGAACCGATGCGACCAGCGTCACACTGGACGTGAACGGCGTCGGTTACCGGGCGCTGGTGCCGCTCGGCGTCCTGACGACGCTCCCGCCCGAAGGCGAGAAGGTCATGCTCTTTACCTCGATGATCGTGCGCGAAGACGACATCGCCCTGTACGGGTTCCGTACGGCCGACGAGCGGCAGGTCTTCGAAGCATTGATCGGCGTGGCGGGTGTCGGCCCGAAGGTTGCCCTGTCGTTGCTGAGTGTTCTCGACGGTAGCGCTTTGGCGAGCGCCATTGCTTCTGGCGACACCAAGGCGCTGACTCGGGTGCCGGGAGTCGGGCCGAAGCTGGCCCAGCGCATCGTGCTCGAACTGAGCGACCGAATGGCGCAGTTTGCCTTCGATCAGAGGGTCCAGCGCCTGACCGATCGGACATCGGGTGTGAACCGGGAGGTATTTGAGGATATCGTCGAGGCTCTCGTGAATCTGCAGTACAGCCGGACCGATGCCCGCAAGGCTGCCGAGAGAGTGATGACCGAATCAGGCGGGTCAGCCGATGTCCCCCGGCTGATCCGCGAGGCCCTCAACCTTCTGTCCGGCGGCCGATGATGCCGCCGGGGTTTCGATACGCTTCGGACCCAACCACCGGCGATGGACCGGATGGACGCGGGCCGCACCCACCCGCCGGGGATCGTCAGCCTTTCGCCACTTGCGACCCGCGCTGCTCGGCGAGTGCGGCCTGAACCATCATGAACTCACCGATGTTGTCGCTCGTCACCAGCCCGACCACCTCTCCGTTCCTTACAACGGGCAGCGTGTGGCATTGGCACTCTTGCAGCTCCATGAAGACGCTCTCCAGCATGTCATGGGGATCCGCCACTTGGAAATCACGCCGCATGACCTCCTGCACCGTGGCGTCGGCCCCTCGCTGACTGAGTCCGCCGATCAGGTCGGCGCGCGTCAGAACACCGATCAGTTCGGTGCCCCAGAGCACAGGGAAGTCCTGCTGAAAGCCCTTGAGCAGAAGATCCACCGGCTTCTGCAGCGGGTCGGTCGGCGCAACCGTCTCGAAGTTGGTGAGCATGGCGCGACTGACAGGGATGCCTCCCAGAGCGGATTTCATGTGCACCAAGCTGGCTTCCTGGGCTGCGCCGATCCATACAAAGAGGGCGATGAACAGGAGCATATACTGTCCGCTCAGCAGACCGAACAATCCGAAGAGCATCGCGAGGCCCTGGCCGAGATTGGCCGCCGTCTGCGTCGCGCGCGTATACTCCATGCGCATCGCCAGAAGAGCCCGAAGCACCCTGCCGCCATCCATCGGAAAGGCAGGGATCATGTTGAACACCACCAGGATGACGTTGACAATGAGAAGTCTCTCAAGGAACGGCCCCGCGGCAACGCTCAGGGTCTCGAGCGGCACAAGCGCCCGGCTGGCCGCCAACCAGACAAACAGGGTTGCGGCGATGGCAACATTGACCATCGGACCGGCAACGGCGACCCAGAGCTCCTGACGCGGGTCTTCGGGCATTCGCTCCAGCCGGGCCATGCCGCCTATGGGAAGGAGCGTGATGTCCCGCGTTCGAATGCCAAAGCGTCGAGCGGCAAGCGCATGGCCGAACTCATGGAGCAAGACGCAGCCGAAGAGCGCCAGCATGAACACCACCCCGCCCATTGCCGCGCTGAGGGGCTCACCGCCAACCAGATGGCTGATGCCCACCCACGCGAGCAGGAGCAAGAACGTCGCATGGATGTAGACGGCGATCCCCGAGTACTCACCGATCTTCCAAGCCCACTTCAATGTGCCCATACCTCCCACATGGAGGTGCCGCCGACAGCGTTCCTCCGCATTCTCATACGGTCAGTATTGCAGAAGGTTGCACGCCCGCCAGGAAGGACGCGCCACTGCAAATCTCGAACCAAGTCGAAAGCAACGTCGGCACCAACCGGCGCATAAAGGGGAAACAAGCATGTACATGGCGCTGAGCCCTGGCGCGATGGGCTTGAAAGTCAGCACATTGCAGGAGGCCATTGACGCCGCTCGGTCAAACGGATACGGGGGCGTCGAGTTCGGCGTCCATGAGGTGGCCCGGCTTCTTCAAGAACACGGCCCGGACCATGTGAAAGCCATGTTCGCCGACACCGGTCTGAAACCGGCCGGATTCGGACTGCCGATGCGCTGGAATGCGCCCGAGGACGAGTGGAAGGCCGGGCTCGTGGAGCTTGAATCCCTCGCTGCGGCGGCCGAGGCCATCGGGTGCGGCCGCACCATGACCTGGCTCATGCCCGGCAGCGACGAACTGCCGACCGACAAGAACAGACGGTTCCATATCGAGCGTTTCGGTCCGATTGCAGAAGCGCTTCACCGGCATGGGTGTCGGCTCGGGCTCGAGTTCATCGGACCAAAAACGATCAGGGACCGGTTGAAGTACCCGTTCGTCTATAAGATGCTCGACATGGTGGCCTTGGGGCGCGAGATCGGCCCGAATGTCGGTCTGCTGCTCGACTGCTGGCACTGGTATACGTCAGGCGGCACGCTCGATGAACTGGCCACGCTGACCAACCACGACATCGTTTATGTACACGTCAATGACGCTCCGCGAGGCGTTCCACTTGAGGCCCACATTGACAACAAGCGATGTCTGCCGGGGGCGACAGGCGTCATTGACATCACCGGGTTCCTGCAGACACTCGCGCAAATCGGCTACGACGGCCCAGTCACGCCCGAACCGTTCGGCAATCCCGCATCATGGGCCGCCGATGCTCTGCGAGGCTGTTTCGAACGGGCAGCGGTCACGCCGTCGTAGATCCGCCAGTTGCTGCCCCCGCCCCCTCTGGCTGGGCGGGGGCAAGGGGAAGGGGGGCGCAGCTCGTCACTTGCCCCTCGCCTCTTGCCTCTTGCCTGCAATCAGCAACTCAATCACGGCCCGCGCAATGTCGGATCGAATGGCGTCAATGGAGCCCCCTTCGCCGCCTTTGAAGGCCGGGCTCGGAAAGACCCGATTGGTCAGGAAGATGATGTAGACCCTGCTGGTGGGGTCGAGCCAGAGCCAGGTGCCGGTGTAGCCGGTATGTCCGATTGTGCGTCGGGTTGGGTCCGTTCGGGCGTGCGCCGCATAGGGCGGTTCGCCGTAGACTGCCCAGCCGATGCTCCGCAGCGGTTTCACGCCTTCGGGCGTATGAACCGTCGTCATCAGGCGGATCGTTTCCGGCCGGAAGACTCGCGTTCCGTACCATGCGCCGTCATGGAGGATCATCCGGGCATAACGCTCGAGGTCGCCTGCAGTCGAGTAGAGACCCGCATTTCCGGGGCACAGACTCTCGGAGCCGTGGTAGCGCGCCAGAGGATCATGGACGATCCCGCGCACCGGAGCGGCGTCGGGTCCCACAGCCGTCGGGGCGCATCGTTTGATCTGTGCTGCGCCGGGGCGGTACGTCGTGTCCTTCATGCGCAGCTTCTGCCATACGCGACGCCGCAGAAGATCATCAAGCGATTCGCCGGCGATCCGCTGAACTATAGCGGCCATCGTCTGAAGATTCAGGCAACTGTAAACCATCTTGGTCCTGGGCGGATACGCAAGAGGAAGCGCAGCATAGTGACGATAGAGGGCGTCCGCATGGCTCTCACCGGGACGCCGGGTCCTTTCGACGACCGCATAGCTCTCGTACGCCTTCAGTCCCGAAACGTGAGTGAGCAGATCGCGCACCGTGACATCGTGCTTGCCCCGCACGCCGAAGCCGAAGAGATGCATCTGGACGGGATCGTCCAGGCTGAGCTTGCCCGCCTCAATCAGCGCCAGAGCTGCGGGCGTGCCGCCGACCACCTTCGAGAGCGATGCCAGATCGAAGATGGTGTCCATGCGCATTGGCGGGCTGTCCTCGGCATAGGTGTGCCGCCCGAAAGCACGCGCGTACAGAGTGCGGTAACTCTGGCCGACAACGAGCACCGCTCCCGGATACCGTTGCTCCTCCAGCCCTCGCCGCACGATGGCGTCAAGTGCGTCCAGTCCGGTCCGTGCTGATCCCGCACTCACAGGCACGACCAGACACGCCACACTCGCGCCGATGGCCAGCGCCGAGTGAGCAAAGTTAGGCACCGTTCGTCTCCATGTGGTTCGATGTGCACGATCGGCAATCTACCCCGACAGGCCGAGGCCTGTCAAAGCGTCATCTCCCGGTGGGACATATGGGACGGATGCGACGCGAATCGGCGGAACAGGTCGCACTCAACCGTCGGCCTTCAACTGGAGCGCAGTACGAAGTCGGTGGCGCAAGCCCGCCTGTGGCGTATCATTGTGACCATGCGTTTGCTGACCACCCTGCGCGAGCGAACCGAACAGCTAACGAGGGTCCTTCGACCGCCTCGCCAGCCGACCGTCGCCTCGGGGATGGACGTTCTGCGTCATGAACCTCCTCCGAGGTTCCATGAACTGGGCCATGCCGATCCCGTACGGCCGATCGTTGAACGCGTCATGCTGGGCGATGAGCTGCGGAATGAAGATGTGTACACGCTGATCGCGGCCACGGCCGAGTGCGGCTGCAGCAGATGGAAAGCCGCGGTGGCGGCCTCATGGGCTCTGGGACGCGCCAAGTTCGATACTGAGCGCACAGCGGATGTCATCCGAGCGTTGGCGAACGTCCTTCAGACTCGCAAGTGGGCCTTGACAGGCTGCACTGCCCCGCTGACCATCGGCTGCTCCTTCAGCGCAGTGGTGGCCGTGCCCATCTTCGCCTACCTTCTCATCAAAGACGCGCGCCTCAACGCCGTCAGGTCTCAGGCGGCAACCGCACTCGGGCTGCTGAAATGCGTTCCGGCCATCGGCGATCTCGCGCGCGCCCTGGGGGACCGGAACCGACCGGGATGCTCGGCAGTGCGCCAGGCCGCGCTGAAGGCCCTCACCGAACTGCTCCCTCAGGTGACTCCTGAACACGAGGGTCAGATGCCTGCGGGTGCCGAACAGCATCTTGTGAACGTCCTGTCGCAGTACGAAGCGACTGACCCGCTGGTCACCACCGGTGGGTTGAAGCCGGCCTGCGAGACCGATGAAACGGAAACCGCACTCTGTGCCGCGATGCTGCGGGCACTCGGCCATATCGGCGGAGCTGCTTCGATCCCGATCGCCAATCGGCTCCAGGCGCCGCGTTTCCCGGAAATGATCCGAGCAGCCGCACGCGAAGTGGCTCCCATCCTGACGCAGCGTGCGCAACGGCGGATGGATGCTGCGCGGCTGTTGCGCCCGGCCACCGCCCCCGGTTCACCCGAGGACACTCTGCTCAGGCCAGTCGAGACTGCGCCCTCGGGCGATGCAGGGATGCTTGTCAGACCCGTCGAAGATGATCCTGCTGAA